>DATLAN010000081.1:0-5059 GCA_035527455.1 Thermoguttaceae bacterium
TGCCGCGTCAGAGGTTGGCGAGTTCTTGCTTTCGTTCTGCGTCGGCCCGCCGCCGCTCTTCGTCCTGGAATTTCCGTTCCTGGTGGTAGACCCGGTGGACGTGGCGAGGATTGTAGACGCGCTTGGGGTGCCCGCCCCACTTCGGGCGCGCCCGGCGGTTCTCGTACCGGGCCAGCGCCTCTTCGATGTGGTCGGAGATCGTCTCCCAGGACAGTCGGAACTCGTCGCGCAGCCGGATGATCTGCTGGCCGACGCGGCGTTGTTCGGGGTCGTCGACGAACCGGCGGGTCTTCTTGCGGCCGATGATCTTCTTGCCGTAGGGTGCCTTGTTGCCCCGGGGCCGACCCTCTTCCTTCAGACGCTGGGCGACCTCACGGCAGCGCTCGCTGGTCACCGCCGATTCCCATTCGGCCACCGCGGCGATCAGCGTGGCCACGAACCGGTCGTGCGCCGTGGCCAGGTCGGCCTTGAAGTCGAACCTGTAGCCTTCGGCTCCGGAGGCCGAGGCTAGGAGTGTATAAGTGTATATATCTGCGGGAGTTGGGGCGACGATCATGGGGCGGGGTGATCGCAGGGGTGCTGTACAGTTTGCATCGATTTGCGGTGAGAACGGCGCGTCTAGAAGCGGTCTGCCCTGAAAAGAGCGCCGTGCTGATAAACTGCCACAGAGCAAGTAATTGGGTAACCGTCTGTCGGCGTTGGTCGATCGCGGTAACAAAGTCGGCCGCCGCGATGCTGAGATTCCATGCCGCGAGCGACTCGGCGGCTTGCTGCGGTACTATTATCGAGACGCGGCCTTCTTCTGCGCTCCCAAACCAGGACGTGCAACGATTTCAGCTTTGGATAACTTCTTTTGGCCAAACGGGCGAGCAGACTCGACGTCTTCGCTCGTCCAAAGTCCGGCTCCTTCCCCCCTCGTGGGATTGGCCGGATGCTTCGACCGCCGAACGCACCCGTATGGATGAAAACGATTGCTGCAAAGGGTCGAGACCCGCCTCCAAGCGCGTGAAGATGTGGCGAATATACCAATTGTTGGCGTTGTCTCGCCTCTACCTATCGCAACCAATGTGACGGTTGATTTGGCTTTTGGCATCGGCCAAGTACGGCAAACGCGGCCGATGGTGACGCTCGTCTTGGTTGTCGTTACTTCGGACCTGTTCCTCGGCCGATGAATGTCGTGAGCAATGTGTCGGTTGTACCGGTTCCAATGGGTGAAAAGATCGATGCGATTGTGCTCGATGGGGCCGTATATGTGGTCCGGTGGAATTCGGGGCATCCGTGGTAATGTTACCACAAGGGGGGAATATGAGACCGACACTGTTCGTCCTTGTTGCTATATTGGTCCTGCCGGCTGTCCATTCGACGGTCCACGCGCAGGAAATCTTCGCTGACTACTTTGCTGACGGTGCCCCTCCTCAGTTCGCTCCTTTCGAGTCTGTACGGGAGCAGTTGCAGGAGGCAACACTCGTATCCTGGGACGAATCGGTCTGCGAGAAGGGGTGTTCTGACGGCGGTTGCGGGTTGAGGATTGGTGTTTTCGGCGAATTCCTTTACATGCGTCCCCGCAACGCGGAGATCGTATTTGCCGTTCCCTTCGATGGACCAATCGCGCCGCCGCCGGCTGTCCCGATCCAAACCGGGCGAGCAGGCGTCGTCGATCCTGACTATGAGCCGGCCTTCCGTGTGGGCCTGGACTTTGCCTGGCACAATTGCAGCAGGCTCGGGCTGACGTACACACGTTTCGAGAGCACATCCGCGAATCAGATTAGCGCTGACGCTGGTCAGGTCATCCGCTCCATGGTTTCACACCCCTCGACGCTCGACGCGATCGGCGATGGCCTCGACGCCGGTGCCCGCCACGCCATGGATTTCCATTTGGCGGATCTTGACTATCGCAAAACATTTGCCTGCGGGCGGCACTATTCCATGAACTACCTGGTTGGCATCCGATATGCGGGATTGAACCAGGATTTCACGGCGCAGTATTCCGTTATTGGTCTGGAGACAGTCCAGACGAATGTCCAGTTCGATGGCGGCGGCATCCGCCTGGGCTTGGAGGGGGAAACTCGCTCCCCGAATACCGGTTGTCTCTTGTATGGCCGTGGAATAGCAAGCTTCGTCTGTGGCGAGTTCCGGGCAACCTACGCCCAAGGAGAAGACTACGACGCCAGTGTCGTCGACACCGGGTGGTCGGGCGGCCGGATTGTCTCGATCGTCGAACTAGAGATCGGGATAGGCTGGATCAGTCCTCGAGAGCGATGGCGCTTCACGGGAGGCTATTTGGTCAGCGCGTGGTACAACACGGTGACAACCGGCGGCTTTATTCGCAGCGTACAAGGCAACAACTTCCTCGGCCTTGACGACACGCTTACATTCGATGGCCTGAGCGCCCGGGCCGAACTCCGCTTCTAGCCCCGATTATTCATAGGCTTGTAGCTACGTTCGCCAGAACGTGGAGCGTGCCCAAGGGTTACGACCACGTTCTGGCGAATGTGGCTACGACAGTGTGTCACGCAATTCCCGGGGTCATGAATAATCCGGGCTAGGGAAGGCACGACACAGGCACGCAAGGTCGAAGACAGCCATTCGCCGGGTGGGTCTCGTTACCTGCCCGGCTTTCTTTATGGGCGTCCAACCTCGGGGACTTCCGCCAGCCGACCGGTTAGCCGCGTCGCTTGGAGCGGTCATACGCTCATCCGGCGGCCGACGCTGTTTCGGCATCGTGGTGAATCGTGTCAGGCAGTCCCCACGGCGCAGCCGCCAGCCGTCCAGACATACAACTCAAGTGAACTTGGGTAAACCGGGTTGGCAGTAACGAGTATTCGGCTTCTACTGGCTTTATCGCCTTTGGCGGTCGATTGGATTAGATATGTCATGGGGCAAAGGTGTATTCAGGCCTGCAGGGGGTCAGTCATGAACTCAAAATTGCTCGCGGTTGCCGTGACGTTGGCGCTCCTTACTCTTCCGTGTGTCGGACAAGAGCCAACCCGGTCTGCGGACCTTCCCATCGATGATTCGCTGCTAACGTCTCCCGCGTGGGAGTCCCCAGAAGAGCTGCCAGAGGCTGGTCTGTTCGCGTCGTGTGACGAATTCGTCGATGACAGTTGTTCGGCAGGCGCCTGTCGCAAATCTGCTTGGAACATCTTCGGCGAATTCCTTTACATGCGTCCCCGCAATGCGGAGGTTGTCTTCGCGGTTCCTTTCAATGGACCAATCGCGCCGCCGCCGGCCGTGCCGGTCCAGGTGGGGCGAGTCGGTGTCGTTGATCCCGACTATGAACCGGCGTTCCGTGTGGGCTTCGCCCGTGTCTACCCCGATGGGACCAGCCTTGGAGCAACGTACACGCGGTTCGAAAGTAGCACGTTCGATCAGATCAACACCGCTGCTCCGTACGTCATCCGCTCCATGGTCGCGCACCCCTTCACTTTGGGCGCCACAAGTGACGGCTTGGATGCCAACGCCACTCTTGACGTGGATTTTCACCTGGTAGACCTCGATTACCGGGAAGAATTTGCTTGCGGCAGGCTGTATTCTCTCAACTACCTGGTTGGTGCCCGATATGCCGGGCTGGGGCAGGAATTCCGTTCACAGTACGCCGTCAACGGCGTGGAAACGGTCGATACCAGCATCCGGTTCGATGGCGGCGGCATCCGTCTGGGCTTGGAGGGCGAGACTCGCTCTGCCAGGTCCGGTTTCCTGCTGTACGGTCGCGGGATAGCCAGCTTCGTCGGGGGCGAGTTCCGAGCGACCTACGCCCAGGGAGAGGACTACGACGCCAGTGTCGTTGACACCGGCTGGTCGGCCGGCCGAATAGTGTCCATTCTGGATTTGGAGATCGGCTTGGGCTGGGTCAGCCCCAACGAGTGCTGGCGGTTCACGGGCGGGTACTTCGTCAGCGCCTGGTACAACACGGTGATGACCAACGAATTCATCGCCGGCGTGCAAACGAACAACTTCCTCGGTCTGGGCAACACCATGACGTTCGACGGTCTGAGTGTCCGAGCGGAAGTTCGATTCTAGAAGGCATACTGCAGTCACAGAAGGGCGGCACAGCGCCGGGCGGGTTTCAATACCCGCCCGGTTTTTTTTGCGCTGAGAACGACTTGGCATGCCCGGTCTGCACGCGAGCTGCCTTTGCAGGGCAATTTGTCTTCGACGACGGTGCCCCCATGGGGCGCCCCTCTAGATAGGGAGGCGCTTTCTCTATCCAACGAATTCTCTCCATTGTAAACAGTTTTCCCTACGCAGAGGGTGCGTCTCAGTCGTGTTCGGGTTATCTCACTTCTCAACCAGCCCTCCCGGCCCAGTCCTCTTGTGCTTCCGGTTCTCCCTGGTCTGAATTTGTTTTGCAAAACTAATTGACACCGCACTTTGCCCATTATATCATATCGTCCATCAAAGCTACCAGTGCTAGCTAGTCTTGGGTTCTACGCATGTGGATCCGATCGAAGTTCGCCAACTACTTCGGTGGCCAGATCACTTATCTCGGTTTCGATCGTATCGAAGGTGGCACTGCCCTGCCGCCCGCCAGGTTGGAGAGGAACGGATTCGGCGAAGACGCAGAGAAGCTGGGGCCTTCGTGGACTTTCCGGCGCGGCCACACAATCGATATTGAACACACCTTTCCTCGCTGCCTTTCAACAGGAGTAGTGGACCATGTGGATACCCAACTCATTCGGCAAGCGGAACAAGACCCGTCGTTCGTCAACTGCTGGCAACGCGAAGCATTTCCCTGCCCGTCGCACCCGGCGAGCTAGGTTCGAGCTTCTGGAAGGGAGGCGGTTACTGTCCGACGTGCTAAACCTCATCGGAAACGGCGACCCGGTGACGGTGAACCTGCTCGATCTGCCCACGGTGACCGGCGGCGGGCTGGGCACCGTGACGCTGTCGAACGTTGAAATAGTGAACCTGAACGCAAACGGCGGCGCCGTAACCGTCAACGGCACCGCCGGCGACGACGCGATCGAGTACGCGCCGACCGGTCCCAATGCGGCAGCGGTGCAGCGGGCGGACCTGAATATAGTGTTTCAACTCGGCGGCGTGGCCGGCCTGACGCTGG
>DATLAN010000082.1:0-5276 GCA_035527455.1 Thermoguttaceae bacterium
GAACAGCACGGCGCCGGCAAGAGTGGTGACGAAAAACAGTCGGAGGGATTTCATCGTTCGGTCTCCTTTGTCGACTTGGTAATTGTCACTTCGGAACGACGGAAACTTCCATCGCGTCGCGCTTCGCCCAAGGCAAATCGAGGTCGAACCACTCGGTACGGCTTTCGTACTTCGAGCGAACCTCGTCGAAATAGTCCTTCATACTGCCGGCGCTGATCCCGGCGTTGTCGGCAACCTGATCGGCACCCGCCGCCGGACCGGCAACCATCATCCAAACCACGCAAAGTGTCATGCTCATGGTGATCTCTCCGCTCGGTCGGCGCACAGCGGCAGCGCGGAGGTTCGCTGGCGCCCGGTTTTTGAGACGGTTTTCCGCGCCGCAAAGTTCCCCGTGTAAGGATAGCGTGTTCGATGTACGGTGGCGACCCGCCACCGCAGGTGACCGAGACTCTCGAAAGTGCATCTTTTCGGCCCGCGCCCGCGATTCCCCCAACGCGGCAGAGCCGCAACCAAACGGCGGGCGAGCCCGCCCGCTAAACATTTCTGTCACAATTGGTTACGTCAAACATGCGCGCACCCTGCGAACAAGTTGCGACGTAAGACTCTTTATCACGTTCCGGCAGGCTTCGAGGCAATAAACCACCCCCCTGTTCGACGAATTCTCTTGCGATGAGCGTCTGCGCCCGAATAAGATAGACTACTCGCTCAGGATCCCCCCCCGCCGACATTTCGCAAGCCGTCAGGAGCCAAGGTGCCGGAACCCTTTGACCCTTATCTCGAATGGCTCGACATCCAGGGCGGTGGGCGGCCGCCGGATCTTTACGCCCTGCTGGGGCTGAAGCCGCTGGAGAGCGATCCGCAGGCCATTGCCAACGCGGCCGATGTGCGGATGGCCCGAATCCGGAAGATTCGCCCCGGGGCCCATTTGCCCGACTGGGGGCGGCTGCTCGATCAGCTTCAGGCGGCGAAGATCTGCCTGCTGGACCCCCACAGCAAGGCGGCCTACGACGCGAGCCTGACGACGCAGACGCCCGCTCGACCGGCTGCTCCCCAAACGCCAACTCCGGCCGGCCCACAAGCGCCGACCTTGGCGACTCCGCCCACGATGGGGGGTAGCTGGTGGGGTACCTCGCCGACGGCCGGCAATCCGCCTTCGACCCCTTCGCCGGCACCTCCGGCCGGGCAACCGTCGTCGTTCTTCCCCGATATGCCCCCGACTTCTACGCCGCAGCCACAGCAACCGGCGCCGTCGCCCTTCAATCCACCACCATCGGGAGCGACGCCGCCGGCGCCCTCGTGGATGTCCATGCAGCCGCCCTCGGGGATTCCGATCCCGACACCCGGCCAGTTCGGACAACCGGCCGGCGCGTGGGTTTCGCCGGCCGGTCCGGCAGCGCCGATGCCGACGGATGCGCCCCCCCGGCCGGACGCCGCCTTTGGCCGGCCCGCTGCCGCAGCAGCGCCAACGGCCGTGGCGTTCGATTCCTCGGCGCCCACCGCTCCCAAGAAAATCGTGCCGACCCTGGTTGTCATCGCCGTGTTGTTGGTCGCCATCGCGGGCTTGGCGGTCGTCTTCAAGAACATCGCCTTGAGTCCCGATCCCGAGCCGGTGCTGGTGCAGATGTCGGGCACGGACCAAGACGGCCGGGACTCGCCCGCTTCGGACCCGACGAAAACGCCGGCCGATTCGATCGATCAGCCCCTGAAGACCGCTCCACCCGATGAACCGCCGGTGAAGTCGCCGACGGACCCCGCCGTCGATCCGCCCGAACCGGTCGATCCTCAGCCGCCGGACTCCAATCCACCGGAACCGGCAGACCCGCCGACGACGGACCCGAACCCGCCGGAACCGGCGAATCCCGAGCCGGCCGCGGACGCCCAGAAACAGGCGACGTTCACCCAGGCGGTTTCGGCAGCCCGTCTTTCCATGTCCGAGCACGATTTGGCCACGGCCGGTCAACATATCGAGTCGGCCGCCGCCAATGCCCAGACGCCGGAGGAACGGCAGCAGGCGGCCCGTTTGCAGACGATGCTCGGGTATCTCGGGGAGTTCTGGGAAGGGATGCGACAAAGCGTGGCCCAACTCGGGGCCGCGGAAGAACTGGTGCTGAAGACCACCCGCGTTGCCGTCATCGATTCCAGCCGCGAGGAACTGGTGGTCCGGGCAGCCGGCCAGAATCGGGCGTGGCGAATCGAAAACATGCCCATGTCGATCACCATGGCCATCGTCAACAAGTCGTTTCCCAAAGACGCCACGTCGAAGGTCCTCCTGGGCACGTTCCTGGCGGTCGATCCGGACGGCGATCGGGCCTACGCCCGCCAGTTGTGGCGCGAAGCGGCCCAAAAGGGATTCGACCTGGGCGACTTGATGCTGGAACTGGGCTCTTTCGGCGGGGAAAGCGGAGCCGGCGGTCCGATCGAGCGGCTGCCGCCGGTGACCGACCCCGGGCGGCTTCAACAGGCCGAGCAATTGATCCGCGGGCAATTCCAAGCGGAGTACGCCTCGGCAGACACCGCCACGAAGAAGCTCCAACTCGCCGGGGCACTGCTGGCCCGCGCTGCCGCCACCAGCGACGATCCCGACGCCCGCTTCGTGATCTTCCGCGAGGCGCGGGACCTGGCCGTCGAGGCGGGCGACCTGGACCTGGCCGGCGAGGCGATCGACGCGATGGCGAAGCACTACGCGATCGACGCCTTGGACGCGAAAGTGGCCGCGCTGGAAACGCTCGGCGGGGCCGCCCGCAGCTTGAACAGCCATCGGGAAGTGGCGCTGGCCGCGTTGGGGTTATTGCAGGAGGCGCTTGGCCAGAAACGTTTCGATCAGGCCGCCCGCCTGGCGACCGTCGCCACCAACGCCGCCCGCGGAGCCCGCAGCACCACGCTCATCAAACAAGCCGCCGACGCCGCCTGGCGCGTCGAGGCGCTGAAGAATCAGGGGTCGAAGGGTTCTTGAGCCGTTCGTAGCGCGGTTGTGCGCGACGGACCTGTGGTGCGGGTCGTAGCTGATCACCTCGGCCATCTGCCCTGGAAGACCCAAAGAACTGGCCTGCCCCCTTTTGTGCGCTCGCATCATCTTTCCGGCGCCGGGGCAGCAACATGTCGGCCGGCGTCCCACAATAGTATCGAGGCGTCTGCGGAGCCGCTGGCGAGCGTCTTCCCGTCCGGAAGCCACGCCAGTGCATTGACCGAAGCCGTATGACCTGTGAAGGTGGCCAGCCGCTTGCCCGACGGCATTTCCCAAAGTCGCACGTGGCCGTCGTACGACGCGGTCGCAAGCAGCCGATCGTCGGGCGAAAAGGCGGCCGCCGTGATGTAGGCGTCATGCTTCTCCAGGCTCAGGACCGCTTTCCCGGCATTGAGGTCCCACACGACCGGCCCGGCGGACCGGGCAACGACGGCCAGCCGCAAATCCGACGAAAACGCGCCGCTGAATATGGGCTCTTCCGGCAAGTCGACGCTCGTTTGCATCTTCCCGTCGATCACGTCCCATAGGCAAAGCTGTTGTCGGGTGCCGATCGCCAAGAGCTTGCCGTCGCTGCTGAACCTCGGGCGGCCGAAGCGCCCGGCAGCGGCGCCGGTCCGCTTGCCGGTCACCGCGTCGTAGAGCGCGATCGACTCCGACCCGGTTACTGCCAACGTGTGTCCGTCACGGCTGGCGGCCATGAACCACGGGTAGGCGTCCGCCGGCTGTTCGCGGAGTGGTTTCCTCGTGGCAACGTCCCAAAACCGCAGCCGCCGGTCGAGTCCGCCGGAAACCAGGGCCTTACCGCCCTGGCAGAACGCCAGGGATCGCACCTTGTCATCGTGTGTTCCGAGGACCCCCAGCGGCTCACCGCCGGGCAACTGCCACAGCCGAATCACGCCGCCGTCCGAACCGGTGGCCAGCAACTTGCCGGCGGGGCCGACCGCCATGGCGAAAATCGGGCTGCCGTGGCCTTCGCCGGTTCGCAATTCGACGCCCCCGGTCAGGTCCCAGAAATGCAAATAGGGCCGCCCGCCGGTAACCACCGTTCGGCAATCGGGCGAGAAGGCGGCAAGGTCGCGATTACCCATGAGCCGCTCCTCGAATAGCAGGTACTTCAGCCCGGCCGTCGACATTTCGCGCTGCGGCGAAAGCGAGACGGACTTGAGCACCTTGCCGGCGGCCGGGTCCCAAGCCCGGGCAATCGTGGGATGGCCGACCCACAACGTGTGTCCGTCCGGCGAATAGGCCAGGGCGCGGATCGGTGCCCGGTACACCGTTTCCATCATCGGTTGCTGCGAGTGCCCGATGTCCACGTGATCGGGCGTCGTCTCGCCCTGCTCGCCGACCAGTGGCTTGGCGGCCTCTCCGGTCCCGAGGTCGAAGCGATGGACGGTGCTGTCCTCAAGTCCGGCAATGAGCGTTTTGCCGCCGGGGCTGAAGAGCAAAGCTGTAGGTTTCGTTGCCAACGGCCCGAATCGAAAGGTCCGCTTGCCCGTATCTAACTGCCACACGCCGATGTGCTTATCTTCCCCGGCCACGGCAAAGAGCTTGCCGTCGGCAGACAGCGTCAGGAGCTTTGCCCGCACGTAGTCCCGGTCGAGGATCTCGTGCTTCTTCTCGAAGGTGGCCGCGTCCCATAAGCAGAATGTTTTCTCGGCCGACACGGTCAGCAACAGTTTTCCATCACTCGATAGGGCCAACTGGTCCAGGTGTCGGCGGAACTCGCGCTGGCCCAACATCTTGCCGTGCGTCAGGTCCCAGGTCCTGACGACGTAGTCGCCGCAGAACCAGGCGGTCGTCGAACCGTCGGCCGAGACGGCCCTTTTCTCCGGGTTGGAATCTCCGAGATTGAACTCGTGGATCAGTTGGCCGCCCCGCGCGTCCCAGATGCCCACACGGCCGTAGCCGCGAAAGCAGATCAGGCGCTTCCCGTCGGCCGAAAACTTGGCACCCTCGATGTAGCTATAGTCGCACACCCGCACCTGCCCCAACCGCGCCACCGCACCGGCCGGCAACGGATCGCCGTAGCGGTCCAGCGCCGGACGAGGTTTTGCGGCCGCGGTCGTTGCCATGGCGCACAATACGGCCCAAGCAATCAACGGCCGACTTGCCATGCCTATACTCCTCTCTCATCGAACGTGTGATCCACCGGCGCGGCTTCAACCCGTCCGGTGGAAGCAATGGTTCGAAGGTTCATCCTCCCACGATCCCCGTTGATGTCGCCTTTCCGTCCGGGAGGACGCGGATCATTTCCGTCGTCGGGTGCCGCCATCTTCGGCGCGACCGGAACCCCAAACGGCAGGGCCGCCGG
>DATLAN010000083.1:0-8995 GCA_035527455.1 Thermoguttaceae bacterium
GTGTCGCCGACGTCCTGGCGGTAGCTGGCCCCGCAGATCAACACGTCGGCCCCCGCGATGTATCGCCCCATGTTGCGCAGGGCGTCGCGCGTCAGTTCGGCCACGTGCAGCGCCCGGGTATCGTTGATGTCCACCGCGGTCGGACTGATCTTGAAGACGCTGTCGCCGTCCTCGAAGCCGAGGATGTGCTTGTAGGCCCAGTAGCCCAGCCCCGCGTCCTTCGGCAGGCAGTATCCGCCGATTCCCGGGCCGGGGAAGATGATGTTGCTGTGGGTGGGCCGCACGCGGATGGCTTCGATCACTTTGGTCAGATCGACGCCGTTGCGTTCGGCGAACAGGCTCCACTCGTTGAGGAAGGCGAGGATGGTCGCCCGATAGGAATTCTCGACGATTTTGGTCGTTTCCGACTCGATCGGCCGGTCCATCACGGTCAGCGGGAACCGTTCGGTGTTGAGCACTTCGTGGAGGAACTTTTCGACCCGATCCCGGGCCTCCGCGTCGCAGCCGGAGCAAACCCGCCAGAAATCGCGGATCGAGGAGACGTATTCCTTGCCCGGCATCACTCGCTCGAAACTGTGCGCCAACAGCGGATCGGAGTCGATGCCCCGGCCGGCGAAGGCCTTTTTCATGATCGGCCAGGCGACGAACTCGGTAGTGCCCGGCGCCACGGTGGTCTCGATCAGGGTGAGGCAGTTCGGCTGGATCTTCTGGCCGATGGTCCGCATGGTGGCTTCCAGCGCGGACATTTCGGCCTCGCCGGTCCGCATGTTGCCCAATTCGTGTTTGGTGTAGTCGCACTGCACGTCGACCACCACGCAATCGGCCAGCGCGAGGCAGTCGCTGTTGAACGTCGCGGTGAGCGTCTTCTTCTCGTTCACGCAACGGGCGATCATCGGATCGACTTCCGGGTCTTCGGCCTTCACGGGCGACTCGCCGCGGTTGAGCAGAGGGATCTTCCAGTAGCTTCGCGTGCTGGGGCGCTGGCAGCCGATGACGAACTTGCTCGGTTTGCCGGTCTTCTTGTCGACCGTGTCGGCAATGATCGCGGCCATCACGGCGCCGACGAAGCCCACGCCCATCACCACGACGATTTCCTTGTCCTCGGCGCGGGCCTGCTCGACGAGTTTTTCCAGACGCGCCAATTCCTCCGCATATTCGTGTTTTTCGGGAATTGCGAATTTTTCGCCCGAGGGGCTGACTGAAAAAGCTGCCATTGTACGAATGTCTCCTGTTTCCACTGGCACGCGGGCACGGCCATTTCTCGCCCGAGAACGGGGCCGTGAGGTTCGATCATCGAACGGTTCCGGGCTGTTACATAATCCTAGCCCAAGGCTAGCGCCTTCGAGGACCCGGCGACCCGTTTTTTTCGGGCGAGTTGGCCAGCCGGACGGGCGAAGGGGCGAGCAGCGAGCGGACCGGCCTTGACGTTCATGGTTCCTTTCCGAGGGCTGTGAACACGATTCCCGGACGGTCCTTCGCGGAAGGGGGGCGAGAAGATAACCCTAGAGACGCGGAAAGGCAAGATCAATCCGGTTCGTAGTGACCGCATTCATGCGGTCTTCTCGCCGTTTTGCCGAACGGCACCCGGTGAATCGGGGCATTACGAGCCTTGGAACTTCTTCGGCCCCGGTTTGGTCGACGGATCCGGCTCCTGCCGCAACACGCGGTGGGTCTGGAGGATGCGGCGGATGCTGGCGTACTGGACTGCCCAGGCCTCTTTGCTGTATCCCCCGCCGAGCACCATCGCCACGGGAATGCCAAGCCGGACACAGGTATCGATGACATAGGCGTCTCGCTCGACGATGCCCGCCTTGGTCAGAGAAAGGTTCGCCAACGGATCTTCGGCCAGCGGGTCGCAGCCGGCCTGGAAGATCACCAGGTCCGGGCGGCTGCGGCCGAACAAGCCGGGCAGGTGCCGCTGAAGCGTCTCCAGGTAAGTCTTGTCGGTCGTGCCGCCGACCAGTTCGACGTCGAGATCGCCCTTCTCCTTGGGAATCGGGTAAATGTCGCGCTCGTGCATCGAGAAGGTGAACACCGAATCGTCATTCCGGCAGCAGACGATCGTGCCGTTGCCCTGGTGTACGTCGAGATCGACCACCAACACCCGGCGAAGGGCATTCTCCCGTTGCAGGAGGCGAATGGCGATGGGCATGTCGGCGTAGACGCAGAATCCCTCGCCGCGGTCCGGCTTGGCGTGGTGATATCCGCCGCCGATGTTGACGGCGATCCCGTGCTTCAGCGCCAAACGGCAGGCCAGAATCGTCCCGCCCGACGCACAGCGGAACGACTTCAACATGCCATGCTCCACCAACGGCGGGGGCAACATGCCGACGATGGGCGCCTCGAGGTACGTGGCCACGTTCTTCGGGTCCTCGAGGCTTTTCAAGAAGCCGGGCGTGTGGACCAGCAGGAGTTGCTCGCGGGTCAACTCGCCGGGCTCGTGAAAATCGCGGGTGCCGACGATGCCGTCTTGCAGAAGCTGCCCGGCGATCTTCTCGTACTTGTGGATATCGAACGGGTGTGCCCGCTCCAACCCGGCCAGATTGATTTCATAGCTTTTCGAGTAGACCAGTGCCACGGCAGTTACCCTCGCTCGCCGGTCCGGTGGGGTGGTTTGTCCGATCGCCGCCAGCGGGACCAAGCAGCAGACAATTCCTGCGAGGATTTTCATCGGTCAGGCTTTGAGGAGTGTCGAGACGCGGAATCGTCCCCTTGATACGACCCCATTCTACACCGAGAAGGGAGGGCTTGGCAAGGCGTCGAGAGGCCACCCTGAGCGGAGCTTTCCTGTGGCTCAACGACCGTCCGGCGCCCGTTCCAACCCGCCGCTGAGCAGCAGCCCGTCGATCATTACGCGACTGGCCTGCAACTCCAAGAGGCTTTCCAGGTAGGCCAGGTTCACCTGGAAGTAGGTTCGCTGGGCAGTCAGCAGCTTCACGTAATCGAATTCCCCTTGCAGGTATCCGGTCTGGATCAGTTCCAGCGAGGACTTGGCATTCGTGAGAATGTCGGCTGCGTACTTTTCGACCTCCTGCCGGGCGTTCTCGTAGCGTGCGAAGGCGGCGGCCAACCGGTGTTGCAACACGAGTTCCACGCGTTGGACCTCGTTTTCCGCGGCGATCAGTTCGGCCCGGGCCTTGCAGATGTTCCCCTGGTTGCGGTCGAACAGGTTCAGCGGCAGGCCGAACTCCACGGTGGCGACGGTGCTCCGGTCGACGTTGTGGCGGAGCAAGGCGGCGCGAACGTCGAGATTCGGAACGCGCTCGGCACATTCTCGGGCCACCGCACAACGGGCCCGTTGCACTCCGGCCCGGGCTTCAGCCAGCTCGGGACTCTCCAGCAGCAGACGCTGCCGCGAGCCGTCCCACGTCAGTTGGGGGAGATCGTCTTCCAAGGCTCCGATCAGTAAGGCCGGTTCCGTCTCGGGCACTCCGATCACGGCCGCCAATCGCTGCAGCGCGGCCCGATGCCGGTTCCGGGCGTCGTCGAGCTGCAGCCTTGCCCTATCGGCTTCAATACGGGCTTGCAGCACGTCCACCCGGCTTACCTCCAGGGCTTCGAGCAGGGCTTCGGCCGCCTTGACTCCTTCATCGCCGATCCCGACCAGCCGCTCGTTGAGTTCGACGATTTGCCGGGCGGCCAACGTTTCGTACCAGGCGGTGCGCACGTCGTTGAGCACGCGGTGGCGTTGGGCCTGCCAGGCGTGTTCGGCCTGCTGCACTTCGTGGGCAACGACCGCGCTGCGCAACCCCAGTTTTCCGGCGGTGACGATCTCTTGTCCGACGAACCCCCCTTGCTGCCCGGCCGTCCCCTCCGCGCCCATCTCCTCGCCGATGTAGCCGATCATCGGATTGGGGTAGAGCCCGGCCTGGAGCATCTTGCCGCGTGCCGCGCGAACTTGCATGGCGGCCTGCAAAATCGTGGGGTTGTTGGCCAGGGCGATCGACTCCAACTGGTCGAGCGTCATGCCGGGCCGGGAAGCTGCCGGCTCGGCGACGAACGGACCCGGTGCGGCAAATGGCGAGGGAATACCCTCCCTATCCACTTGGGGGACAACTGCCGCCGTCGGAATGATCGGTCGCCCGAATCGCAAGGCGGCGTGGGGGATTTGGAGCGGCTGGGCAAACGCCGAAACGGTTGGCGACGCCAATACCAACAGTATGACCATACGAAATTCGAACCGGCCTGGTCTCATGGGAGAGAATCCTTCGGGTGTGCGCAATGGAAGGCGTGATATACGAGTTATGTCGGAAGTATCGGTTGCAGCGATTGAGACGGGTACATATACATTCGGTCGTAGGGGTGGTAGCGATTATTCGGAGCGATCGCGCGGTGTCTCGTCTCCGGCCGGCTGTCGATGACTTTCTTATCCACGGGGTCGCACACCGGTCGCATTTTGCGACCGCACGGCAGCCGCGCTTTGCGGCCATTTCGTGATCCTCGCGACCGGACCCGACCGGCGCTGCAGATCCTAACTCTCCGGTTGGCCCGGTGTTACGGAAAACTCCTCCGGGAGTGCGCTTTTCGGCACGTGATTTGTAATAAGTGGGTCGGTGGATGTAAGAGTTTGTTTCTGGGGCCAAGTGCTAAAGAGGCAGTTTTTCAGGGTCTTCAGACGGCCACGATCAGAGCAATGTATCGCTTGAGATTTCCAAACCGCCGAGAGTCGCGAGGCGCGATCGTGGTCTTCCATCCCGGAAGCTGTTTGATCCGGCAGGCATCCGCGTGGGCCGGCAAGCCTCTGCATTTCCAAGTGGAATTCTCTTTTGCGCAATCGCCGTTCGACGTTCGGGCGGCCGTCAGGCGCGCCGCGGTGGCCGTCATCGATGCCACCGAGAACCCAGCCGCGGCCATGGCCGTTTTCGTTCACGCGAGGGCCGAGTTGCCCGCGGGCGCGGTGGCCGTCTATTCGGAGTCCGTGTGCGGAAAGATGGAGTTGATCGTCTGCGCTCGGGGTGCCACGCTGTTGCTGGGACCGCTGGCGGATGCGACCTGGAGGGGAGTGCTTGGAATGATGCTGACGTCCGGAGCCCGGGCCTCGCTGCTCGGGCTGACCGGACGGCGTCGGGCAACGATTGGAGCCCGGTCCAGTCCCGTCGGATTATGGAAACAACGTTCAATTACTCGAAACTTCGCCGGTTTGCCCCGGCCCAGAATGAGAGAGTGCAAGTGATGAATCCGATCATCAAACGACTGCAAAAGTTTGCTGAAGGCGAACTGTGTTCCATCAGCGAAGCCATCGACGTCGAGTTGGAACGCCGCTTGGAGGGTTCGGAGAACGTTGCCGATTCCGCCAGGCGTCGTGCCCTTCAACGCGAAAAGAGTTACCGACGCAACACCGGGTCCACGGCGACTCCGGTCAGGCTGGTGGGCATGCGCAAGATTCGCAAGCATCGCCGGGCCGCGTGAGCGGGGGACCACTGGTTGGCCCCGCTTCCCTGGTGAAAGTGAACGAACACCGTCTTGTTCGAGAAAGGTCTGTCGATGAAAGGCACTGAAAGACTAACCGATGAGCAGAAAGCTCCGCAACTCCGAGTGGTTCGCATCGAGGATGAGGAAGCGAAAGTGGACTACCAACCCGACGGCCGCGGAAAGGCCAAGCAGGACGAAGTGGAGCAATTCTGGGCCGGACGCAACCTCGCCATGAGGCGTTCCGCCCGAGTGGCCGCGTAAGTGCGCGGTATGACGATTTTGGGGAACCGCAACGAGTACGAGGCAGCCGTTTGTTCCTGCCGCTCGAGGAATGATCGACCCAACGGTCTTCGCGCCCTGAAACGGTTCGGGGCGTGGACCGCGGGTTCCTCGGGCGGCGACGTTGTCGGATGGTCGAAGGCCCCGAAAACCGGGCTTCCGAACGTGTCCGGAGGAACCGCGGTGCAACGGAGACGCGGCTTGACGAACGTGAACGAAGGACAACAACCTTCCACTGACACGCAGGACGTCATCACGGCTCGCCAGGCCGGGTGAAACACTTCCGATTTCAACCAATATCGAGGCAGCTCGCCTGCGACTCTTCCAGGCACAACGGCACTTGGAACGCGTCACGCGAACGGACCCGCTGATTCGTCCCATCGCAGTTCTGCGGGCACGCCGGTCCCGTGAACTTCTCGCTCGCAAGATCGCGGCTTTTCCGTGCGCACGCGGAAAGAAGCGGCCGCGTTGACGGCGGGCAGAGGGCTCGGAGCTGGAAATCCGATCACGGCGTCCCCCAGGCAATCATGCTTTGCCGATCAACCAATACCCGCGCATCTTCGAATCCGCGCTGCGGCAGTGGTCGGGTGTGGTTGGCCGTATTGTCGTGCAGGCGACGAGAGGACAAGGAAACGGAATACATGGCAAGAACCCCGGAAAGAATCGGTCAGCGGCAAACGGTCGGGGCCCCCCGAAACCGGGCGCCGGCGATTGCCGTGTTCTATCCCGGCAACTCGCTGATGCACCAGGTATCCGGGTGGGCCGTGAAGTTTCCGGCGTACGATTTCGCGTTGTCTTTCGAAGAGTTGGCACTCGAGGTCCAAGCCGTCCTGGAGGACTCGACCCTGTCGATTTTCGACGCCACGGACAATCCGGCCCGGGCGCTGATCGCGCTGAACCAGGCGATCGCCGAAGGGGGACCGGATTCGGCGGTCGTCTATACCGGGTCGATGTACGAAGACTTGGAGTTGTTCGTCCGCAGTCGCGGAGCGTTGTTCTTATTGGGCCCGATGGACGATGCGGTGTGGTTGGAGCTGTTCGACAAGAGAACATGCCGCCGCAAAGCACGCCGGGCCGCGTAGTGCTCGCCCGCGTCCGGCCGGTCAAGGACCTGCTCCGTCTGCCTTGCCACTGGGCACCGGCCGGTCTATCGCCCAGTGGATCGCGTTGGTCAGCAACGTGCGGAATTGCGGCAACTGGAAATCGTCCGGGTGGCCCAGCGACGTGTAGAAGACTCTTCCTCCTTGGTAGCTTCGCGTCCAAGCCGCCGGCTCGGTCTTGCCTTCGGCCGATCCGGTCAACAGCAACGTGGCCTGCGGATCGATCGGGGCGGCGTTGTACAGCGAACCGTTGCTGTGCCACCGGCCGGGTTTGACGCCCGAGAGAATCGCGTGGGCGGCGGCGTCCGGTACGATTTCCACGTCGGCGCCCGCCTCGTTGGAACCGTGGCCGTGGTAGTTGCCGCCTAAGACGGCCGGGTCGAAGTCGCGCCATTCGGCGCGGCCTTCGGTGGCCTGGCCCTGCACGTCGAACGCGTGACTGGCCGTTCGCAGCGCCACCAGCGGCTTGCCCGAGTCGAGGTACTTGCGAATCATCTCGAGCTGATGCTTGGGAAGCGCCAGGCGGCGGACGAACAGCACCATCAGGTCGGCCGCTTCGAGTTCTTCCAGGGCGGGGATGTCCGCCGTTCCCATCCCGTGGGCGACCGTGCAATGAAAGCCGTATCGGTCGCGGAGCATTTGTGCGAAGACCGGCAGCGTCTTGTCGGCGTGATAGTGATCGTCGCTGATGACGAACACCACGTGCGGCCGCTTGTCCTCCTCGAAGCGGACCGCCGGCTTGCCGAGCAGATCGGTGCTGGTGGTCGTCGGGCAAACGTGCTTCTCGATGTACTCGACGATCAGTTCGGTGCCGCGGACGTGGCTCACCTGAGGTTCACTGCGGGAATTGTACATGGTGTCGGTCAGGTCGCGGACCAGCAGGACGTTCTTGCCCACGCGGACCATGTTCCGCAGTCCGAAGGGCCGGCCGATCACGCACATGTTCGTATGGACGCCCACGAGGATCACGTTCTCGATGCCGCGCTGCTCGAAGAGATTCCAGCACTCCACGCCGGAATCGGTGACGGCGTCCTCGTCGTGGATCTCGATGGCAGCCGTCTGGTGGACGTCCATGGGCCGGCTCGGGCAGCGCGGCTGGTCGTCGCAGCCGCCGTCCGACTGGTCGATGGGCCACTGGGCGTCCTTCTCCGACTCGAGGTGCCGGTTCCAGCCGCCCATGCCTTCCGGCATGTTGTCCGCCTGGGGAGCGTTCTCGGCCCGGCGGCGAGCCGGATGGTCGGCGTAGTGTTTCATCCCGCCGCTGGGCGCGTGGACGATCAACGCGCCTCGCTTGCGGGCCTCGCTGACGAACTCGTTGATTTGCGGGGCCATCTGGGCGCCGCGGTCGCAGGCCCCGTCGCACCAATGCCTGGCCCACATGTCGCAGATGATGACGGCCGTTTGCTTCGGGGCCCATTGGACCTTTTTGTACTCGATTCGAAATCGGGAATCGTCCTCCGGGCTCTTCACCCGGCTGCGCGTGTGCAGGAGGAGTGCGTCGGCCCCATCCGGATCGGCCGCCGGTATTGCGACGGTCGAGAAAACCGCGGCGAAGAGAATCGTACTTACCAGAATACTCTGTTTCATGATAACGGCTCCTGGGGCTCCGTGGAAAAAGGGGACAGGCACCGAGCCGCCGGCGTCTTCCGCAGGTTTGGCATCCACCGCGGCTCGGAGCCAGTCCCTATTTTCCACTCTACGTTTACAGTTTGAGGAACAACGATCTGGCCTGTGCAATCACCGTCCTACTGATTCGCCGGTTCTGCCCGGCGCGTGGTCAGCGTTTTGGCATTCTCGACGTATCCCGGCTCTCGGCAGTTCTTCCCCGGCCGGTCTCCGTCGCCGAGGTCTTCGCGGCAGGCTTCGGCCAAAGCGTTCAGCCGTTGGACCACGTCGGGGTGATTTTCGGCGACGTTGTTTTGCTCGCCGACGTCGGTTTCGAGATCGTACAACTGCGGCGGCACGACGTGCGACTGGCCACCGCGCGATTCCTGCCGGGCCAGGTGCAGCTTCCACTTTCCGGTGCGCACGGCCTGTAGATTGCCCATTTGATAATAGTAAAACGCCTCGCGCGGCGACCTGGCCCCTTCTTCGCCGAAGAGCAACGGCCGAATGTCCTTGCCGTCGATGATCCGATCGGCCGGTGCGGAGGTGCCAGCCAACTTGGCCAGCGTGGGCATCAGATCGAGCGTGCCGGCCAATTC
>DATLAN010000084.1:0-22543 GCA_035527455.1 Thermoguttaceae bacterium
CCACGTCCTCACCGCTCCTTCCTCGGTGCTTGATTCCCCGCGAGACAAAGGGCATAATGAGGCTCAGTTCCGTTCCCTGATTTGTGTTCACCCAGAAGAAGGGGGTAACTATGGCATCCGCTTCATCCGGTCTCGGCAGCCTGTCGCAGGCAGCCCGCGGTAAGAAACTGCGCACGGCTCGTGGAGTGCTTCTTTTCGTCGGCATCCTGACGATCGTCGTCAACGCAGTACTCTTCACGGTGGTTGAGAGTCAAATCGACAAGGAGATCGAGAAGGAGAAGCAGGCGCTGCGACAGCGGGGATTGATTGCCGATCCTGGCGAAGTGCAGAAAGTCCGAGCACAAGCGATACGGATAACACGCTTGGTCCAGGGCGTGGCCATCGGTTTGGGAGTGGTGTTTGTGATTCTCGGCATCATCGTGAAACAGTTTCCCGTGGGCGCGACTCTGACGGGGCTTGTGCTATACATCGGGGCGGCCGCCGTGTTCGGGATGATCGACCCGGCGACTCTCCTAACGGGCCTCATAATAAAAGTATTCATAGTGGTCACGTTGATTTACTCGCTCCAAGCCGCGCTGGCCTATCAGCGGGAAGAGCGGGAAGCCCGAATGGCGGCGTTCCAGTCCGACACACCCGTTTGGCCGGGAGTGGGTATCGATGGACAGCAGGCCGAATGAACCGCAAGAGGCCGAAGCACCTCCCGTGGAGATGCAGACGGTCGAGTGTTGGCGGTGCGGGAAGCAGATCGACCGGACGCTTGCGCGGTGCCCGTTCTGCGCCGCGCGTCCCAGATCGCTTACGCGGCCAATCCGCCCGAAGGTCACCCCGACCGCCGAAGGTCGCGCCACCGTGCGGTTGATCGTGATGTTCACGATTTTCCTGTTCATCTCGGTCATTCACGGCGTGGTCATTCAAGCGGCTCTATCGCCCGACGAGGTCGGCCGGGCGAACGACGAAGGAATGTTGTATGCCGCGCTCTTCCTCGAAGCGGTCGATACCGTATTGGTGATCATCGCGCTGGCGTGGATCTCGATTCCTCGCCGTGCCGAGCGGCCGTCTCTGGAACGGCGCGCGACCACATGGCTGATGTCGCTGCCTGTGTTGACTGTCGTGTTCTTGATCAATTATTGGTACCACTGGTATCTCCGCGAGGCGCTCGATCTGGAGCTGCTCGAAAGCCCGCTTGCCGGGCAGACCGATCTGTTGCCGCTGTGGATTGCGGTCATCTGCCTGCAGCCGGCGGTGATCGAGGAGCTGTTCTTCCGCTACCTGGGGCTGGGCGTACTGCGCAACGTGATGGGCGTCCATGGCGCCGTGCTGGTTTCTTCGTTGATGTTCGGTCTGGCGCACATCTACGTTCCGCTGAGCATTCCCGTCATGATCCTGCTGGGGATCGTGTTCGGCTACGCCCGGTTGGCCAGCGGCTCGCTGGTGCTGCCGATGATGATGCACGGGCTGCACAACGCGGCCGTGATGGCCGCTGAATGGTATTCGGTACACGCAGTATGACGTCTCAAAGCATCACCTCCGACCGTCCGTTTCCTACGGCAGTCTTGATTCTCTCGGTCTGCGGGCTGGGCCTGCTGGCGGCTGCGGCGGCCACGGGCATCCTGCAATTCGCCGTGGGGGCCGTCTTGCCGTTGGCGTTGGCCATCGGCCTGTTTTTCGCAAGGACGGGAGATTTTGTCGCGGAGATGACCGAAAGCGGCCTGTCCCTGACGAGCCTCGGCACGGAAATCGCCTATCAGGACATCGAATCGCTGAACCTGGCCGGCGCGCCGCAAGACCCTCACGTTGCGCGATTGAAGACGGGCCCCTTGACGTTGGTCTTCCGGCATCGGTCGGTCGAGATCCCCGGCCGGTTGAACGTGCCCGTCGAGGAACTCTACCGGCACTTATTGGAGCGGATTCCCACGGCGGGCAGCCGCCAGGTTCATCCCGATCTGGCCGGATACCTGCGCGAGCAAGAGGAGACGTTCGGCGCCGATCGCGTCGCGACCTTCGTGAGCCGTTCGCGCATGGGATGCCGGCCTTCGAAGCGCGGCGGAAAGGCGGTCGGTCTGGCACTTCTGGTCACCGCCATCGCTTGGTTCGTGGCCCCGCTGGTCGTGAAGATGGGGCAGGATGCGAAAGGGGGGTGGATCGGATGTGGGGTCTTGCTGGCGATTGCTGGTTTCAGCGTTTGGCTCGGCTGCAAATTGGCTGAACGTCACCCGGCGACGAGAATTCGTCAGAAAGGCAAGTGCAGCCTGATCATCAGTCCGGTGGGCATCGCCATGGTACAGGGCGACTTGAGCGGCCGGCTTCGATGGGACGAGATTCGCAACATCCGCTTGGGCAAGCGTCCCCGAGGCGTTTACCTGACCGGCGCCCAAGTCCCAGCAGGCGGTCTTTCCGTCTACGTGGAAGGAGCCGTGATTCACATCGCCGACATCTACGATCGCCCGCTGCCGATCATCCATGCGCTGATCCAGCGCAATTGGCAGCCGGCTTGATCCCTCCGTCTCATACTGGCCGGCATGGGGTTCCCCGCAGGTTGACATTGACCCGCGCCGGCCATCCATTACAATGCCGCGACGCCTTATTCTGCACCCTCGGGACCGCATCGACGCTGAAATCCTGGCATGAATACACCCACCGACGACAAATCCGCCAAAGGGGCCGCTGCTCTGGAAGCCGCGCGCAGGGAAAAACTGCGTAAAATAGAGGAAATGGGAATCGACCCCTGGGGCGGACGATTCGACGACCATATCCCCATCGGCCAAATCAGGGATCGAGAGAACGAGATTGTCGTTCACCCGCTGGAGGAGGGACAACGTTCGCCCGAGCAGACGGGACCCAAGGTCCGGGCCGCCGGGCGGATCGTCTTGCAGCGAAAAGCCGGAAAACTGATCTTCGTCGATATCCTCGACTGGACCGGCAAGGTCCAATTGTTGCTCGGCAAGAACCAGATCGGCGAAAGCAACTGGGCCTTGGCCCAGTGTCTCGACCTGGGCGATCTGATCGGCGTCGACGGGGAACTGAGACGCACCCGAACCGGCGAGTTGACGATCTTCGCCGAAGATCTCCATTTCCTCTCCAAGTCGATCGCCACGCCGCCGGACAAGCACAGCGGCCTGAACGATCCCGAGCTGCGCCAACGGATGCGGTATCTCGACCTGATCCACACCGACGGCGCACTCGAGCGGTTCCTCCACCGCACCAAGATCGTCCACTCGATCCGCAACACGCTTTCCCGCGAAGGTTTCGTCGAAGTCGAGGGGCCCACGCTGCACGCGATCGCCGGCGGGGCCGCCGCCCGGCCGTTTACCACCCACCACAACGCGCTGGACATCGACCTGTTCCTGCGGATCGCCCTGGAGCTGCACCTGAAGCGACTGCTGGTCGGCGGCGTCGAACGGGTGTACGAACTCGGCCGCGTCTATCGCAACGAGGGGATCAGCCCGCAGCACAACCCCGAGTTCACCATGCTCGAGGTCTACCAGGCCTACGGGAACTACGAGACGATGATGGACCTGACCGAGAAGCTCATCGTCGAGGCGATCCGGACGACCGGCCAGGACCTGAAGCTCCCCTGGGGCGGGCGGCAGATCGATTTCACCCCGCCGTTCGCCCGCAAGACCTATGACGCGCTGTTCGCCGAGCACACGGGCGTCGAGCCGGGCGACGCGGAGGCGGTCACAGCGTTCGCGTACGATATGGGCTTGGAGACCAAGGGCAAGCACATCGACGTGATCAAGAACGAGGTCTTCGAGGCCAAGGTCGAGGACGCCCTGTCGGGCCCGATCTTCGTGATGGACTATCCGGCCAGCATCTGCCCTTTGACCAAACGCAAGCGCGACAACCCGGCGGTGGCCGAGCGGTTCGAGCTGTACATTGCGGGCATGGAGCTGGCCAACGCGTACACGGAGCTGAACGATCCCGACTTGCAGGAAGCGCTTTTCAGCCGGCAGTTGGAAGGCTTGGCCGAAGAGGACTCGATGGCCCGGATGGATCACGATTTCCTCCGTGCGTTGCGTCACGCGATGCCCCCGGCCGGCGGTCTGGGGGTCGGCATCGACCGGCTGGCCATGGTGTTGACCAATTCGCAGACCATCCGCGAGGTAATCCTCTTCCCGCTGCTGCGACCGGAGGCAGGAACGAGGAATGATGAATTATGAATGAGGAATGAAGAGGGAATGACGAATGACGAATGACGAATGATGCGCCCACTCTGCGAAGCCGCAAGCGGCACTCACCACTCACCACTCTCCACTACCCACTACCCACTGCCATGTACAAACTCCTCCTCTGTTGGCGTTATCTCCGTACGCGATACATTGCCCTGGCGTCGATCATGAGCGTGATGCTGGGGGTGGCGACGATGATCGTGGTCAACAGCGTGATGGCCGGGTTTACGCACGAGATGCAGGACCGCATCCACGGCATCCTTTCCGACGTGACCATCGAGTGCCACAGCCTGGAAGGCATGCCCGATCTGAACGACCTGGAGTTCTTCCCGCCGGAGGGCGACCGGCGGCGGACGGTCCGGGAGCGGATCGAGCGGACCGTCGGCGATCGGATCGAGGGGATGACGGCCACGGTCATCGTGCCGGCGATGCTCAGCTATCAACACGGCGGCCGCTGGGTCACCCGCCAGGTCCAGGTGATCGGGATCGATGAGAAGACGCAGAGCCAGGTGAGCGATTTCGGTAAGTACCTGCAGCATCCCGAGAACCGCCAGCAGATGGAATTCCGGCTTCGCGAGGGCGGTTACGACACCCGCGATCATCAAACCGGGCCGGATGCGCCGGAGAGGGTAGAAATGCGCAACGCCGGCTGGGCCCATCGCCGGGCGAAGTTCGCAGGGCAGCAACTCATGCCGACCGGCCTTCAGTCGAGCGGGCCGTCCGAGAACTTCCGACCGGATCCCTTCCAGCGGCACCAGCAAATGGCGGCCCGGCAGGAGGGTCCTGCCTTGGCGCCGGCGGCAGCGCAGACCGGCCCCAACGAGAATCCCGCGGATTGGTTCCCCCCGACCGACCCGTTTGCCGCGAGAACTCCTTCATCGCAATTCGACCCGACCCGACAGACACAGCCCGGCACGGCGGTGCTGGGCATCGCCCTGGCCAGCTTCCGGACGCCCGAGGGCGAAGAACGCTTTCTGGCCCTGCCGGGCGACGACGTGCAACTGACCATTCCCACCGCCGGCACGCCGCCGAAACCGATCAGCGACACGTTCACCGTCGTCGACTTCTATGAGAGCAAGATGAGCGAATACGATTCCAGCCTCGTATTCGTGCCGATTCAAAGACTCCAAGAGCTGCGCGGCATGAAGGGCATGGTCAGCTCGATCCAGATCAAACTCAAGCCGGGCGTCGACGCGGCGGAGGTCCGCGACCAGCTCCGGCTGAAGTTCCCCGCGGCGTACTACGGGATTCTCACCTGGCGCGACAAGCAGGGCCCGCTGCTGGCCGCCGTGCAGATGGAAACCGCCATCCTCAACGTGCTGCTGTTCCTGATCATCACCGTCGCCGGGTTCGGCATCCTCGCCATCTTTTTGATGATCGTGGTGGAGAAGACACGGGACATCGGCATCCTCAAATCGCTGGGGGCGTCGGGCCAGGGCGTGATGGGCATCTTTCTCGCCTATGGGTTGTCTTTGGGGTTGATTGGCTCAGGGGTAGGATTGGTGTTGGGGCTGCTGTTCGTCGGGCATATCAACCAGATCGCCGACCTGTTGGGCCGGATCACCGGCCAGAAGTTCTTCGACCCGTCGGTCTATTACTTCTATGAGATCCCCACCGTCGTCGATCCGCTGACGGTCGCCTGGATCGTCGGCGGCGCGATCACCATCGCCGTGTTGGCCAGCGTCCTGCCGGCGCTGCGCGCGGCGCTGTTGCACCCCGTGGAGGCTCTGCGCTATGAATGACGATCGGGAACTTTGGGCAAGCCAACCAACGGAGGAAAGGACCTCGACGGCCGACCGGCTTCTCACGGGCAGCTCTCCCGGCGGTCCTCACATGACCATGCGCCCCCGAGAATTGGCCACAACGGACGATCTCGTTGGCCAGACTCCAGGCATCGTGCCGGCCAGGAAGCCGCGTCAAGTGATGACCAGCAGCCAACTGGAGGCCGTGAACCTCACGAAATCCTACCAAAAGGGGAAGATCAATATACCCGTTCTGACCGGCGTGAGTTTGAGCGTTCGCGAGGGCGAGTTCCTGGCCATCGTCGGCCAGAGCGGTTCCGGCAAGAGCACGCTGCTGCACCTGCTGGGCACGCTCGACGCGCCGGACGACGGGGAGATCTATTTCGACGGACGGCGGATCGACAACCTGCCTTCCGCCCAGCGCGACACCCTGCGAAACCGGCAGATCGGCATGGTATTCCAGTTCTACCACCTCCTGCCCGAACTGACCACGCTGGAAAACGTGCTGGCACCGCTGATGATCGCCCATAGCACGCTGAGCTATCTCCGCCAGCGCCGCCGGCACCGACGGGTTGCCGCGGAATTGCTCGAAACGGTCGGATTGGGACACCGGCTGAAGCACAAGCCGCGGGAACTCTCCGGCGGCGAGATGCAACGGGCGGCCATCGCCCGGGCCCTGGTGGCCCGGCCCGACCTGCTCCTGGCCGACGAGCCGACCGGCAACCTCGACCGGGCCACCGGACGCGACATCATGCAGATCCTCGGCACCTTGAACCGGCAGGAAAACCTGACTATAGTCATGGTTACCCACGATCAGGCCCTGGCGGACCAGGCCGACCGCGTCGTCCACCTCGCCGACGGCCGGATTGGGGGGTAGGATTTCGGACTGGGTCTGTTCTCCGGGCAGTGGTCGGGTGTCGGTGTTCAGTTGTCAGTTGTCAGTTTTCAGTTGTCAGTTGTCAGTTGTCAGTTGTCAGTTGTCAGTTTTCAGTTGTCACTGGACAGTGGACTTCTGCAAATGGATCCCCTCTCCCTCCGGGAGAGGGTTAGGGTGAGGGCGATTCGCCGAGAAAGGTCTTGCCGCGATTGCGTGTCTTCCCTATGCCCTCACCTATGCCCCTGCCCCAGGGAGGGCGAGAGTGAATCGAGGTCTTGCAGAAGTCCACTGACAACTGACAACTGAAAACTGACGACCGACTTCCGCTCGCCACAACCTCCAGCCATCGAACAATGCCATGTCCTTGAAGGTCTTCATCAACGGAACCCTGTACGACAAGGACGACGCGAAGATCAGCGTCTACGATCACGGTCTGCTCTACGGCGACGGTGTCTTCGAGGGCATCCGCAGCTATGGCGGCAAGGTGTTTCGCTTGAAGGAGCATCTCGACCGGCTTTGGGATTCGGCCAAGGCCATTTGGCTGGAGATTCCGATTACCAAGCGGCAGATGGCCCGGGCGATCGAGGGCACGCTGGCCGAGAACGGCATCGAGGACGGCTACATCCGCGTGCTGGTCACCCGGGGCGTCGGAACTTTGGGGCTCGATCCGAACCGCTGCAGCGATCCGCAGGTGATCGTGATCGCCGACCGCATCGAGCTGTATCCTCCCGAGCTGTACGAAAAGGGTCTGGAGATCATCACCGTCAGCACGGTCCGCAACCATCCGGCGACGTTGAACCCGCGGATCAAGTCGCTGAATTATCTCAACAACATTCTGGCCAAGATCGAGGGCCTGCAGGCCGGCTGCATCGAGGCGTTGATGCTCAACCACAGGGGCGAGGTGGCCGAGTGTACCGGCGACAACATCTTCCTGGTTCGCAACGGCCGGATCGCCACGCCGCCGAACGAGGCCGGCATCCTCGAGGGCATCACGCGCGACGCCGTGATCGGTCTGGCACGCGAGCAGGGCATCGAGGTCCGCGAGGTCCCCTTGACCAGGCACGACGTCTACATCGCCGACGAGTGTTTCCTGACCGGCACGGCGGCGGAAGTCGTGCCCGTGGTGAAGGTCGACAGCCGCACCATCGGCGACGGCACGCCGGGCAAGACCACCCGCCGGTTGATGGAGCGGTTCAGGGAGTTGACGCGGAGCTGAGCCGAAGCACGCAGGTAGGCTTCCGAATCCGGCAAGGGGGGAACGCTTCATGGCCGAGAAGCCGGTTCGTCGAAAACTGCCTTGGTGGAAGAAACTGCTCTTCACGACGGCCGTCTTCCTGCCGGTCTTGCTCGTGATCGAGGCGGGCATGCGGATCTGCGGCGAGGGTCCGGCGATACCCGTGGTGCCAGCCGAGGTTGATGCGCAAGAACCTCCGACGAAACCACGGGAACTCAACGCGTTCGAGTACTTCACGATCTGCGACGCGCATCTCGGCTTCTGCAACTACCCCAACGGTGACTTCCGCTCGCCGTACATCGTCGGAAACCCCGTAAGCACGACCGACAAGTTCGGCTATCGCAACGGCTACGGCTGGACGGCCGAGGGCGACTCGCCGATCGTGCTCTTCGTGGGCGATTCGATCACGTTCGCTTCCGAGGTCAACGACGACCAGACCGGCCCCTCGGAAGTCGCCAGGCTGCTGGCGGAGGAGGAGTTCGACGTCCGCGTGCTCAACGCCGGGGTCCGCGGCTTCGGCACCGTGCAGTCGAAGCGGATGCTCGCGGAGTGCTTCGAGCGATTCGCGAACATCGTAGCGGTCGTTTATACTCATTGTGGAAACGACCTGGAGGAAAACGTGGTCCCCAACCTGCGCAATCCGGCCCGGGCCCCGGTGATGCTCCGCGACGACGCGACGGGCGAGTTTCGCGAAGTCGACGTGGCCGAGTTGGCGGTGCCGCCGGGCCGGAATTTCCTCGGTTGGAAACCGGAGCCGCTGCCGCCCAGGACCCCGACGGCGTTGGAAAGGGCGGCCGTCT
The DNA here is from genome assembly GCA_035527455.1 of Thermoguttaceae bacterium. GTDB lineage: Bacteria > Planctomycetota > Planctomycetia > Pirellulales > Thermoguttaceae > DATLAN01. The sequence goes on from DATLAN010000084.1 coordinate 8,823, forward strand.
GGATCGAGGAGCACTCGGCACTGGGCCACTTCTTTCTCTCGGGGTGGCGGAAGATCGAAGAGGAATTCGACTTGCGCGAGTACGAATTCCCCAGCGGAAAGCATTTCGTGCCCGTCTCGGAGTACGCGAAGTGGAACACCTGGGCAGGGCGCCACGGCGGCGAGGAGGTTTTGCAGCGGCTGGTCGTCGAGATGGACCGGATCTGCCGCGAGCACGGGGCGGCCTTCCTGACGACCACCTACGCCGACGGCTCCGAACTCGAAGCGGCCGAGATGATCGCAAGGATATGCGCGGCGGTGGACGTGCCGTTCGTCGATTCGAAACCTGCCTTCCGGGGCCCGTGGCGTTTCTATTCCGCCTTGCGCACCGACGGCACGTACGATCCGCATTACGGCCCCGAGGGTACGAAAACGTACGCCGTGGCGTTGGCTCCCGCGTTGAAACAAGTCCTGCGGTCGCAGGGAATCGCCTCGAAGCAGACTGCCGAACCTTAGAACTCGTATAGGAGTTACTTCCCGAATTCGGCGCGTATAGTAGCCATCTCGCTCCGCGAGATGTGGCCATTGAAGATCCAGAGCATTTCGGGCTGCATCTCGCGGAGCGAGATGGCTACTATACGGAAACCATTCTCATACGAGTCCTTGGCTGAGTACCATCCGACAGACATCCGAGACAGGTCCCATGAAGAGAACAACCTTGTTTCTGACCACGCTGCTGACGCTCTTGCCGGCAACTTCAACGCCCGCCGACGACTGGCCCCAATGGCGCGGACCGACGCGCGACGGCGTGTGGCGCGAGTCGGGCATCATCGAGAAGTTCGACGGGCCCGTGATCCAGCGCCGCTGGACGGCCGAAATCGCCGGCGGTTATAGCGGCCCGACCGTCGCCGAGGGGCGCGTCTACGTCACCGATCGCCTGACCGAGCCCCGGCAGATCGAACGCGTGCTCTGCTTCGACGCGCGGACCGGAGAGAGAATCTGGGCCCACGCCTACGACTGCGAGTATCGCATCAGCTACCGCGCCGGGCCCCGGGCGTCGGTCACCGTCGACGACGGCCGGGCGTATGCGCTGGGATCGATGGGCCATTTCTGCTGCCTCGACGCGGCCACCGGAGAAGTGCTCTGGCAAAAGGACCCCCAGGCGGATTTCAAGGCCCGCGTGCCGACGTGGGGAGTTTCCGCCGCTCCGTTGGTGGAAGGGGAGCTGGTCATCCTGCAGATCGGCGGGGCGGACGGGGCGTGCGTCGTGGCCTTGGATCGAGAAACGGGCGTCCGCCGCTGGGCCGCCCTGGACGACCCGCCCTCCTACTCCGCCCCCATCGTCATCGACCAGGCCGGCCGCCGCGTGCTGGTCGTCTGGACCGGCATCCGCATGGTGGGCCTGGACGCCCAAACCGGCGAACTCTACTGGCAACACGAGGTCGGCTATACGCGATGGGTCATCGGCATCGCCTCGCCCGTCCGGCACCAGGACCGGCTGCTGATTTCGGCCGTGGACAAGGGCTCGCTCATGCTGCGGCTGCTGCCGGACCGACCCGGGATCGAGAAGCTCTGGTGGCGTTTCGGATCGCCCGAAGAGACCGACGCCCTGCAATCGCTGATGTGTACGCCGTATCTGGCCGACGGTTACGTCTACGGCGTCAACGGCGAGGGGCTGATGCGATGTCTCGACGCCGACTCGGGCGACCGCATTTGGCACGACGACACGGCCACCTCCCAGGTCCGCTGGGGGACGCTGCACATGGTCCGCAACGGCGATCGCATCTGGATGTTCAACGATCGCGGCGAACTGATCATCAGCCGTCTTTCTCCGCAAGGGTTCGAGGAAATCAGCCGCGCCAGGCTGATCGGACCCACGCGACTGCAACTCAATCGCGGCGACGGCGTCACCTGGTCGCACCCGGCGTTTGCCCTGAAGCACGTCTTCATCCGCAACGATGAGGAGCTGGTGTGTGCGAGCCTGGCGGCGGAAGAGCGAAATGAGACGCAGATCACAACAGACTGATCACCGCAAAACCGCCCGCCAACATGGCGAAGAACAAGAGCGTGGCCCAACCGAAATACTTGTCGATCAGCGACTTGATTCCCGGGCCGAAGAAGAAGATGCACACGGCCACCGCGAAGAAGCGGGCGAATCGGCCGGCGAAAGATGCGGCTATCAGTACCCATATCGATATGGAGAACATGCCCGCAGATATGGTGAACACCTTGAAAGGAATCGGCGTGAACGCGGCCCCGAAAATGGCCAGGAAGCCGTACTGTTCGTATTTCAGGCGCACCGTTTCGAAGTTCTCCGGGGTACATTGAGGTACGTAGTCGTAGAAGAACTGATCGACGCTCGACCAAAGCGCGTACCCGATGAACCAACCCAAGATGGCGCCGGCCACCGATCCCAGTCCGCTGATCAGCGCATAGTAGAAGGAGCGGCGGGGCTTGGAAACGGATAACGCGATCTGAAGCACATCCGGAGGGATGGGAAAGAAAGAACTCTCGGCGAAGGAGAGGCCGAACAGCGCGGGCGTGCCGTAAGGCGTTTCGGCCCAATGGAGCACCCAAAGATACAAGCGTTTCGTCAACCCCGGTCGCTCGGCGGTCGCGGCGGACGTAGCGGCAGATGGCTCGGTCATTAAAAACCTCCGGAGTCCGGAGCACCTGCCGGCGGCGGGTTCACTGGCCGACAAGTTCCCTGGACCCACACGTGCTCTCCCTGTCGAATGCCCGGAAACAACATTCCCCTCTTACGAGTCGATCGGATCACCCGAACAGAATCACGGGCGGGGCAACGTCCAAATCCATCCCACGGTAAGCCAGCGGCGACGCGTGGGTGAGAGAATGTAGGAACATCATTGTAATAGTAGGACACCGAGGGCGGAAGCGCGAAGTCGAACCGCTGCAAAAAGGAGGGGGGCGATTGAAGCAAGGCGCCCAATTCTCCCATTCTTCGATAGACTGCGTATTTTGACGAAACAGAGATTCCTCTCGGCAGACAAAAGTGGGACCTCCGTGCAAAACCGCCTCTTTTCCATGGAATCGCGGGTTCCCAGCTTGACGGGACTGTCCAAGAGCGATAGAATCCCAAGTGCTAGTGTGGGGCATTGCCCCCGGACAGGATGGTTCCTAATGGTTCGGCTCTGGGGAACGGCCATCAACGCAGTCATGCACCCCGATGCGCATCCAGCGGCCCGTGGTTGACCACGTATTCCAGGCCCCGGCCAAACTGAACTTGTTCTTCGAAGTGCTGGCAAAATGCAGTGACGGGTATCATGAAATCGAGACGCTCATGTGCCCGATCACGCTTTGTGATAGTTTGTATTTCGAAAAGGAGGAAGGCGAACAGGTTGAACTGAAATGTGAAAGGGCTCGAGAGTTCTCCGGCTCGGATGGCATCGCCTGGGAGGAAGCCGCCGCAGACGATTTGCCCGACGGGCGCGACAACCTCGTGGTGCGTGCCGCCGAACTGCTTCGGCAACGCGCGGGCGAGCGCCGGGGTGCCCGGCTGCGGTTGATCAAGCGGATTCCGATCGCCGCGGGATTGGGTGGCGGTTCCAGCGACGCGGCCGCGGCACTGCGGGCTGCCAACGAAGGCTGGGACTTGGGCTTCTCGCTCGAGGAACTGGCGACGTTGGCCGCCGAGTTGGGAAGCGACGTGCCGTTTTTCCTGGTCGGCGGCGCGGCGATTTGCCGAGGTCGGGGAGAACGCGTCGAGCCGGTGAGCGGGTTGGGCACGTTGGACTTCGTGGTCGTGCGGCCTCCGGCTGGATTGTCCACGGCGGCCGTGTACGAGGTGTGCCGGCCTGCCCGGCGGCCGCGGTCGGTGGTCCCGCTGGTGGAGGCCCTTTCGCAAGGCAGTCGAGAACGAATAGGCCGGTTGCTGTTCAACCGATTGCAGCCGGCCGCGGAGCGGTTGACGCCCTGGATCGAGAGATTACGCATCGCATTTGCGAAGGAGGACTTTCTGGGGCACGGCATGAGTGGGAGTGGGACGTCTTACTTTGGGCTTTGTCGTCACGCGCGTCACGCACGGCGCGTCGCGAGACGTTTACAGGCAAACGGCGTGGGTAGCGTCTTTGCAGTGCGAAGTTGTCGTTGAATCGCCCGTTTCGTAAGGAGAACCGCCGTGGAAATCACCGAGGTTCGAGTCAAGCTCATGGACGAGCCGGGAGAGCGGCTTCAGGCATTTTGTTCGATCACCTTCGACGACGCGTTCGTGGTTCGTGATTTGAAGATCATCGAAGGGTCCAGCGGACCGTTCGTGGCGATGCCCAGTCGCAAGTTGACTGCCCACTGTCCGCAATGCGGCTGCAAGAATCATCTTCGTGCAGCCTCTTGCAACCAGTGCGGCGCGCGCTTGAAGGAGCAGCAAGCGGTCAAGGACGAGGAAGGCCGCGCCAAGCTGTACGCCGATATTGCGCATCCGATCAATTCGGCCTGCCGGGAGATGATCCAGGATCGGGTCATCCAGGCGTTCCAGGAGGAGAAGCGGCGAGCGAAGCTTCCCGGCTACGTTCCCACTTACGAGGATTTCGATCAAGAGGCCGGGGGCGAGCGTCCCTCCGGGGTCGAGCCGGCCCAAGTCCAGGGTGCCGAAAAGCCCCGCGGTCCGCACAAGGCCCCCTCGCACCAGCCGCAGACCGAGGAGACGGCCGGCGAAGGCTTCGGGGCGGGGATTTTCGAGTAGGCCGGCGGAGTCGGTTTTCTGAAGAAGTCCGCGGTCGGGCATGAACTCGGCCCGCGCCGGCGTTCGCGTGATGGCCGCACGGTCGAAAGACCGCATCAATGCGGTCACTACCAACTCCTCTTCAACGATTCACGCCAAGCGGGGCTGACGAATGTTTGTGCATATAGAGTAGCCGTCTCGCAGAGCGAGACGAAGTTACATCTCGCCCCAGCGAGATGGCTACTGCGCAAGCATTGCCCGGCCCCGCTTAGATTCCGCGCAGAAATAACTTGTCCAATTGGGTGGCACGCCCTGAGGAACGAAGCGCGTGATTTGGCAGGTTTTCCACGCCCTTCGTTCCTCAGGGCGTGCCACCCTCGCTGAGAAATGCACAGGCTTATTTCTGCGCGGAACCTTAGGAGTCGCTGCCGGGCTTTCCGAAAAGCTCGACCTCGACGTAGTGGTTCAAGTCGTTCGCCGTGTTGCCGCTGCTGTAGAGGCGGACGAACCGGGCCTGGACGCCCTTGGCGTCGATCAGCTTGCCGAAATACGTCTCGATCCAGGGCGTATCCTTCCCCACGCCAAGTTCCAGCGACCCATCCTGATCGCAATTGAACAACGTGCGGACGTTTTGGGTGAACTTCGCGTCGTCGGCCACCTGGATGATCACATCGTGATAGCTTCTGGCCTCGCGGAAGTAGTGCCACAGGTAGACGGCGTATATTTCCGACGGCTTCTGGAGATCGATCTGTACCCATTGCTTGCCCGGTGCCAATTCGACGAAGCTCTGCTCGCTGCCTTCCTTGTTGCCGTCGGTGACGAACTCGATCTTGCCGAGGATCGGGTTCTCGTCGCTGGAGGTCACGGGTTTCTTCAGCGCCAGGTTGACCGTGCCCTGGGGGACCAGGAACTCCGGCGGCTCGCCCTCCGGCAGCTTCTCCAGACCGGGAAAGAGCATCGCCAACACCTCCGGCGGCGTGCCGGCCAGCACCTCTTCGGGAATGTCCGTCTTCAGGGGCACTTTGGTCTCTTCGGCACCGCACCATGCGGCCAGTCCGATGATGATTGCCCAAGTCGCGGTGATGCGCACCATTTTCGTTCCTCCATCGCGTCGTATTTTGCAAGTTCGTTGTTTTCAGTATAACATACACAAGTGACGGCTGCACCCCCATGAGCGATCCCCAGCAGAATTCCGGCGAAAGAAGGGCCCGACTGGCCGTTGGTGTCTTGCTGGTGCTGCTGGCGGCCGGGGCGGCCGCATTTCGCCTTCCCCGGCTGGGCGAGCGGCCCATGCACGCCGATGAAGCGGTGCAGGCCGCCCGGTCCCGCGATCTCTGGCTGCACGGCCGGTACGTGTACGATCCCGACGAGTTCCACGGCCCCACGCTGCAATACGCGACGTTGTCGAGCCTGTGGCTCAGCGGCCCGGAGGATTTCGCCGACACGAACGAGGCCACGTACCGCGTCGTGCCGGCGGTGTTCGGCCTTGGGGCGATCGTCCTGTTGTGGCTGCTGGCCGACGCGCTGGGAAAACCGGCGGTCGTTTGTGCCGGAGTATTGCTGGCGATCTCGCCGGCGATGGTCTTCTACGGCCGCTACTACATCCACGAGACGCTGCTGGTCTTCTTCACGCTGGCCGCCATGGGAACCGCCTGGCGCTACCTCCGCAGCGGCCGCTTGCGATGGTGTCTGATCGCGGGCATGTGCGTGGGACTGATGCAGGCCACCAAAGAAACCAGCCTGGTCGCCTACTTCGCCGCGGTGATCGGCCTGGTGGCTACGATTTTTTGGAGCCTGCTGCTGCGTGAAAAGGATACCGGCCATCGTGTTTCCAGGCCGTGGTGGCACCTCGCTGCGGGATTGGGTATGGCGGTTCTTGTGGCCGTTCTCCTCTTGTCGTCCTTCTTCACGAACATGCGAGGCCCCGTCGACGGCGTGCTCACGTATCTCCCCTGGTTCCAACGGGCCGCGGGAAACTCGCCCCACGTGCATCCTTGGCACTATTACCTGCAGATCCTCGCCTGGTGGCAACTCGACGACGGGCAGTGGTGGTCGGCGGGAATCGTGCTGGGGCTGGCGGCCGTGGGCTTCGTGGCGGCCTTGTTGCCCAAGAGGTTCTTCCTGCCCGACGCCAGCGCCCCGCTGGTCCGCTGGCTCGGGTTCTATACGCTGGTGCTGACGGCCACTTACAGCGCCGTCCCCTACAAAACGCCCTGGTGCCTGTTGCAGTTTCTCCTGGGCATGATCCTCCTGGCCGGCGTCGGGGCCGTCGTGCTGGTTCGTCTGGTGCCGACATGGCCGCTGAAAGCCGTCGTCGCGCTGGTCTTGCTGGCGGCCGTGGGACAACTCGGTTGGCAATCGTATCGGACAAACTACGTGCTCGCGGCCGATGAGAGCAACCCCTACGTCTATGTCCCCACGCGAGCCAAGTTCAAGGAGCTTGCCGAGTTGGTGCAGGCGCTCGACGAGGCATGGTCGGACCGGGGAGACTTCTCCGTGACGGTCGTCTGGCACGACCCCTATTATTGGCCGCTGCCCTGGTACTTGCGGCGTTGGGGCCCGATCCGCCGCTGGGATCACCTGGCGGACGGGCCGGCCCCGGCCGTGGTCGTCGCGTCGGCCCAATGCAATCAAGAGTTGTTCCAGAGGCTCCAAGGCACGCATCAGATGCCCGGCTTCTACGAGATGCGCCGCAACGTCTTCGTGGTGATCTGGGTGCGAAAGGACGTCTGGCAGGCCCACCTGCGAAAACTCGGCCGGCTTTAGAATTGACACGCCCACCCCGTGCGGCCAAAATAGGGGCAAACCATCCGTGCCGACCTACCGATCCATTCACACCGTTGGAGGACCTATCATGAGTCTGCGAAAGAGGAAATTCAATCGAAGGCAATTCGTTGCCGGCGTCGGTGCCGGCGTGACGGCGTTCACGATCATCCCGCGACACGTCCTCGGCGGCGAGGGCCAGGCGGCGGCCAACGACAAGATCAACATCGCCTCGGTCGGCTGCGGCGGACGCGGCTGGTCCGACATCAGCGGGGTGAAGAGCGAGAACATCGTGGCCCTGTGCGACGTCGACCAGCGGCAGACCGGCAGGGCCAAGCAGCAATTTCCCGCGGCCAAGCAATTCACCGATTTCCGCAAGATGTTCGACGACGTGGAGAAGCAGATCGACGCCGTGACCATCGGCATCCCCGACCACTCGCACGCGGCGGTCTGCATGGACGCGATCCGGCGCGGAAAACACGTCTACTGCGAAAAGCCGCTGGCCCACTCGATCTTCGAGATCCGCACGCTGCAGAAAGCGGTCAAGGAGCACAAGGTGATCACCCAGGTCGGCAACCAGGGCCATTCGTCCGAGACGATCCGCATGTTCTGCGAGTGGATCTGGGACGGCGCGATCGGCAAGGTGACCGAGGTGCACGCCGCGTGCAACGCGTTTCCCACCGTGTACAGCCAGATCCGCAACCTCGAAAAGGTCAACGAGCAGCACGACGTGCCGGCCGAGCTGGACTGGGACCTCTGGCTGGGACCGGCGAAGTTCCGCCCGTACAATCCGATGTACTGCCCCTGGAACTGGCGCGGCTGGATGGACTTCGGCACCGGGGGCATCGGCGACTGGATCTGCCACGTGGTCGATCCGTCGTTCTGGGCGCTCGACCTGGGGGCCCCGGTCTCGGTCGAGGCGGAGGTCGACGGCTACGATCCCAAAATACACGCCGCCGTCTATCCGCCGGGCACGCAGGTCACGTACGAGTTCGCCGCCAAGGGCGACCGCGGGCCGGTCAAGCTGGTCTGGTACGACGGCAGCAAGAAGCCCCCGCGGCCGAAAGACCTCGAAGAAGGCCGCGACCCGCCCGGCACCGGCGCGATCGTGATCGGCACCGAGGGCACGATCACCCACGGCTCGCACGGCGGCGGTGGCGTGCGGCTGGTCCCGGAGACCAAGATGCAGGCGTACCAGCAGCCGGAGAAGACGATCCCCCGCGTGCCCGGCCACCACGAGGACTGGCTGATTGCGATGCGCGAAGGGCGTCAGTCGGGCTCGAACTTCGACTACGGTGGCTCGCTGACCGAACTCGGCCTGTTGGGAGCGATCGCCATCAAGTACCCCGGCGTCAAGCTCGCATGGGACACCGCCGCGACGCGGTTCACCAACAACGACGAGGCCAACCAGTACGTCAATCCACCCTATCGCCAAGGCTGGACCCTATAAGCGGTGAGCCGCCGGGTTTATCCCGGCGCGAGGACCAAACCGCCGGGTTTATCCCGGCGCGAGCGGCGGCGACGGCGCGCTCGTCATTGGCGAGCGTAGCCGAAAACAACACGTCGGCTTCATCGAACGCACCAACGGCGACGGGTCGCGGTACGCTTCACGCGTCCATCGAACCGGCGAGTCAGGCGGTCCCGGGCGGCGGAAGCCGAAAGCCCGATTTTTTCCCGTTTGGGACGCCCGAGCGAAACAAGCGGCCCTTTGGCCTCCCGCGCCGATGTCCGCAAGTCTCTATCTCGCAACGCCTTACGCAGACCGCAACAACCGCCGTCTTTGGCCCGAACGCGGTTGTTTTCCGCCCCTTGCCCAACCGCTTGACCACTTCCGACGGCCGAATCTCGGCGTAACTCGTTGTCACAAAACAACTTGGCTCGCCCCGCCGGCCCTTGACGCGGCCCCGTCCATCGACTGATGTGGCCTGTTCGTTGCTTCAACCTAAATCCTTTGACCACATCACCTTACGACATTCTTGTCCACTTTTCGCCGATTTCGCTCTTTCGGCGACAACAATGCAGATTACCCCTCGAATGGCCGCCGTACGAGCTTCATCCAGCGCACGCTTCGTCTTTCGTCGGCCACACGGGCACGCCAATCGCCATTCCTTCTAGAGATACACAAGTGTACACTGGTCGCGACGAATTGTCAACCGGTCCATTGGCGAGTCGATGACGGAAACGAGCCCCGACCCCTCTTCCCCATTTCGAGAGGCAGCACGGCATTCCGGAATCGAGACTGCTGGGGGCAAGGGGCACCCACTTGCGGGACCGCGCAAGGTCGTGTAGAATTGTCGCAGTGGAAGTCGCGTGACAGAGCAGGTTCGGCGACTGGAAGACGAGTCCGGCACATAGTCATTGTTCTCTTGAGGTGAACCATGCCCGCAACCCAATTCAGCAGGGACGCGATGGCCGACTGGTACGCCCGGCAGCACCTCAAGACCGATCCGGGCGTTTGCTCGGTCTACTACCTGCCCACCGGCGCGCCGCAGCGAGAGATCCGACTGATCGAAGTCAACGAATTGATCGCAGACCGCCGCGACGACGTGCTCGAACCGATCGACTTCGGCGTCGATACGGGCATGAAAACCGCGCACAAATTATTCGTGTTGGACGTCACGCCAAGCCAGTGGGATCGCATCCAGGAGGCATCGCTCCCGTTGCCGCCCGGCTGGTCGCTGGAAAACGCCGTGGCATTTGCCCCGAACTGAGATGAACCAGTACCAAGAACTCTGGTGGCAGCATTCTTGGCAAGGGGGCCACGATGACCGACCTCAACTTTGGTGAACTGCACCAGGAACTCTGCCAAGAGTTCTTCTTTTACGCGGACCAGCGCGGCCGCTCATACCTCGACTCAATAATGCTCATGTACTGGCGCGCACGCGGCCCCGCCCTTGCGGGCTGTGCAGCCAATCTTCCCGGTTCCAAGTTCCTGATTACCACAGATGACGCTGGGCAGCTTCCAGAACTTGTTCGAAAGGGACTGACGGTTGCCGACCACGTCATCATCCGACACGACGCCTATTTGCCGATTCGTGGACTCGTCCTCGATGCCCACCCCGCGGATTTCGCGGGCTTCGGAGAGATTGACTGGATCGAACAGCACCGTGATCACCTACCCCAAACGCGTAGCCTTCCGCATTTCCAATCAGGTCCGCCAAGAGAAGAAGTCGCCCCTTTCATCGATTGGCTGTGCGGTGACGGCCGCGCATGGTTGCAAAATGGACTCGTAACATACGCGCCCATTCTTGTTCCCGGCCAAGTGGATGTTGGCCTGCTCAACGAAAACGTCAATCTGTCTTCGCTGTTTGCGTCCGCTGGTGTCCTTCCACAAAGCAATCGTTTGATAAATCCCCAAACGGCAGCAGCACTCGCCGATTTGAAAGTCCCGTACTTGGATTCCATCAGCGCTGACCTTTTCTCAGCATTCCGGGCCGAGGAATCGGATACGATTGACGCTTTTCGTCGTCATTTGGTTGCCCTACTGGCGAGAGTCTCCAGTGAAGTGTCGTCACCGCAGTTCTCGCAAGAGGTGGAGAAGCTCAGTATCGAACTTGAAGATGAGACAAAACGCTTGGAATCTGCGATTGCCAGGCACTCAAGAACGCAACCCTGGCGCAGATTGCGGGCTGAGATTCTGGCGTTGTCCGCCCTGGTCTTCTTCTACATCGGTGTGCCGGTTCCAGGTATTGCTGGCCTCACTGCTGGCGCACTCGACCTCGTGAACACAATCAAGGATGACTTGCAGGACAGCTTCTCACTTAAGGAGAATCCAGTATTCTTCTTGGCAAAACTCGGACAACTGATAGAAAAGCAAGACCGCTGGAGTCAAGAAGTGGAACGCAGCGGGCGGGGACGGCGCATATAGTCAGATCGTTGCAGCCAACCTGCCACGGCAGTGATAGCTTGTGGAGCGGTGAGGATCGAGATGTGTCATGATCGTCCAACGCCCAGGGGATGGCGCGCATGAGGCTCAGTTCAGTCCTTGACAACTCGAGGCTTGACCCGATGGAAACGCTTTACGAACGCATCATCCGGCAGCTTGACACACTCGTGCCGTTCCTCGGTCTTGCGCATGAAGAGGTGTTCGATCTGATCCGCCAGGAACACGAACACTGGTTCTCAACGGAACAAGAGAAAGCCCTGCCGAGTACTTTCGATTCGTACCGCAACCAGGTCTCGCAGTCGGCTTTTCTACTCGGCTACTCGTACTTTGAAGCGTTCCTGGCGGATCTGGTTCGTGAGATCTATCGCCATCGTCCACAGATGCTTCCGCACGAGAAGCAAATAAAATACAGCGATGTGTTGAGACAACATGATCTCGAAGGGCTCATTGGCCAGATGATCGAAAGAGAAGTAATCGCCATCTTCTACGAGAGCGCTGAGGGAATTGCAAAGTACTTTGAACAACGCCTACAAATCCAATGGCCGGAGCGTGACGGGAAACACATGCTTGAGCGAGTGTCTCTCGTACGCAATTGCATAATTCATAACGCAGCTCGCGTTGACCGACGACTCGCTGCCGCATCAGACTGGGGCGAAGGTGATATTATTACGCTTGCGCCGTCAGACGTACACGAATACGGAATCGAGGCACGGGATTTCGCTCGAGATGTGTACGCGCAGGCAGAATCCAAGCACCCGGCCAACACGGGCAACGCGTGACGCCCTGGGCAACGAGGTTGTTACAGTCGCCGTGTTACCGCGATGATTGGTGCATGTGCGCTGAAGATGGAAACGTGGTATGATTGTTCAAGACGCCACTGGATATTCCGTGGGCGGCTGAACTCAATCATTATGACATCGACAGATACACTCGTAGACTACTAAGGGAGCAAGACATGTCAAGAGAACGTGAGAAACCCAACGCATCCGGAACCGCCGGCACCGTCACCCGCCGGGGCTTCATCGCCGGGGCGGGGGCGGCGGCCGCGTCGTTGGCGGTCGTCAAGCCGGAACTGGCCTTCGGCTATGCGGCCAATGCGAAGGTGAGTATCGGCGTGATGGGCTGCGGGGGGCGGGGGACCTGGATCACCGGGTTGTTCAACGATCACGGCGGATACGAGGTCGCCGCCGCCGCCGACTATTTTCAGGATCGCGTGGATAACCTGGGCAATAAGTTCAACGTCGATCCGAAGCGCCGCTTCACCGGCCTGTCGGGCTACCGCCGGATGCTCGAAGGGAAGTTTGACGCCGTGGTGGTCGAATCGCCGCCGTACTTCCATCCCGAACAGGCGGCCGCCGGCGTCGAGGCCGGGCGACACGTCTACCTGGCCAAGCCGATCGCCGTCGACGTGCCCGGCTGCAAGACCGTCGAGGAAAGCGGCAAGCAGGCCACCGCCAAGAAGCTCTGCTTCCAGGTCGATTTCCAGACCCGGGCCGACCCGTTCTACATCGAGGCGCTGAAGCTCGTCCACGCCGGCGCACTGGGCAACCTGGCCTTCGGCGAGGCCACCTACCACGCCGGCATCCCCTGGGGCGGACAGATCCGCTACATGCAAGAGGACCCGAACAACCCGGAGAACCGCCTAAGGGCGTGGGGACTCGATCGGGTCCTCTCCGGCGACATCATCACGGAGCAGAACATCCACACGCTCGACGTGGCAAGCTGGATCATGAACGGCCCGCCGGTTTGTGCGTACGGCACCGGCGCGAGGAAGGTCCGCGACTTCGGCGATTGCTTCGACACGTTCAGCGTGGTCTTTCAGTATCCCAACGACGTGGGAGTGACGTTCAGCTCGCGGCAGTTCAACGGCCACGGCACGCAGCCCGAGGGCATCCGCAACCGCATGTTCGGCTCCGACGGCGTGCTGGAAACGGCCTACGGCGGCGAGGTGATGATCCGCGGCAAGAACTTCTACCGCGGGGGCAGTTCGCCGGCCATCTACCGGGACGGGGCGGTGGCCAACATCGCCACCTTCCACGCCAATGTTCAGAAGGGCGATTGCAGCAATCCGACCGTGCCCCAGAGCGTCCGCAGCAATCTGTTGACCATCCTCGGCCGCACGGCCGCTTACGAGCACCGCGTAGTCACCTGGGAAGAGGTTTTGCGAAGCGACGAGAAGCTGGAGCACGGGCTGAAGGGCTTGAAGGATTGAGCGTTGGTGGGACACGGTTTGGGGCTCGTAGGTCAGGGCTTGCCCTGACGATAATCTTCCACCGGCGGCTCGATTTTGTCAGATCGATTTTGTCAGATCGATTTTGTCAGATCGATTTTGTCAGATCGATTTTGTCAGATCGATTTTGTCAGATCGATTTTGTCAGATCGATTTTGTCAGATCGATTTTGTCAGATCGATTTTG
>DATLAN010000085.1:0-5435 GCA_035527455.1 Thermoguttaceae bacterium
TTCTCCCATCTCGCTATCCGTCGGCATTACGGTGACACGACAACGGATGTCAGGCATCCGTGGTGGTTCCTGCCGGCGGGTCCATGACCTGACGCCCCGCTTCCCTCCAACGGGTCCTCGCGGGTCGAGTTCCCCGCCTTCTACGGTACTATCAAGGCGCTACGACTTCCTGCCGCCCGTCTCGCCGCACTTCGTTGCCTTCGCTTGGCGATACCACGGGAACACTCGCGATTTCGCTCCCGACGCCGCCGAGTGTCGCGGCGTCGGGCCTGGGGTTGGTCACCCGGTATCCCCGGCCGGGAATTCTTCCGTGGAAACGACAGGATCTCCCACGTTCCTGGGGAACCCTTGTGCCTATGCCCTGCTCTTCGACCCCGGCAGGATTGGCATGTCAGGCCATTACGACATGCCAACGCGGCCCCCGCTCTGACCACGACGAAGGCTCCCGCGATGCAACTTTCGAGGCTCCATCACACGGCTTCAGCACTGGCTGTCTACGCTTCGCAGGCCGGGTCACCCCGACACCACGCAAGACTCGCTTCCGGCCGCCGGCCAGGCTCTACCGGACGGGCTTTCCACCCGCAGGGTTCCAACAAAAGGTTTCCAACTCACATCATGTTCGTTATCCTCCTCTTCCAAGCTTTCGTGGCGCAAGGTCAGAGCGCACTTTGTCATTGGCGAGGCAGGTTAGGCTAATGACAAAGTGCGATCTGCCCCCTTCAACCACCGGTAGCCCTCCAACGGGTACTCGAACGAGAAGCGAATGATCGCCTGCTCCGCCCCAGAAAACCGGGCCGACCGGCCAAATTACTCAAACAGCCAAATTAAGTACATGTCCCCGGAATTCCCTAAGTACATGTCCCCGGAATTCCCCTACGCAGTCGCCCGGCTGGAACTCGTCGAGCTTGACCGCGTGGCCGTTGAGGAATAGCTCGACGGACTCTTTGACGACGAATCGGCAGGGTTCCGACCGGCAGCGCCGACGGTCTTGGTCGTCACCGAAATGCCCGGCTGATCGTGCGCTGTGGTTCGGTCTGGGACGAGACGGTCTCGCCGCGATAGGTGAGCGTGCCTCGTCGGGGTAGCGAAAGGCGCACGCCGTCGCGGCGAATCCGGACGGCGCCGGACTTGCCGTCGAACTCGATCCCCTCGCCCGAGAATTGAAACCGCTCGAGCGCCAACATGGCGTAGTCCGTGCCGTGCTCGCTTTCGATTTTCACCACCCGGCCGTCGCACAGGGCGGTGAACTTGGGCGTCGGTTGATCCTCGAGCACCGGGTACAGCACCACGCTGAGGGGCTGATCGCCGGGGAGCTGCTTCATCCGCAGGCAGTGCTGCGAGGAGGTTCGGCGATCGTGCCCCCAACCGGCGGTTCCGGCCGTGCGGGTGACGTTTTCCGTGGTGACGTTCCGGTCCGTCGGCTGGAGGAAGAAGACGACCAGATCGGCCTCGAAACGGCCTCTTGCCCGGATTGGGTTGTCGCGGACCTGCGGCGCCTGGTCGGTGGCGAGATACAGGTGCCAATCGAAATCGCGTCCGCTGAGTACGGCGTCTCGAATGATGAAGAACGTGGGCCCCAGGGGATCGTCGTCCTTGACGAATTGAATCTGCCGATGCCAGCCGTGGCGCTCGCCGCGGAGGTAGTCGACCGTTTCGCCGCCGACAAACTCTTGGATCTTGCCCTCCACCCCCAGCGCTTCGTAGAAGCCGTCGTCGATGCGGCTGTGATCGGCGGCAGGCGCCCGGCCGTAATAGCCGAAGTCCTCGCACAGCGGCTGCCCCTTGCCCCAGAGAACGAAGGAGCCCTCGTCGAAATCGTAGTGCTGGTGCATCTTGCCCTGGATGTAGTACAGGTACGTCTCCCGGTTGCCGGGAAAATGGGCGCGGAAGACGGCCCCGGTTTCGGGAAACCACTCGCTACCCCATCGCGGCGGCGACGCAGGGATCGACTCGTCGAGCATCAAGTGCCGGTATCCGGCAAACCCGGGATACGCCCCGCCGATGCCCGGCTGGGCAAACGAGCCGTGTGCCCGCCACATCCACTGCATGTTGCGCGCGTAGTCGGGATCGCGCTGGCGCCAGATCCGCGCGGCCCAACCGCTCAAGCAGGTCCGCTCGCCGAGATAGGTGTTGCCGATCGCAGGGTGGCAGCGGTCGCCGCTGAGTCGGGGATCGGGCGGCGTGGAGATCTTCGCCAGCCAGGCCAGCGTGTTCTTCAGTTTGGGATGATAGAGCCAGTCGACGTCGCTGAAGCCGGTCCCGCGCAGCGCCATTGCCAGGGGGATCAGCGCATCCAAACTGACGGTCATGTAATGCGGGGCTTCCAGCCAGCCGCCGCTTTCGTCGCACCACTGGTCGAGTTCTTTCTCCATTTCCGCGACGGCCAGCCCGGCCCAATCCTTGGCGTGCGGATGGTCGGGAATCGTGCAGGCGACCATGCCCAAGCAGGCCCGGGCGACCGACGTCATGTTGGGATTGGCCTGAAAACCGCGTTCCGGCGAGATGACCGCGGGCCGAGCCAACGTGTATCCGAGGAAGGCCAGTTGGGCCTTCATCCGTGCACGTTCCTCGGCGGATAGGACTTCCGATGCGAGCACCAGATCGGACGCGATCGCGGCCTGGAAGATCGTGGGGTTGCGGTGGTGCGGGCAACTTCCCTGGTTGCGCAGCTCATCCTGACGCGCATAGAGATCGACACCATTTTGGAGCGTCTCCAGGGCGAAATCGGCCAGCCGGCGCCCGAGGGCTTCGTCGCCGGTGGCCAGATAGTACGCCACGTGATCGTCCATCTTGTACGAGAAGACGGGAGTTTCGCGAAGCCTGGCGAGTTTCTCCTGGTCCACCGCAAACCGCCGGCGGAACTGCTCCAATTCGTCCGGCGTGGTGAACAGCCGGGGACGCGCCATGCCGCGGTCGTTCCACGCCAGCACCCAGTCCTTGACGCGATCGAGCGCCACGTCGTCGTACTTCATCACGTAACGTTGCGGAGGCGGTGCGACACGCTGGTCCAACTGTTCGTCGAGAATCGCGTCGGCGCGCCGCATCGCCACGAGGATCCAGTGCCGCTCGAACCCGCGGAGCTGAAACGTCGCCCGAAGTTGGTGGTCCACCGTAACGGCCGTGTCCCACTCGGTGCGATCGGGCAATACCCACGCGCCGGGCTCGCGCACGCCGAGGGCCAAGAAGTCGTCGCCACCTTCGCGAAAAACTCCCAACCAGTGCGCCTGCAAGCGATCGCCCCACCATGCGGGCCATGGCTCGATGCGGAAGAAAGGCTCTCCTTCGATGGAGCGGACGGTTCCGGTGCGGCACTGGTTGCCGTTGTCGCGATAGAAGAGCCGATCAGCACCAAAACGGTCGGCCAGGGAGAGCACGTACCGGGCACCCGCGGGAAGCTGGAACTGTTCCTCCACGAGCACGACCGGTTCGCCGGCGATCACCCGAAACCGCAACCGCCAGAACCCATGGTCGGGAAAAGTGTAATCGACCGCCGCCTCGGCGAAGACCGGACCGGCGGCGATGACGCGCGTTTCCATCCGGCTAGGCTCGTGCGGCGAGTCGAGCCGACCGGCAGCCACCGTGCGACCGCTCGGCAGGCGAACCCCCGCGATCGGCCCCTGCTTCGCGGCGCCGGGGCCTCCCAAGGTAATGCCGACAAGGCGGTTATCGAGCGACACCGTGTCGCCGTTGTGTCGTACTTTCAGATCCGAATCCGCCGCCGGGCGGCCTGGCACCAGTCGATACGTTGTCTCGTCGAACTGGCCGATCGAAGCCAACAGCGCGATCGAGGGTTTGCCCGACGGGGCCAACGCGGGGTCCACCCATTGATACGGAAGCGGTGCGTCGTCCGGACCCAGCAGCACGAGGTCCTCGCTTCCCCAAAGACCCTCCGCCACGGGAAAGAACACCAATTCGTTTCGCCACTCGCGTTTGAGATGGTCGCGCAGGGTGAACGTCGCCACCGGCGGCTGGGCAGCGGCGGCCGTCGCGCAGATCAGAATAGAAAGAACCCCAAATCGATGCCGGCAATTCATGAGAAGGACTCCTTATGCGGCACGGGCGTTCTTTCCAGTCAGAATTCCGGAAACACTATACTGGTGTCCGCGGAATACTGCCCCTTGACGGCACCCGTCGGCCATGAGTTCCGCATAAGCCGCGTAGTCTTCGTCGCGAAAGAAGGTCAGTTGCCGGCGGTTCCCACGCTGGGCAATATGGTGCAGCATCCCGGGAATGACCACTCTTGCCAATCTGGCCATTCCCCGAACCTAACAAAGCTTCCCTAGCTTGCCAATATCAGTATTGTGTTTCCGGATTCCCCCGGATTCCAATCTCGGCCCAACCGGTCGGGTCGATCATGAAGGTGAACATGTCCTGCTCACCGGCGTAGAGCCCGGTGCCGCCATTGACACCCTCGGGCGGGGCCTCGAAATCGGTGGCGAACTCCCGAACCACGGTCAGCAGGTCGGCATTGAACAGCCGCGTGTAGCTGGTGCCGTGGATCGAACGAACCTGGTCGTCGTTGGTCAACAGTTGGAGCGGCTTGTTGCCGGTAGGCAGCGTCTCGGCGAAGACCCGGGCAGCCGTGTCCGGGACGAGCCGATTGACCGTCTCCTTGGCAACGCCGGCCAGCCGGCAAAGCTGGCCGAAACTCCAGTCGTTCATCTCGAACGCCCCGTCGTCGCCGGCGGCCAACAGCAGCCGGCCGGCGTCGTGGGGGTTGGTTCGGATCGATCGCGGAGCAACCCAGCGATCGACACACGCTTCCTTCTGCCGCTGGCAATGTTCCCACAATGCCGTAAGCGACGGAAAGCACTCGTCCGGCTGCCGCTTGAACAGTTCACGCGACGCCTTGGTCAGACTTGGCATGACAAACTCCTTTGCTTGAGAGAAGAGAAACGGAACACGAAACCGAGCAGGCGGCGGTAGTTGGCCGTCTACTCGGCTCCGGTCCGCGGTTCAAGCAAACGTACAGAGCCCAGCCGGGACTGCGAGTTTTCCATGCCGGAAGAACCGAACAAGGAAACCTTCTTGCACCATCAGCCTCTCGATAGCCGGCCGACAGTCGTTCGGCCGCGGCTGTCGAGGGGCTGGGAGTACGACTTCTACCCGGATAGAATTGCGAGAAAGAGCGGACCCGGTACAGTGGTGTTATGCGGCGGGTCGCAGATTCGTTGCATAAGCGGGAGTCAGGCGGGCAGAACGTCGAAATCCGCGACCATTTCGACTTGCCTGCTGCCCCCGCTCGCCGAGGGGTGTGCTGGCGAAAGAAGCTGTGTCAAGAACCTCCGGGCGGCAGTAAGCGTCCGATCTGTCCATGGTGGTGCGACGGCAGGGAGCGGCTATTTCTGGCGGGCACGGCGATGGGCTCGACGAGCACGGGTACGGGTGGCTCGGGCTCGGGATTCGTCCAGCCGATGGGTGAGGATCGCCTCGGG
>DATLAN010000086.1:0-9689 GCA_035527455.1 Thermoguttaceae bacterium
GGTTGTCGGCACGTTGAAAACGTGCCCCACGTTGGGAGGTATCTGCACTATGTTCATCAGTCTCCGGAAGTCCTCTTGGCGCGGCCGGCTGTTGCTCTTGGCCGTCGCGGTGTTGTTGACGACTGGCGTGTCGACCGGTGCGGAGGAGGGACCGCCGATCAGCCCGAACGTCCAGCTTCGCGGCGGCCTGGACAACTGCCGCATCCAGTTTGCCGAGAACAAGAAGGGCCACGTGGCCTTCATCGGCGGGTCGATCACCGAGATGAACGGCTATCGGCCGATGGTCTGCGAGATCCTCCGGCGGAGGTTTCCCGAGACCGAGTTCACGTTCACCGACGCGGGCATCTCCTCGACCTGCTCCACGACCGGCGCGTTCCGGCTCAAGCGCGACGTGCTGTCGAAAGGGCCGCTCGATCTGTTCTTCATCGAGTTCGCCGTCAACGACGACCAGGACGCCGCCCACGCCCGGCGTGAGTCTATTCGCGGCATGGAAGGGATCGTGCGCCAGGTCCGCCAGCACAATCCTCACGCCGACGTCGTCATCACCTACTTCGTCAATCCGGACATGCTGGAGACGATCCAGTCGGGCAAAACGCCGACCTCCATCGACGGCCATGACGCGGTGGCCCGGCACTACGGCGTCTCGACGATCCACCTGGCCAAGGAAGTCGCCGATCGGATCGCGGCCGGCACGTTGACCTGGGAGCAGTTCGGCGGCACGCACCCCGCCCCGGCCGGCAACGCCATTTGTGCCGGGATGATCGACCAGTTGATGAGCGCCGCCTGGAAGGACCCGCTGCCGAAGGATGCCGTGAAGTCGCCTCATCCGATGCCCGGCGAACCGCTCGACGAGCAGTGTTACGACCGGGGGCGATTCATCGATCCGGGCCGGGCGGAGATCGGCGAGGGCTGGAAGCTCGACGTGCCGCCCTGGAAGGAAATCGCCGGGAGCTGCCGCGGCCGATTCCTGGACGTGCCCCTGTTGTGTGCCGAGAAGCCGGGCGCCGAACTGACCCTGCCGTTCGAGGGAAAGGCCGTGGGGGCCTACGTGCTCGCCGGTCCGGATGCGGGCATGGTGGAAGCGAGCATCGACGGCGGCCCTTTCGAGTCGATCGACCTCTACCACCGGTTCAGCCGCGGCCTGCACTATCCCCGCACCGTAATGTTCGCCACGGATCTGACACCGGGCGAACACACGCTGCGGTTGCGAATCTCCCAGAAGCAGAACCCATCGAGTTCCGGCCATGCCGTGCGGATTCTTCAGTTCGCGGGGAACTGAAGCCACTGTTGAAGTACGTTGCGCCGTTCGGCCTGGTCGCTGCCGACGATGATTCGCCCCTTGCCCACGCCGAGGATCTTGTCGTAAGATGCGATCAATTCGTCGGCCGTGAGCAACTGCTTCGCCCCGCAATAGCGCAGATCGACCAGGTGCGGCAGGGCCTCGTCCTTGCTGGCGAGTGAAGTCGGGTCGAACTCGGCCATTCGCGTCTTGACGTCTTCCGCCCGCTCGTCGGGCATCGCTCCCAGCACGTAGCTTCGGTCCACTTCCTTCAGCACGTCGGCGACCAGCTCCGCGGTGAGGTCTTTTCCCATCCTCTGGCCCGCCAACACGTCGGTGCTGCTCAGCAGCGTGGAACTCCAGGGCGGCAGCTTGCCGGCCACGTCATTGATGCGAACTCTCATCAGAACTTCGACCTGCCTGCCGATGCCGACGATTCGAGTGCTCCGGGACACGGTGACCAGCAGATCGAGTCCCTGCCGCCTGGCCGCCTCGAGCAGATCCGGATGATCGCCGCCGCCCAAAAGGATGATCTGGCGGGCAGGGACGTTGCCGCCGGGAGTCCAGTTCCCGAAGCGGCCCTCGGACGCCCAGCGCTCAAGGCCGAGGTAAACGTCGCGGCCAATCGTGCCGGTGACCATCGCCAACTGCTCGGGCGTGCTGATCGGCGGCTGTTGTTCCTCGCCGATCAGTTGGACGCCCAGCCCCCAGCGAATCCCGATCGACGGTCGCCTGGCCGCCGGAAGCCAACGGACTCGCTCCAGCAGAGCCGCATCGTCACCGACGATCAGATCGACGTATTCTCGCCGCCCGTAGTCGCGACTCGCTTTTTCGTACTCCGCCACGGTAGACGAATCGGGACCGGGAACGCCAATCCCCACTGGCGGTTGACCCGGCAAGGCCGCGCCGCCAAAGATGGTCTGAATCGAGATCTTCGAGTTGCCTTGAAACCTGGCGGGCATGGAGGCGAGCTTGCTGGCGGCCTCGGCGTCGGGAATCCGAGCGGGCCCCAGATAGGCCGCCTGTTGCGACGATTGCGAGGCGGTCAGCCAAACGCGGCCGTCGGGACTGCCCGTCACCTTGTCCCATGCGTTTTCAGACGTAGCAAAGCTGTACCGCCAGACGACGGCCTTGCGACTGGGATCGAAGAGCTGGCCGTCGAAAAGAAGATACTCCGCGCCGACGAACGCCAGGCAATCTCTACCGGAGGCCGGGCCGAACTCGGTAAGCACTTCGCCGCTCTCCAAATCCCAGACGATCAGCTTCCCGCTGCCCAGCGCCGCCAGTTGCCGACCGTCGCGGCGGAAGGCACATAGATCGGCGGCAAACAGGCTGCCTGAAGGGGCCGCGAGGCTGCCCAAAGGCTTCCCCGTGCTCGCATCGACGATCTGCCCCGGCCACAGACCGCCGCCGGTCTCGAAGACTACCAGGTGGTTCCGCCCCGGGCTCAGCGCCGCGCGGGCGACGTTGGTCATCGAGTAAGCCTCACTCCGCTCCGGCAACGCCCACGCGACCAGCCGCTGCCCTTGGAGCGTGACCACGTGGTTGGGGTCGACGAACGCCGCCCAGCCGTGCGACGACGTGCTCGTGGGCGAGCAACGCCAATCCATGGCCAAGGTCCCTTCTTCCAGCGACCACACCTCGGCGTTGTTTTTGGCGACGATCAGCAATCGCGTTGCGTCGGGGCTGACGTCCACCGGTTCGCAACCACCGGGCACCTCGAACCGGCCCAGGTGCCGCCCGCCGACCAGATCGAATTGGTCGATCCAATACGTGGCAGTGCCGCGAGGCCCCGGTGTGCCGGCCGGTGGCGTGCTCATCACGACCGCCCGACCTGTTTCGGCCGAAGAGAAGAGCACCCGCACGACATTGGTCAACGGAATCCGCAGCGAAATCGGTTGTGCGCCGAGGACTTTGCTCGAGGCCGCGGCCGGATCGGGCACGGCGTTCCACGGCCTCGGCGGCGGCTTGGGTGGTTCCAGTTCTCCCGGGGTCTTTATCGGCGTGTCCGGCACAGGCTTCGGCGGCAACGGTCGGGGCGGCCTCTTAACGGGGATATCCGAAGGCGGTCTTGCCGGTGGCCGCGGGTGGGTCGGCGGCGATGGTGGCGGCGTTTCCGCACTCCGCGCGAAGACCCGACGCCAGAGGAGCTGGCTGCGGTACGGCGGCGCCGCACGGCCCCCTTCGGGCAAGCTGCTGATCATTCTCGCGCCGAAGGGTATCAGGCCGATAACACACACATACATCCAACCGAGCGTGTTGAAGAAACCGAATCGGCCGCTCAAGTAGCACACCACCGCGATCAAGACGACGAGGATCGCCCAGGCCGCAAGCGCTTCGAGAATGATCAGGAAGAAACTCCCGTCCCACTGCGGCAGAGAATCAACGAACCGCTTGACCCGAACCAGGTCGATGACCATCCCCAAGAACAGGATGCCGCTGAGGCTGAAGCCGATGATTTGGGCGACCAGCACTTCGACCTCCTGCTTCCGTCGAATGAAGCTGATCAGGATGATCGCCACGCCGATCGCCAGCAGAGTCGCTGCGGTGCGGTAAAACCCCGAGAGACCGTAGACCATCAACAGCAGCACCGCGACCACGCCCACGGCGAGGGCCAGTCGGTGCGTCCGGATGAATCTTCCCACGCCGGACGGCTTGGCCGCCGGCGGTCTTGGGATGCCTGACGGTTCTTTCGCACGGGCCGCCGATAGAAGAGGCGACGCCCCCGCACTGTCAGGCATCTGAGAAAGGGCCGGGCCGCTGGTCAACTCCTCGTCGAGCAGGTCGGCCAAGGGGTCGCGCCATGGAGCGGAGGATTCAATGTTGACCTCACCGACCGGCACGTCCACCGTAGCACCGCATTGGGGACACTTCAGCCGCTTGCCCGCGAGTTCCTCCGGCGCCGCGTATCGCTTCCCGCACTGCCCACAAGCTACCGCAATACTCATCGCAACCTCCCCACGGGAATTGTGGTTGCCTGGCTCCAGCCATCTGGAGGATAAGTATAAAGAAGCGCCGCTACAAGCAGAAGGTGCCCCCCCCGCTTCGGCGTTCCTTCTGGGTTGGAAGTTCGGCGAAACGTTGCTCGCGCCTCCGTTGCATTGTTCCGGCAGGGCTGCGGCGTGTTTGGCGGTGTTCTGCATGGTATAATGGGTAAAAGCGCTTTTCTCGTCTTCGCTTGCGCCGTTTGTCCTCCACGCGTCCGTTGGAGCCCGCGCCGTGCCCAAATCGCTGTCTGTTGAGCCCGACTTGCCGGATCGAAGTGATCTGGTGGCCCCCAATGCTGGGGGGCGTGTCGGTGCGGCGGGCAGCGCGTCGGGCCGCTCGCTTAGGGTACGTGTGCTTCCGCCGCCGCCGAAGGCCGATGAAGAAACGCTTCCGCTACAGGTGGATGTCGAAGAGACACCCTCGGCCGGCCATCGTTGGTGGTCGCCTCGCGGGTGGTCGGCCTGGGGCGTCAGTCTGGTGTTCCATTGCGGATTGCTCTTGACCTTGGCCCTGATCGTCGAGGCCGCGCGGCCCGGGGACACGGCCGGCGGACTGATCGTCGACACCAGCGTGGCCGATCCGCTGGAGTCGCTCTTCGAAGAAGGACAGGGCGAATCGTTCCTTCTGGATTCGGCCCAAACGGCGGACGAAATCCCCCAGCCCGATCCGCTGCTGGGGATGCTGTCGATCGCCGAGCCGGGGCAATCGGCGTCGGATCGCCAACCGCGACGGCCCTCCCCGTTCGGCATGGACCCGTCCGAACCGATCGATTGGCTCATGAGGACCGACGGGCCCACCGGCGGCGGACTGGAAGGCCGCAACCCGCAGACCCGAGCCGCCTTGGCCAAGGACGGAGGCGGAAACGAATTGAGCGAACGGGCCGTCGAACACGGCTTGCGATGGCTCATGGCCCATCAACGCGAGGACGGAAGCTGGCACTTCAACCATCACAAGGGCGCCTGCCGAGGGCAGTGCCGCGATCCGGGCACCGAAACCAGCACCACCGCCGCCACCGCCCTGGCCCTGTTGCCGTTCCTCGGCGCCGGATACACGCACACCGAAGGCGAGTACCGGCAGGTGGTCAACAATGGCATCTACTATCTGACCGGGCGGGCGCTGAAGACCTCGGAGGGACTCGATTTCCAGGAAGGCACGATGTACGCCCAGGGGCTGGCCGCGATCGTGCTCTGCGAGGCCTACGCCATGACGGGCGATCCGAATCTCCGCCCGTTCGCGCAAGGGGCCGTCGATTTCATCGTCTACGCCCAGGACACCAAAGGCGGCGGCTGGCGGTACACGCCCGGCGAACCGGGCGACACCACGGTCACCGGCTGGCAGTTGATGGGTCTGAAGAGCGGGCGGCTGGCCAGGCTGCGGGTGCCCACGCCGGTGATCGCGCTGGTGGCGCATTTTCTCGACGGCGTGCAGTACGACGACGGTGCCCAATACGGCTACATGATGCCCGAAGCCCGGCGGACGACCACGGCCATCGGCCTGCTCTGCCGCATGTACACCGGCTGGCGTCGCACGCGGCCGGCCCTGCACCGCGGGGTGGCCTACTTGAGCGAGTGGGGGCCGTCGGACGACGACATGTACTACAACTACTACGCCACCCAGGTGATGCGCCACTGGGAAGGTCCCGAGTGGGAGCGGTGGAACGTGCGGATGCGCGATTACCTGATCGAGACCCAGGCCGCCGCGGGCCACGAATCGGGCAGTTGGTACTTCGCCGGCGGCCACGGCGACAAAGGCGGCCGCCTCTACAACACGGCAATGGCCGTGATGATTCTGGAAGTCTACTACCGCTACATGCCGCTCTACGGGGCGGAGTCGGTGGAGGATGCGTTTTGAGCCCTCGGTGCTTGGGGTTGGGGAGCGAGCAGTGGCGAGTTGTCAGTGATCAGTTGTCAGTGATCAGTTGTCAGTGATCAGTTGTCAGTGATCAGTTTTCAGTGATCAGTTTTCAGTGATCAGTTTTCAGTGATCAGTTTTCAGTGATCGCGGTTGAGGATTCCGGTCAAGAAAAACGCCCCCGGACTGCGTTCCGGGGGGATGAGGGGAGTGCGGACCTCCCACCGCAATCAAGCTCTCCCGCCACAATCAAAACAGGGTGGTCAGGAACAAGGGAAGCTGTTTACCTGGATCAGTGAGTTTCCGATCGAAGACCAGAATCTCGTCGGCACCCGGATTCTTCCCGCCATAGGAGTTGAGGAACTTGATCGTCAGACGCTCGAATCGAGTCGGCTGCGGGAGCTTGATGTGTTGTGCCAGGGGACTCATTTCGAACGTGCCCCCACCGATCGCTTCCGTTTCCGAGTCGCGGTAGATCTGGAAATCCTTGAACACTTCGTTCCCATCGAGGCTCGTACGGCCGATGTAAACGATCTCTTCGACGTAGACCGGCCGTTCCCAATAGAACCTGAAGACCACCTCGTCCTGCGCGTCTTTTTCGGTAGCGGCCCATCCTATCCCGCGCCCCTTCCCACTGCCGGGCGCCGCGATCTTGCCGTCGACGGCGCGGTTGAAGTAGAAGTCGGGCGTCGTATACGACGACGCTATGACTCTTGCCGATTGGGCAAGGTTCACGGGCTGACCCGTCCGCGTCGGCAATTTGGCAGGCAAGCTGGGTTCGATCCACGATGCCGTTCCGCCGACCAGGCAGAAACGCACGCGGTGATAGGTCACGTCGCCGAGCTTCGTGTAGAAGCCGGGCTGGTCCTGGTTGGGCCAGGTCAGGTATTTTCCGGTGGACAGCGACGCCAGCTTTCCGGTCCAACTCGTGAATTCTTTTCCATCGTGGAAAATGGCGATGGTCGCGTTCTCGCCGTCCTCGCGCACCCGGCACAGCACCCGGTACAGCTTCCCGTTGGTGAGCGTGCCCGGACGGACCACCGTCGAATTGTCTCGTGCCGATTTTCCGTCGATCTCTTCCAGCCCGCTGGCTTCGCCCTCCCAGGCATTCATCGAGAGCCGACAAGCTCGCCGGCCCACCGGCAGCACGATCGTGATGTTCTCGTTTCCGGCGTGGCGGGTGAACTGGACCTCCAGATCGTAACTGCCGGTGACGCGTAGGGGCAACTGAAGCCGGGCCGCGCCGTAATGCAACCCGTCCAAAACGAGCGTGTCCCCCCGGCGAGACCAGTCCCCCGCCATTTTGTCGCGCGCAATGTCAATCGCCGGGATCACGTCGACCCAGCGATTGAGCGCCAGCGGCTGACTGGGCGGATCGGGTGCCGGGGAAGATGGCGGCTGATCGACCGGCCCGATAATCGGCCCGATGACCGGCCCGATGACCGGCTCGTCGCTACGGCTTACTCGCGGTTTCTCAGGCTCCACGACGGCCGAAGGGATCGGCCCGATCTCCTCCAGCCGCTTCTCCAGTTTGACCTTCTCCAGGATTCCGGCGACCTGCGGCTGGGCCTGGCGATACCAGATGCCGGCCCGCAACCGCAACGACTTCTGCTCGTCCGCCCCGCGTTTCTCCGCCAGATCCCACCACGCGTCGGCCAACTCGAGCTGTTCGGCGGTGGCCCGAGGCGGCGAGTCGAGTTCGCGACCGGCCAGAGCGGCCAGTTCGGCATCGCTGCCCCGCGCCAAATACGGTAGGCCCTGTTGCCAATCGTTGCGGGCAAAGCAGTACAATCGGCCCAAGTGGAGATTCGCCTCGGCGTCGCTCGGGTCGGCTTGGACTCGGGCAAGCATCTCCTCCACTCGCTGATATTCCTCCTGCAAACGCTCGACCTCGCGGCGGCGATCGTAGGTCTCTTTGCGATAATCCCGGCCTTGTGGTCGCTGACAGGCGCGGCACGTCGCCGTGGCAACCTCCAACGCCGCGTCGAACCGTTGCTGGCCAACCGCGGAGTCAATGAACGTTCGAGAGCTTTCCAGCAACGACGCGATCTCCTCGGCATCATCGGCCCTGTCGGCGAACTTGCTCAGCACGTATTGCTTGGCCACAACCAGGTCCAATCGGAAGTCCTTGGCCATCGCGTCGATCAGGCGGCACATCCGCACCGCGTTCTTCCCTTCTTCCCCGGCCAACTCCATCGACTTGCGCAACAACACGAACCGCTCGTTTGGGTCGTCGCACTCCGCGGCCAAGGCATGGAGCGCTGCGGACAGTTCGAGAGCCTCGGCCGGACTCCGCTTTTTGGCCAGATCGTACAACTCGTCAAGCTGTGCCAGGATCGTCTGCTGCACGTCGACGGCTGGCACGGCGTGGCGCGAATCGACCGGCTCTTGCGGCGGTTCGGGCACGGGATCGGTCGACCCGACAGGCGCGTTCGTCCCGACAGACGCGTTCGTCCCGACAGACGCGTCCGTCCCGACAGACGCGTTCGTCCCGACAGACGCGTTCGTCCCGACGATCGGCGGCGCCTCTTCCAGCGGCGTCGGCTCGCCCGGCTCTTCGTAGGGCAGAACGCTCGGCACGTTCGCGATCGGCGGCGCCGGATCAACCGGGTTGGAGGGAACCGTTCCCAAATCCGTCGGCCGTGTCGAGGGGCCGGTCGTCGAAGGCTCCACCGGCGGCGCCTGACGATGCGACGGCGGCAGCGGCGAATCGCCGGCCGGTCCCTCCGCTTCCTCGGGCAGATCAGTGGACGCGGAAACCAGCCAAATCACCAGCACCAGGATCACCACAAGCCCGGCTACCACCGAACCGAGCGCAATCAACAACCTGGTCGGGATCCCGCTTTCTTCATCCGCCGGCGACGCGGGCGTGCCGGGTAGCGGAATCGCCCTGGCCATCGGGGCCTTCTTCGCTTCCAGCTCTTGACGCAGTCGTGCATCGTAGGCGGCCTTCTCCCGTGCCTTCAGCAACTGAATCTTCGCTTTGGCCACCTCGTTAAGCAACTCTTGCGACAGCGCGCCGTGCTCGCCGGTTTGAAATGACCGCAGATGAGTCATCTGCCGATCGGCCGCCGACTCGATCACGTCCGGGTCATTCTCGAAGTCCTTCAATCCCAGCAATCGATAGCACGTCGTCGGCTGGTCCTCCGGCGGAATCCCCAGCCAGCGGTGATACGGATCGAACGCGCCAGGCATGGACGGCCTCCTTATACCTGTCTGGACATTTCCCATGCACGAAAAACGCGAGCGCCCCCATTATCGTGAAAGCCCAACCCTGCGCCAATAGGGCACACGCGAGGGGGGGAGGGGGGGGCGATCGCGTCCTACGCCGCTGCACGGGAATGTCCGATGCGTCCCCACGGCAACGCGGGAATAATCCCACCACCCCGTCGCGAAAAGCATCCTGGAGATGAGGTCAGGCCGTGAATAACTCTACAGCAAGAGTTCTTTGGCGAGTCGTTTGTTGTTTGCCAGCCAGGTTTTACGGTGCGACTGGTGGGCCACGTCGTTTCGTTCGCGGTAGTAGTCGATCAAGTCGATTGCCTCCTGATCGCTGAGGGTCGGCTTCGCG
>DATLAN010000087.1:0-7729 GCA_035527455.1 Thermoguttaceae bacterium
CGGTTACAAAGTCATCAGTGGAGCGGAGAAGTTCCAGTTTGCCAAACCGGGGCCGGACGGGGGACGTGCAGGAAGCCTCAAGGTCGACCTGCTGACAGGACCCCAGAGTAGTTTCGTGGGGAGTCCGGCCAGAGTTGATGCGAGACGAGTCCGTCCGCGTCCATCGGTCGATCTCCATGCACACCCGGTTGATGAAGCATTGACGCTTGAGGAAAGGTTGCCGCCCGTGACGATCAATGGCGTCACGGGCGGCGGTATCGTGCATCAGGCGACGGTGTTCATCCCGCACCCGCTGACATTCGCCATGATGAAACTGTTCGCATTTCGTGACCGGTTGGCCGATGCAAGCAAGGACTTCGCTCGCTATCATGCATTGGACATTACGGTGCTGGCCACCACCGCGGAGAACGAGTGGGATGAGGCTTTGCAACTTCGAGAAACCCATCGCGCAGCACCAGTTGTCGTCGAAGCTGCTCAAATCGTGAGAGATCATTTCTCCGGCCAGGACAGCCTGGGAATGCTACGTCTCCGAGAAAGTCCCTATTCGCGGCCCGATCTACAACTGGATGAATTCGTTGCTGCGTTGCACGAGCTTTTTCACGATTCGACTGACAGGGGTTCTGGCAGGAGGCACATGGCCTCAGCCTGACATTGGGTTGTCCCGGTTCGCCGTGAATGGCTCGCCCGATCGGTCTGAGCGTTCGCAATCGAGCAGCGCCAGTATTGCCCTGCGAATGGGTGCACTGAGCGAACGTCGCGACTTTCGCGGCCTGACGGCGCTCGCCGACGCGGTGGGCAAGCGTTTTGTGCGCGGCGTCGTCCTGTACACGGGCGAAGTGTCCGTTCCTTTCGGCGAACGGCTGTACGCACTGCCGATCCACTCTCTTTGGGCGTGAGTGGGCTTCTGCTGCCGTCGGTGTTCTGCCCCGAGTGGAAAGCGAAGCCCTCCTTGCTGGTCGTAGCACGCCACGAACAACTCGCCAAATACGTGACGGAGGGCCATTTATGCCGGCGCACTCTTTTTGCATGTGCAAAGGTATTGGGCCGAGTCTGGGGTGGCCAAGAACCTGTCTTGAAATCGGTGCCGGAGAAGTGTAATATGATCATGCGTACACATGCCGCAACCCCCTCTTGTTGGCGGTATTGCTATGAACGAAGTGCTCCATATAGAGCGAAAATCAGCGGTGCTAACGCCCTCCAGCTTAGCCTGTCTGAGGCACGTTCCGACGGTCAATCTGACGGCCGGTTGCGCTCATGAATGTCGCTATTGTTACGCCCGGGGTTATCTGACGCACCCCGGCGAAGGCAAGGTCGGGGTTTATACGAACACGCTCTCCAAGCTACGAACCGAGCTGCCCCGCAAGCGCAAGAAGCCTGCGACCGTGTATTTCAGTCCGTCGAGTGATCCCTTCCAGCCGGTTCCCGAGGTGCTGGACATGGCCTACGAGGTGTTCAGATTTCTCTTGGAGTCGGGGATTGGGGTGACTTTTGTCACGAAAGGGTTGATTCCCGACCGGCATCGGAAGCTATTGGCCGCCCATGCGCCGCTGGTCCAGGGACGGATCGGGCTGACTACACTTGATCCAATTGTTGCCACTGCGTTTGAACCCCATGCGGCATCGCCAGAAGTCCGGTTCGCGCAAGCAGCCGAATTGATCGACGCAGGCATCTCGGTCGACGCAAGACTCGACCCGATTCTGCCGGGCCTGACCGATGGCGAAGAGTGCCTTGAACCGCTCTGCGAGGCACTCGCGGCCGCGGGCGTGCGGACCATTGCGGCCAGCGTGCTGTTTCTCCGTCCGGCCGTGGTCGGCTCGTTGCGTCGGCACGTGAAGGACATGCCTATGCTCAAGCGACTGCTGGACCGCTTTGCCGCCAGCGAGCACATGGCGATTCATGCCGGCAACAGCCGGGTGTCGGCACTTCCAGCCGTAGCACGCATTGAAATCATGGAACGCCTCAAATTCATCGCCCGCCGCCACGGTCTGACGGTCCTCGTCTGCGGCTGCAAAAACCCAGACATCCCCAGCGGTTCTTGCCACATCTCGGGCCGCTGGCCACCTGTGGCCCGTGGCGGTCAGAAGGAATTCTTCCAAGCGTAGCAGCCGTGCAGGAGGTTTACAGCGTGGACCGCACACAAAGATACAACCAACGATTGCTGCGGAACGCACTGAGGGAAGCGCGGATCATAACGTCTATTGACGTGACCGCAGGCCGACGGATTCGCATTGCCAGCACGAACTGGGATGAGTATTGGGGACGATGCGGTCCCTGGGCGGCAGAAGTCGCACAGCTGAAAGCAGCTTGGACCGCACTGATCGCCGGGCAGTTTGCAGCCGGTCTGCGACACGAGTTTGTGCGAGCATACTTCCATTTACTCCGTGTATGTCTGGATAGCTACGCTCGCGAACAGGGCTCGCTCGCTATATTGCGGAGGCTTGTCGGCTTTGAGACGATTCGTGTGTCTGGCGACTGCGGCGGATCGGCTGCGGCCATCCTCACCGCAAGACATCCCGCGTATCTTCTGAGCAGACTTGCCAGCCCCGACGCACCGGAAAATCCCAAGTACCTGCCGTTGATATGCCCATGCGGAGATTCTCCCGGCCTCGGTGCTCTCTATTGGCACTATCGGCGCATTCCGTTGATACGGACTCGTGGAGTACAACTATTTGTCTATCCGACGGCGGAGGTTGGTGACCGTCCGCTTAGCCACGCACTCATTGGTCAGCTGTTCGCGTGCCTAACACCAAAAAGCGATCCGTGGATTCGTGAACGGAGTCAATCGCTCTTCGACGGCGTATTCGGGCAGTTGGTCACTCGGTTTGCATCACCTCGCCTTCACCTGGTGGACATGGCGTGTGGTTCCGCCAAGGTCACAATGACCTTATGCAAGAAGGCCTCTGCGACACACCGTAAGCTATTCGATTTGACATTGATTGATGTGGTTCGGGGAAGCAAGTCGATCGCCAACTCCTTTTATCGAAATCCAAGAGTTTTTGGCAACGTAGTGTTCCGCCGTGAGAGCCTGTCCGACTGGATCGACAAGAACGCTGACAATCCGCAAATACGTTTCGATGTTGCTTTACTATTGAGGGCATGTGACCTTTTTAGCCACTTTTCCATCGAGACGATGTCGTTTCAGGATGCGAATGCATCATTCTGCCAGAACAAGATGTGCGATGTTGACTCCCGCGTGTTGCGTCCGGAAGACCTGATCGAAAGCAACAGCCCAGGTAGCATCCAACATGGGATTGGGCAGTTCACCTTCAAGAATGGCAGGACGTTTCGACAGTTCTCGGCGTCGGACTACTTCAAAGCACTGTACATTGTGGCGGGCGGTACACCGTCCGCCAACGAGAACGTGCTCTACGTACCGCTTCGCGTATTCGACGATGAGGTTCTCGTGCTGCCGAGCGGTCGTTCTCTAATTGCCCAGTTATTGCGAATGACAAACCACCTGGTAATCGAGGATGCGGACTTGTTGCCGCGCCATCTCGAACAACATTTCAAGGAATTCGCTTTGGACGGCCTGTCGATCACAGACTTAACCGAACAGGCAAAGAGGCGAGGGGCTACTGTCTTCCTCATTGAGAGAAAGCCAGTACAATCACACATCGCAAGTAGATTGCCACACACTGCGTCAGTGCGACTACTATCCAGGTAAAATTAGCCATGCAGACAGCTCGTCCCTTGTTTGCCGCTGAAAACCTCCCTAACTCCGACGTGGAGAGAGGGCTGTCTCTTGCCGAGCGGGTGCATCCTAAGTATCGGCCGGTTTTCGAGAAACTGAGTGAAACAGATCGTGCGGCCGTGGCGCTCTACTTCTTGCCGCATGGGTCGAAGAAGGACGTGCTGGAGGTTACGCGGCCGCGCGTGGTGAAGTGGTATTGCCCGTTCGCCGATCAGCGGGAGTTTCCCTCGGGGCATCGGTATTCGATCAACGTCTACACGGGCTGCGAGCACCAGTGTCAATACTGCTACGTCAACGGTTACAGTGCCCGAGAGCCGGGCTGCAAGAGTCGTTTTCGACAGGATTTGTGCAAGGACCTGGAGGCGTTGGAGACGTTTGATGTTCCGCCCGCGCCGGTGCATCTGTCGAACAGCACCGATGCGCTCCAGCCGCTGGAGCAGGAGCATCGTCATACGCGTTTCACGCTCCAGAAGCTGGCCGAACATCGAAATCGGTTCACGACGGTCACCTTGCTGACCAAGAACCCAGCGGCGCTGACGGACGACAGGTACATTGAGGTACTGCATCGGCTGAACGAGTTGCCGGCCGACCATCCAAGACGCCATTGGTTCGTGGAGAACGGTTTCTCACCTCTGAGGCTCGAAGTG
This sequence comes from Thermoguttaceae bacterium, assembly GCA_035527455.1. Lineage (GTDB taxonomy): Bacteria > Planctomycetota > Planctomycetia > Pirellulales > Thermoguttaceae > DATLAN01. The sequence continues at coordinate 4,339 of DATLAN010000087.1, forward strand.
TCGTTGGCGTTCTTCGACGACCAGCATCGCCGGCTGTTTGACCCAATGGCTCCGAGCGTCGAGAGCCGCATGGAGGCAATCCGGTTCTTGCGAAAACAGGGTTTGCCAGTCTTTCTGCGGATCGATCCATTGTTTCCACGCGATCCATTGGGGGGCGGCAAAACAATGGCCGATTTTGGCCTGGCAGATGTCCAGTCGACAAGCGATTTGGAGAGCCTGGTCCGCTTCGGCCGCGAAGTTGGCGTACAGGGCGTCGTCTACTCTGTTGCCAAGATTACTCGACCGCAGCAAGGCGGCCTGTCGCCAGTGATGGAGCAGATGAAACAGATATACCAACATATTTCAGGAGGCCAGCCATTGATGTTTCGCGGCGGTTCGTGGCGATTGCCGGAGGGAGTGGCCCAGGAACAGATCGTCGGGCCATTCTTGGACCTTTGCGCCCGATATTCGATTCCCGCCAAACTGTGCAAGGCAAACCTGATTGCCACACCTTAGCGAACATGACTTCTTGATTTCGCGCGGCACGAAAATCGGAATTCTTCATCCGAGTCGTTATCGTCGAAAAATCAATCCGACTTCGACGCGTCGGATTGTCTGTCCAGACATGTGCGGACCATCGCCAGCAGCGCTGCCCGAATCTCCGTGTTGAGTGACGGCCACGCGTCGACAACAAGACTCAGTTCGTGAAAAATTCCAGCTTCATTTGCCGCGTCAACTGCGACTGCACCGCATTCTGCAGCGCCGCTTTCGAAAAGTGCTGTTTTCTCGGGGTTTTCTGGGGTAGTGCTGCTCCTGTCCTCTCCGTCTTCAGATCTTGACAGCGGTTGACTCCGCTTGTCAGGATTTGCATAAACCCCTGTCAGCACAGGGGTTTTGCTTTGCGCGGTCAATCCGTGACAACCGCCGACATGCGCTGACTGCAGGGCTACTGCACCGCATTCTGCGGCGCGCTCGACAGGACGATTTCGGTCACGGGCCGGATCGCGCCCCGAATCGCCGCTCTGGCTGCCGCTCGGATCGGCAGGCTCACGGTCGCCCGGATGCCTCTCCGTTCGGGGGGCATTGCCCAGCCAGCGGATGACGACGTGCAATGGAAACTCGGCGGCCAGTTCCGTCTCCCGGCTGGCGCGAAGGTTGTGCAACAGCCGGGGCCACGGCGTGAGCCCGGCGCGCCGGATGAGCCGCTCCAATGTCGAATGCTCTTGCGTCGTCTGCCGGCCCCGACGGCCAGCAAGCTGCGATAGCCCAGCACTGGCGGACTCCGGGCGGGCGACGTTTTACGCCGCTTGTGCCGGGGCGTGTTCGGCTTCGTAGTGGTCGGGTGATTGGTAACCGAGGGCTTGGTGAATCCTTATCGGATTGTAGAAGGTTTTGCGGAAAGGCCGAAAAGCCGAGGAAAATGCTTTGAAGTCTTGAACCGAGCCGTCCCGCGTCGTACCATCGGTCATCTGGCGGACGACTGAAGCCTCTATCGGCTCGTATCCCCCACCAGCCGGGAACAAACCTGAGGAGACAAGAACCATGAGACTGACACTTCGTCAGTTTTTCCTTCTTCTGACGGTTTTGCTCGTACTCGGGTGTGTCCCGACCGCACGTGTTGCCGCCGAAGAAGCAACGGGCGAAACAACAACGCAATGCAGGGCCGCGACACCGGTAGAAAACCCGTGGACCAAGAGATTGCCCTCGGGCTGGTGGAAACAGCGACATGAAGAAATCCTGTCGGCGCCCGGAAGGGAAGAGTGTCAGATTATCTTCACCGGCGATTCCATCACGGACGGCTGGGATCAGGAAGGGGGTGGGCTGAAGGTCTGGGAGAGAGAGTACGTGCCGATGAAGGCCCTGAATCTCGGCATCAACTGCGACAGCACGCAACACGTGCTCTGGCGTCTGGATCACGGCGAGATCGACGGACTGCCGAAGCTCAAAGTGGCCGTCGTCATGATCGGCGTCAACAACAAGGGCATCACGCGCGACAAACCCGAGGACATTGCGGTGTGCCTCGAAAGTTCTACGCGGCGCAAACGTGGACGAACGTTCCGGGACGATGCATCCAAATCGCTTGGATGCGCGGCGGGAATTACCCGGGCATGCCGTTCACCCAACAGATGAGTTTTCCATGCGAGTTGCACCTGGTCACCGGTCCGAACGGTCCCAGGCTCTACCGCTATCCAGTCAAGGAGATCGATGCGCTGCGCGTCTTGCCGGACCGCACGTCCCTGGAGGTCTTCGGCAACCGTGGCGAGGTCTCGATGACTTCATGTCTAGCGCCTGCCGAGCAGAATACCCCCCTGGAACTCTACACCGAGGGAGGCGAAATCGTCGTCGAATCTCTAACCCTGTACAGACTGCGACCCGCGTGGGGTCCCGACGAAACCACGGATATTGCAGCGCGTGATGAACAAACGGGCCCGGGATGGTGGTTGCTATCGGTCGGAAAGCGATTCCGAACACTTGGCGAGAATCGCAATGCGTGTGCCGCTTTGGCTTCCGCGGATGGGAATGCATTCGCCGTTTGGGATGATGACGACATTTGTCTGCCCTGACACCTGGAAGCGATGGCCGCTGTGTTCGAGTCGGGAGTGCCGTGGCCGCGAAATACGCCTCCATCGGGAGCAAGGGAGATCGTTGAAGACATCTCTGGGGGAGTGCGACTCGGTGATGAAGAAAACCGCCCTTCACGGCAACGCTTTTCGAATGTGTCCCGCATGCCACTTTGCAGTTCATGGATTCCTGCTAAAATCGGTTCTGTTGGACTTGCTTCCACGTTTTCGCGTGTCGGCGGGTGGTCCACGGAGGTCGATACGGGTGTCGGTGGCGAAATCGACGGTCTCTAGCCTACCTCGTGTAACAGCGCAACTTAATAGGAGGCAATAACTTACGATTTCACCGGAGGGTACGCGAATGGTTAGCAGCCTGACTCGAAATCAGGTGCCGGCTTGCCGGTTGAGGGTTCGAATCCCTTGCCCTCCGCTAGGGTGGTTAGTACCGCAAAGTACTACCCCGTAAGACCCTGTGTTTTGCGGGGTTTTCGTTTCGTGATTCTGTTCCCTACGGTCCAATTCGTGCGGGTACTGTGCCGGTTTCTGTGCCAGTTTTTCTCCTTGGCCGGGCATTGGGCCCGTGGGCTCGCTGATAGCTTTGTCATAATGCGCGCCGGTCGTTTGCCGGTAGTGCTTATCAGCAATTCGTTCCGTGTGACCCAGCCAAGCCGCTTCGCAGAATCGCACGTTCGAGCTGTACCAAGACAGTTACTCGCGGTCAGTGATACGTGCCTGGTCTCGCCGACCGTAACCTTTTCTTCCTTCACCGTTGCATCCGCAAACCGCACGCGCAGCGTATAGTCGCCGGGCTCGCGGACGGCCAGATTCACGGTGTCCGGCCCGCGGCAGCC
>DATLAN010000088.1:0-26749 GCA_035527455.1 Thermoguttaceae bacterium
ATAGCGACTCGAATCTCGCAGTCAACCCCAAATGCGACTATTTAGTGGCTACATTTCTGCATTTCAAAATCAACGCAAGTCGTTCGCAGAACGACACTTACGCCAAAATCAGACGTGAAATCCGGGAAAAGTATGGCCTAAGCCGCTGGCTGACCTCCGCCTTGGAGTACAGACGGCCCGGTTCGATTACTTCCGGCGTGCCTTCATCTGACATGAGAATCCCTCGGACAATTCAGTGTTTCCACTGTCTGAATTATCCCAGGGTCGCCGCGGATCGGGAATGCGCATAGAGTGCGGATAGAGTGCGGATAGAGTGCGGATAGAGTGCGGATACCGCGCATACTTTCAGTTTTTCTTTCGCGACCGACGCTTCTTCGCGTTTCTGCGAACCGATTTCGGCTTCACTTCTTTCAGCTCTTTCTCAGCCTTGCTGCTGCCCGACCGAACGGTTTCTGCGCCAGACCGATTCGTGCCAATCGTATCGGGAAGGCGGGGTGAAATGATCTTTCGATGTGCGTCCGATAGGCCGTTCCACCGATCACGGATTTCTGCGTTGCACCGGGCTTTTTCGCTGAGTTGATCTTTCCACTTAAGCCACAGATGATCCCTCCGGTATGCCATCCGCACGCTGTCATCCGGCGGTAGATCCTCGATCAATTCCTGGATTTCGACCGGCAAACCGTTCACCTTCGGACCATTCTCCCTGAGATCGTTCTCAACATCAGCCAGCCAAGAGGCTACGATGGCCGTATTCCTGTCGTCAAGCTCCTTGGCCGACATGACCAGTAAGCAGTACCAAGATGCCGCTCGGTACGAACCGGGTTCCTCTGGGGTTTTCCATTCGCTCGGCAATCCCGATGCAGGACTCACCTTGTCGCCACATGTGACAACACCCCATGGTGCTATCCGTTTAGAACCGGCCCAATGAGCATCATAGATGGCCGCCAGCCCCGCATACTTGAAGTTCAGCGATATTTCCATTTCCGCCTCAGGTACCGGCAACGGGCCATCTGTCGGCGGATCATTGTCTTCGCTCAGATCGGCGGGTAGCCATGCCTCAACAGTGAACGCATACGGAAGCCCGCCATCTCCATCGTCGGAAAAACTCCGCTTCTTGGCCAACTCGAAGATGGGACGCCTGTCCTCTTCCCACTTCGACGGCCGACCACCCTTCGGCGATGTCACGTAGTCCGATTTTTTCTTCTCCCAGTCCGCGCGTTTCTTGTGGTACTCCTCAATTGCATCCTCCCAGACCGCGAGTTCCTTGTTGAACTTCTCAACTTTACGTTCGTCTTCTTCGCTCCAGTTGGCGCGAGGGATGCGGCAACTAAGGCATCGCGGTTTCATCGGGCGATTCGGAAACTCCGGGCGATCCGGAAACTCCGGGCGATCCGCTAGACGCATTAACGGTTCTGTAACGTCGGGCGGCAGCTTGATGCGACCACGGAACTCCTCCGACTTGTAAAAGCAGCCCTCCTTGGTCTTCTTCTTCACAATTGCCGCATCAAGTGGCAAAACTAAAACGCCATCTTTCGCAACAGCGTCACGGCGGAGCTTCGCGCGATGCTCCCGTTCCTTGACGGCCTCGATGTGTTCCTGCGCGGCTTCACGGACCCGATCGCGAAAGTAATCCAGGGCGCCGAATTGACGAAGCAGAGAATCGACTTGGCTGGCCACGTCATGTAGCGAGGGAGAACGGTCTTGCATCGGAAAACTGCCTTTCTGATGTCGGGCCGCCCCCAACCGGCCGCTGCCGAAAGGCAGAAAGGCAGCACGCCGGTCAGGGGCGCCTTGAAGGCCGGGGGCGCTTGCAAGTCGCCGCGGCCGTCCCGATGTCGCTATTCTACCCGGCGTCAGGGAAAACGCCTACTCGCGAGTAGAAAGGCTACTCGGAAACCAATTGACTCTCGAAAGGAGTGCCAACATGACCAACGGTTTTCACGAGGAGAAGGGAACGCCGGAGAAACCAGCAGCAAAGAAACCGGAGATGCCAAAGGAGCCGCCGGCTAACAGCCGGAAGGAACGGTCGGACGGCCGCTAAGTTGTTGCCAACCTTCCTCTGGTGGGCCGTTTCCTGAAGACACAAAATCGTGATGCTCCCGCCCGTCGCTTGTCGACCGGCGGGGGCAGCCATTTCTTGGACCTGACGGGGTCCGTCAATGGTGCTCTGGCTCGGCAATCAAGAGCACTGGGGCGGGATTTGGAGTCCCCGCAGTTCCTTTCCTCGAATCTCGATGCCCTCCTGCCCAACGGTTTTCACAAAGAGAAAGGAACGAGCGTGAATAAGGTGCAGAAGGAGTCTGCATCGACACAGAAGCCCAAAGAAACAAGAGCGGCTGACGCCAAGTGAACGGGACGAAGGCGTGATGCCTCGGGCAGAGTTCCGCGTCGGAGGTTTCGCGAGGTGATCATATTTCCGTGATCGATAGGGGCCTATGGGTTCTCGCACATCTCTTCACGCCCAACAGCTAGGAGTATTCTTTCAATGCATTTCTGTGGGTTCTGTTCAATCTGATGCTCCCAGATTCGAATTACTTGCCAACCATCACGTCGAAGCTTTCGCATATTCTTCTGGTCTCGACGGCGAGTGGCGGAAATCTTCGTCTGCCATTGTCTCGAAAGTTTGTGTTTCCATAAGGGGAAACGCCAACCATGCCAGAAGTCCCCGTCGATGAAGACTGCGACCCCGGCCTTGCGAAATAGCACATCAGGTTTTCCCGGAAGGTCTGCCGCATGTTGCTCGAAATCCAGACCGCGTGCATGTAAGGCATCGACGATCACTCTTTCTGGTCCGGTATTCTTGCCCCGAATCCGTGACATCACTGAGCTACGCTTCTCCCTGCTCATTATGTCACCACGATGCTTCCCAGGAACGGGAGCATTCCCCGCCGCCCAAGACCGATGGCCCGCCTTCTTTTTTGACTTGCGAGAAGCTGCCACAATGACTGCCAGTAGGAAAGAGATAGTCAATTACTCGGGAGTAGCTTGAACATCCACGGTCGCTTCGTCTGCCGGAGCGTGAGACCGAAGTGACCATCGTTTCGACTCACCATCTTGTTCCACGACACCTTCAGCTTCCATTATTGCCAAGAGTGTTCGCGAGATATGTCCTTCATGACCCACGTGTCCGGTGTAGATACCCAAGCTCCTTCCAATCTCTGCATTGGTGAGCCCACTTGGTGTCGGCCGCAATAGCAGTTCGTGGATGGATGACTTCAACTCCGCGATCGCTCGCTGAGCCATGGCATACGGTGACATATCCATCTCCTTATTCATGATTAGGACGGCAGTTGACATGCCTTCATCCTGCTAAGACGTCAGACTCCTCACAATCGCTTCCATCACAGGAGGTGCAACGGCATTCCCAACCAGCTTGATTCTGTTCCTGCGAACAGTCTGAGGCCACTTGTAGTCGGACGGGAATCCCATTGCCTCAGCAAGCTCCGGGGGCTGGAGCATTCGCATTTCATGTCCGTCCTTTCCAGGCCGAACAAGTGCGAACCGATCGAGGGTTGTGATTGTTCGAAGGGGGCGGTCAAGCCGTTGCCAGCCACCAGCGGCGTCGCTCCCGTAGTAGACGATTAGAAACGCTTCGTCGTTTCCCAATGCTCTGATAGCTCGTCGGGCACGAGCAAGCGTTGGTCTCGCCCGCCCGTTTCCGAGCAAAGGCGAGAACCCATAATTGTAACCGTTCAGTCCTGCCCCAGTTTGAAGGATCGATTTCGCCGACCGCTTCTTCCCTGGTCGCTTCGGTGGCAGCTTGGGATCCTGCTCCCGATCACAGATGACGAACAACCGGCGGCGATTTTGAGATGCACCGAAGTCGCTGGCATCAAGCTTGGCTTCAAGCGAGTTGTAGCCCAGCTTCTGTAGACGCAAAAGCCATTCGCCGTAGGCGTCCCATCGCTGCATCGACACGACATTCTCGACAACGATCCAGCGAGGCTGCATCGCCTTTGCGAACCGGATCACGTCGAAGGCCGTCCTTCGGCTCAAATCACACGGCTCCTTGTTACCCTTCGCCACGCTGTGGCTTGTGCACTCTGGGGATGCCAGGAGAAAGTCAACTCTGCCTACTTCTCTTGCCACTTGCTTCGCACTCACATGGCTTACGTTTTGGCAGTAAGTACTAGCGTTTGGAAAGTTGAGATCGTACGTCTGAATCGCCTCTGGCCACATGTCGAGTCCCCCGACGGGAACGACGCCAGCCATGCTGGCTCCGGACGAACTCCCACCTCCCCCGCAGAACAGGTCGAACGCCTTGTATGGAGTTGCTTTACTCATCCATGGACTTCCGTATCGTTTAGAAATCGTCAGTGTCTAAATGCGAATCGTAACTCGGAACGCAGAACATGGCCAGGCCTATTTGAACAACCGGTACTTCCAAGAACTTCGTTCGCTCCGTCCTCTTAGGATGTTTGGCCTTCGGCCGTTGGCTGAAAGCCTAAACGCTTCGCCTCCTCAAGGATGCGTACTCCACTCCATGCCTGTTTGCGAGAGGGCTCTTTTCCCTGTCCAACCACCCGCCCCAGCGTATACGCAATACCGCGTTGGTGAGGTTCCAGGTTATCTGTCTGTTTCGCCCATCGCGAGAGTTCAAACCAGACGTCTGCCGGAACTTCTGTGACCATCTTGATGTTCCTTATGTCTTCCTTCGTGAGTTCGTCTTTCAGTATGGCCTTCTTGCGGGTGGTACGAGTCGTCGACACAAGGACGCTCTTCAGTTCATCAGGAAAGCGGACCTCCAGAGAGCGTACCTTCTCCCAGCACTGATCTCTCTTGCACCATTCCGTAACGTTTCTGCCGCCAGGCGGATTCGTAATCGTCTTGTGGACTTTCCTGCAAACCTGCGTGATCGCGGTGTCGAGGGCGGGCGTTATGTCCTGCTTTCGCCAGATCTGTTCTAGGTCAATTCGCTGCCCGGTCCGATGAGACAGGTAGGCTAGAGTGTACGTTACGATGTTCGCCCTGTATCCACCGAATTCTTGGGCTGAGACAATTTTCTCCGCTCTCCGGAAAAGGATGGCTTTCGCGACAAGGCGTTCGAAATACTGTTGATCCACATGGAGGTTTCTTCGCTGACTAAGGCGAATAGTGAATTCGCGAAAGTTCTTCTGTGCTCCGTAGCTCACTTTGTGCGGCAACTGGTCCCAAGTGTTTTCAAACTTCGCAAGGTCAGTTTTCGTGAACTTCTGCGAATTCGGATGCACGGCCGTGAATTCACGTTTTCTCGCCGGAGTCTGGGCCCGACCTTTCGCGTCAAGGTACTGACCGCGGGCTCGTTCATAAAACCATCTCGTTTGCCGTTGTGTCCCGTCAGCTGCCGGTGCCCAAACAGTGCGAGACAGCTCTTCCAATTGAACATGGAAGGGATCGTTTGCGGAGAAGTCTGCGTCATTGACCTTGTTCTGGCTGTTTGCATACCGCGAAATGAGGGGAACAATTTCGTCAATGCGTTCAGGGGCAATGACGGACAACTTCGCCTGAACGTGCACCGCCCCTGGGTCCGCATTGTCCTTTCTCGCGGTATGGTAAATTGAGGCCGTTGTCTGGCCTCCATTGACGACCTGAAAATCACGGACCCAGGCTATACCCTTGCCGCCGTCGTCAAGTGTCTGGATCTTCACTTCAGAAGCCGTCACCGTAATGCCGTTGTTGTAAGCCAGGAACCGATCTGGTTCCTTTATGATCGTATCTCGGATCCCTTTGTTCACCTTGCCGCGTGCCTGGAGGAAGGATCGAACGTTGAGTTCCAGGAGCCGCGGACCGTATTGGTCATAGAGTTTGAACAAGATACTGCCTGGGATTATCGCTAAGTATGCATGATAATCGGTGCCGTCACTTGGCACTTCAAGGCAAGGAATTGCCTCTCCAAACTCGCTCACGAAGTCGATTTCAATTGTCTCACGTCGCCGTCCGGAACTGATACATCGGAAAAGCCGCTCGATGTCCCAAATGTGGACCGACGGTCTCAGGCCGTGGAGATCACTGGGTGGCTTCACTTCCGCCTTCGTCACCCCGTCGGTGAAAACGAAGAATCTAATCTTGTCTAGCTTGGTTCGAGCTTCGTGAATGCGAGCCGCCATATCGCATACAGGTGAGGCCTCCTCCAGTTGGCTGTGGTATCCATCCAGTGCATGCTTGAAGAAACTGGTGAGCCGTTTCAAATAGGTTTCGAAGTCAGTTCGCGTTACGGAGACTGGGGGTGCCGTTTGGTTGAAAATGCTTACAAACAGGTCGAGTACATCTTCGTCGTCACTCAAGTGATATCCGCTGACTTCTATACCACGAGTCTTGTGAAAACAGACCTCGCCGTCGTCCAGTTCGCCTGCATCGGCCAGGTAATCGATCATAATCCTTGTGAAGGCATCGCCCAGAAACTCCTCCTGATCTTCTAGTGATGCCCGGCTAATTACCTCTTGCTGTAAGTTAGCCGCGAACTGCTCCAAATCGTGTTGGTCGTTCATGGTTTAAGTCCTGATCGCTTGCTCGACTTCGGAGGCGGGAACTTTGAAGTGCTGACACTCAGTAACAGACACCGAGTAGCTCACGTCGCCGACACCATTGGGCAGTTGGTCCTCGGTAATGCGTGGAAACCCGTCCGTAACGTGGTAGAAGGTCGCGTTTCGAACAGTATAGCCGGTAGAATGGTATCTTTCTGCCTGGGCAGGGTGGTATCCAGACTCAAGAAGCAGTGCGGTGAAATGCTCAACAGCCAACGCATCATGGGCGATCGCTGTTTGAATGCTGTCAATTGCCTCCGGAAGGGTCTCGCCACTTCCTCGGCGGGCATCAAGTGACAGATGATAAACCCACAACACATTGACGGCCCGGGTGTCGAGCTGCAACTCATTTGCGATCCGCAACTTCTGATGGTGTTTCGCCGCCGTCGTTTTCACCTCGCAGGCTCGACGTGCCCACTGAAAGTCTTGATTCCCGCCAGACGGCCCGACCCAGGCTTGAATGGCAGCAAGAGGTGACAAATGTGTAAGCAGATAATCTCGCAGGAAAAGCAATTCCCCGTACAGGCCTCGTTGTGCCTCCTGACGAAGCCCCTCGGTGCCCGCCTTCTCCATGAACCATTGCCAGACCTTCAGGCGATTTGTCATCTCGACAACGGATTCTGAATCGTCCGTAGTCTCCACGAGTCGCTGAACAATGTCGTCAACCAGTCTCGTGAAAATGTCCATGAAGGCGGGATCGGTCAGCAGGACTCCCAAAGTCGTATGTGTCCGCGGGCAATTCGCAAGAGATACATCTCGGGTTTCAAAACCGCGAGATCGCGGGTACTCAACACTCCCCGAGATCGCGGAATTGACAACTCGTACGAGGAGGCCCCGCCGCCGGCTCGCACCCTCGATTCCGAGAAGCACATCGCATCGGCTTTCTGGATTCACGCGGCGAACCACCCACTCGTCTTCTCCGAGTGACGATGCGTCCAATTCGAGTTCCGCCCAAAGCTCGCCGACGTTCATTCGTCCCCATATTCCTGTTTGAAGTAGACGTTGTTCACGACGTAATTGACGGTGTGAATCGAGTCGCTGTCCGGGAAACTGATGGCGAAACCCATTACGGGACAGTCGCCTTCGACAAATTTTGGTTCGAGGGGATAGAGAAGCATAAGGCCGTTTGTCTTGGGACGCACTGCCCGGATGGCTAAGCCACTCGGTCGCCTGAGGGGTTCACCGCCTCCAGCACGCTGACTCTGTTCCAACGCTGCCCGCAATTGAGCATCTGTCAGATCGATGTGCTCATCGGTGGGACTGACAAGTCTTCGAACGCGGTAATAGCCGACTTCTTCGGGAGTAGGGCCTGTCGCAGGATGGTGTCGTCGACATATCAATCCGACAGTCTGGCCAGCAATGTCGCAAACTGTCCCATCGCTGGATGACACGAGTGCAACAGTCCACCTCCGAAGTTCGTCTGCATCATTGCAGATGCGGATGTACTTCGCCATCAGTTCTGGGACGACTTTCCTTGCCTTTGGATGGACCGAGACTCTGAGAAGGAAGTCGTCGACAACAGTGTCAGCAGGTACATCATTCCAAACTAGAGTGGGCCGGGATAGTCCACGCCGTCCGGTAGGGTCGCCAAGGATTTCCAGAAATCTGGTAACCGCCTCGTAATGTCGCTTGACGGCCTCCTCGTCCCGGTGAAAGAAGATCGTTTCGCTGATGTCGCCCCGATAGGAGAGGTTAAGCGGATAGCTGTTTCGCATCTTGACTTGACCAGTTACCAGCATGTCTGGATGCGATCGCACGCGAATTCCGAAGTCCTCGGGTGTTCCTCGTACGGAAGCCATGGCATCGAAGAGTTGCCGTAGTTCCTCATCCGCTTCCGTAATGTGGGAATACCACTCGGCAAGTTCCCAGGATGTATACAGCCGGCATAGGTCAAGGTAGCCCGGTCGGTAGCCAAACCAGCGTCCCATCTGCATCAGCGTGTCATACATACGCGTTGCCCGAAGGTAGTAGCTCACGCTGAGTCCTTCCAAAGTCAAGCCACGCGAAAGCTTGTCTCCTCCTACGGCAATCACATTCAATCCGCCCGCAGCCTGCTCAGCGTAATCAAGGACGTCTTTGGCTGATCCGTTGATTAGCTTCACTTCGATTCGCGAGGCTGCTGCATAAAGGTTGCTGGCAACCTCCGCCCAAGCCACTTCCGGGCAGTCGTCAGCGTTGATCGATCGCGTTGTTGAAACGAAATCATTCTCCCATAGTTCCCGCAGTTCCTCGACCAACTGACTCGACGAGTGCCCGTCTCCGTGTTTCAGTCGGAGGGTCAGGTTCTTCACTTCCTCCTCGATTTGCTGCCCCACTTGCTCCTGCACGGCGGTGAATCGTGTCACATGCACCAGCATCGAATTGTGTGCGTTTTCCTGGCCCCGGGCCTTCCGGGCAGCACATGTTAAAACAAACGCCCGGAGTGCTTCCCGGAGAGAAGCGGGGAGTACCCCTGGCACGAGATACTTGTTGTGCTTGTTCGGAATCCAATCTTGGAAGTCCCTAACACGACGCACAACGGGCAGTTCTGGTTGTGCCTCTGATCCAGTGTCTGGATCCGCAGCAAGTCCGAAAACACGAGCCGGGCCGATGTAGTTCGATGGTGTCGGCAAATTAACAATGAAGGCACGTGGAAAAAGGTCGGGGCCGTACCCGTCCGCGAACGCTTCTTCATGTATGTAGACATTGGCAAAAGGAGTCGCAGTATAGCCCACATATGCCGACTTCTCGAAGCTGCGGAGAAGTTCTCGAATGCGAGCGTTCGTTCGCGTAGGATCGTGATCCTTGAGCAATTGACCGTCTTCGTCGATGGGAAGTTTCTTGGTGTCTATAGAGGCGTAGTCCGCTTCGTCGTCGATTACGAGCAACGGAATATCGGGAACGACTCTGCGACCTTGCTCGTCATCCGGTCTAGGGGCCGACCAAAGCACCCAGTTCAGCAGGTTCTTGAGAATCGTGACGTTCTTCTTGACAACAAAGAGCAACGGTCTGCTGCTTGGCGTAATAATGAATTGTTTGGCAAACGCCCTTCTAAAATCTCCCGTATCCGACCGATTCGTAACAGTGTCGGGAACCTGACAGCTGTTATCGAAGCGTGCGACACCGATAGGAGTACGTGATCCGCCAAGGCCCAACTGCAACTGAACACTATCGTGCCCAAGGAACCCTTCATCAAGTCGAAGCTGCGTTTGGCTACGCAGGCTGTTGTGCACTCCGGCCAGGACCACGATAAGCTGATAACCAGCATCAACTGCTTTGCAGATCAGGCCAGTGTAGTTAGACGTCTTCCCAGATTGAACATTGCCAACGACGAGTCCCCGACGGTCCCAGGCACCGTCTCTTTTGGGATCTTCCAGAAACCCCAGGACGGTATCCACTCGCTCTTGAAGGCTGTTGATTACTCTAGTTGGCCATCCCTTATCACCCGCAAGGAACGCGGCATATCGATTCCAATAGTCCCAGTCGATCCCCGAACGCCGCTGTGGCAACCAAGCTTGGTGATCGCTGTTGTCAAACAACTCGGTTCCAGTGCCAACCCATACATTGAAACGGGTCTCTAACGTCCGTACAAGCTCGTCCTCTCGATCAGCGATGGCCGGGAGCAGCCGGAGTGCTTTTCGGACCTGCTCGCGGATGTCGTCCCCCGCTGGGTGCTCCTGCGTACGGAGCAGGGCCGAAGCGATTTCTAGTGCCACATTGAAGTCCGTAGGCATAAGGCACTTCCTCAACTCTCTTTGTCTTTCAACGTCGCAACGATATGCGGATAGTCAGCAAACGCATCCATAGCCAGGACGCGGCATCGAGCCTCACGGACGGAGAATCCATCCTCCCTGAATACACGGAACACTTCGGTCATGATTTCGACGAGTTCCTTCTCCCTGACATGCTCGAATGGTCGGCCGTGATCGTCTGGGGCATCGGACTTGTCTAGCCAGATCTGTTCAACTGGCACGGTCTCTTCGAGTAGCCTCAAAAGCGATTTGACTGCTGATCTGTGCTCTTCGGGGACAGCTAACGCCCGGTGCACCATCGGATGTTGCCGATTTATAGCATAGAAGTTCTTCTGCCCACGCTTCACCGGTTTCCACGCAAACACGTGCGGTTGAGATGATTTGCGGGCGAGAGTCTTTCCCCGATGCCGGTAGACTTCAACGGCTCGCTTCCGTGTCAAGTCTGCAATGCGTTTCAAATCTTTGCGGATTGCTGCCGGAGGGCGTGCGTGGGACTTCTTTACGTCAATACTCCAGTCGCCGTCGATCGAGTTAGGTATATCGATCTGAAGACGTGCGAGTTTGTAGTGCTCTTCCTTCGCAAAGCCGAAGCCCAGCCAATCGCCTGGCACCAACAACCGCTTATTCCGGTAGACGTAAAAGCCCTGGTGAGCATTCCAACCCCTTGGGCCGGCAGCAGCTTGAAACAGGTCCTTGTCGAGCTTGTCATGGTGGGGTAAAACGAACGCCGAAATCTTTATCGAGGCTCCCTTGAATTGAAGGCGTTCTGATTGCACTTGTTGGGTTGCGGGATGGTCCTCCAGGAAGGGACTCCACGGTGCCACAAGGTTGTGTTTCTCGGTTCCGTTGATGTAGATGCGAAGAGGACGCGATCCAGACATGAACCGGTGAAAGACCATGGCGAGATACTTTTCGACGTCGTCGACCATTTCGAGGAAACGATGCTTAGACTTCTCGTCCTCTGCATCAGTATCCGCAACCAGCCGGTCGAGTGATTCCCATAGTACGACGGTTCCGCATGGACGATTATCTAGTTCGGAGATACGACCGATTGTGTCCGGGTCGATGTCACTGAGCAGTCTCCATTCGTCTGTCTCATTCACATAGTCCAGATCCCAACATCTGGTAGACCTTCGCCCATCCTTGGGTCGCGATCGGACGGTAAGGCGACGACACTGCGAGAAGGATGCCGTCTTGAGCCCCAAGCCGAATCTGCCAAGGTCAGAAGGGTCACGCTCGTCCAAGGGGTTTTGGGTGCCTGGCCTCATCGCGTTGACCAGTTGCTTCAGCGTCATGCCGCAGCCATCATCTGCAATGGAGATGCAGGAAGCGGCCCCGTTCCAGACGAAATCGATCCATGTTTTCCGGGCACCGGCTGAGATACTGTTGTCAACGAGATCAGCTATTGCCGCGGGCAGCGTGTAGCCGAACGCTCGAAGCGACTCAATCATCGCGGCAGCTCGGGGTTCGACTATGTCGTATTTCGAGTTAATACGTGTGCCCATGCCTTCGGTCCACTTCTTCACTGACTCGGGTCGGCCTAGTTCTATCTGGGTTTCCGTCGATTTCTTCTGGAAGACTGCTCCGTCTGCCTTAGCAGTGCCTCCAGGTCACTGACCTTGAAAAGCCGGTAGTTGTTCACGGGATGCCGGTACTCGGGGATCTTGCCGGCCCGGCCCCAGTTGCGGAGCGTGTTTCGGCAGACGCCAAGATAGTCCGCCGCTTCCGCGATCCGCAGGTATTCAGCCAATTTGGGCATCGGTCCCCTCCTTGGTGGGTCCATGGGCTGGTTCAGTCCTACAATGGCACACCTTACCAAATTGGTGCATGAATGAGAAGTACCTCGACAGGATGAAAGCTTCGTCCAGGCCATCGCCGGCTGGGGTGAGGAAGGGGCGTTTGACCACATCGGATTGCCCAGAAGCGATATTTGAACCGTTGCCTGCCCGGCCGATCCGAACATGGTCATTTCCCCGCGGTTCAGCCAATACACCGGCAGCCCGAGCCTCATCTTCGGTTTTCAGCGGGTATAATGACTTCTGGACTGCCCGGCTTTGGCCGCATCGGGCTGGCGATTGGTTCGGCCGTGAGCAGAAAGGCCGTGACACAGGCCAACGTCGGGCCACGTGGGCGGAGGATTCCCGCAACGCGGCGACCGCCGCAAGACACCCCACCACCGGCCTATTTTGGTGGTGAAAACTGAACGGCACCACTGTCGGCACCTTCACTGCCAATACGTAGCCAGCAGCTTGTCCACGGTCTCCGCAGCCGCGTTACGCGATCTCGCAGGCCGGCTCCATGGCGAAACTGGCTCGTGCTCGGCAATCCAAGCTAGTTCACTCAGCACGGCTTCCGTCCTCACATCCGCTGGCACCAGTGACTGCCGAGGGCTCGAAAGGTCGATCAGTTCCAAGGCGTCCAGAAAGCTCGTCTGGTTATTCCGGGCCAGCAGCACGTCGGTGGCGTTTACGCGCCCGTCGCGATTGAAGTCGTAGGGAGAGTCGATCGGTGCGGGGTTGAGGAAGTTGTGGGGGTTGTTCCGCGTCAACAGCAGATCGGCCACGGTCACCCGCGCGTCCGCCGCTGAGTTACCCGTCTCGCCCACGGCGTTGCCGAAGTAGAACACGTCATCCTCAGCCAACCCCAACCGCTCGGCCAGCACGGTGACTTGCAGCCACGCGTTTCGGATCTGGCCATCTTCCCAGACAATCGTAATCCGATCCGCCCCGTCCGTCCCCGAATCCTCTCGCACGGTGATCGTCGGCGTTGGAGCCGACTCCCAATCCCCCAGCGTGTCATCGTTGCCGACGTGGAACCGGAAATCCTCGGCCTCGGGTGTCACCTCGGCAGGCAGGTTTGCAACGTCAACCATGATCCCATTGATGCCGCGGTGGTAGTTGGTGTAGTTGCTCGCCGAAACTATCTCGCTCGGCAGAAGGGCCGCCTTGTCGTTGGCGATCGCCACGTCGTCGTCGATGCCCGCCCCCGAATCTTGCCCGTCGAAGGCAGAGTTGTTGTAGAACACGTGCCGCTCAGCCACCCACGCGCGATCCGTAATCCGCGTGGGCGAATCTGCATACGCGAACACCGGCGGGTTGTTTTCGTCGATGATCCGTGCATAGACATAATACTCACCGGCCGCCACGCCCGACGTGTCCCACGTATATTTGACCGGCCCGTCCGATTCGACCAGACCGTCGGCAATCATGATCCCGTCGAAGCCTTGGGCGTCCGTATCGTAGAACAGGGCGATCCGGGCCTCCGAATCGGCGTCGAAGGCCTCCAGTTGGATCTGCACCGGCTCGCGCAACAGCCCATCGCTTACGCCGACCACGGCGACCGAGGGCATGGAGTCCTGGACCATCGCGGCCAGGTCGGCGGCGCCGAGATCGGTGGCGTCGCTGAGCGTGACCAGCCAGGTGCCCGCCTCCGGGGCGTCGACTCGCACCGCCTTTCTGCGGTCATTGGTCAGTTCGGCGACGATCGTCATCGACGGATCGGCTTCGATGTCGGTTTCGCTGAGGACTGTTCCCGAGGGTAACTGCAATTCCAACGCCGCCGACGCCGAGGCGTCTTCCCACTCGGCCACGAACAGCGTCCAGTCCGTCCCCGGCGGAATGACGTACGACTCGCTGTACGACGTTCCCTCGTCCGCGGGCAGCGGCACACCGGGGGCGCCCTGCTGCTGAAGCGCGTCGATCTCCCGCGCGCCCAGCAGGTTGGGCCGTCGGCCGTCGAACCAGACCTGCAAGCCTAACTCCAAACGGCCGATCGATCCCCAGGCCGCCACAAAATCGTCCGAGTTGTCCAGGTTGTTGACGAAGTTCAACAGGAACTGTCCGCTCGCGATCTGCGTGCCACCGATCCAGGGCACCGCGTCGGGAATGGAGATTGCCGCCGCGCCTTGGACGGCCAGGTCCAGTGCCGCTCCCACCCGGAGGGTGTTGCTCGCCGTGATGAACCCGTCGAGAACGTCGAGCGTCCCGCCGACGCTCAACTCGCCGCGCCGCCAGTCCAGTTGGGCCGTGCCGTTCACGGTCAACAGGCTGCCCAATAACGCCAGTTGCCCGTGGACCTCCAGGTGGTCGCGGTCCATCACGCCGCCGAAGTCCATGCCGACCAGTTCGACCAGACGGTTGGCCGTAAACGATCCGCCCAACCACGAAGGCAAGTCGATGTTGATGGCGTCGCCCAGGTCGATCGACAGACCGCCGTCGAAGCGGAGCATGGGCGGCTGGCCGCCGTCAACCGTCAGACTGAAATGCGGATCTACCTTAATCGTTGTCAATTCGCAAAGATCGTGGGCACGCTCGCCCAGTTCGAGAACCAGTTTTCCCGTCGCATCCACCGTCCATTTGAACAGGGCTTTCCCCCAATCGATCGCTCGCAGTGCCCGCCCGACGAGCTGCCGGGCGGCTTCCGTCGTGTCCCGACGCTTCAGCAACGCGGGCACCGGCACCAACGGAGCGACGCAGGGCTGCAACACTGCCAGACTTTTCAGCCCCACGTCCGCCCCCAGCAGCCAAGCCCGATAGTCGCTGTCGGTATGACAATACGCCCCACTGTTCAATGCGTCGATCGAGTATGACTGCAGTGAGACGTCGGAGGGCCGGTAGCGACGATTGCCGTCACTATCAAGCACGCTCGGCACCAGCAGGGGCAACAGGTGTTTGTTGATCAGGTTCCAGTCGGAGAACGAGGCCATTTTGACTTCACCATTTACTCCACCGTCAATAAAGGCCTCGCCCGCCATGCTGACCAGGTCGCCGTTGACGATGTAGTGCGTCACCTGGTTGGCGTTGGCGGGGACGAACCGGTCGGCGTAGGTCCGGCTGATGCCCGGCGAGTTGAAGGTCACCAGTTGGTCGATCTGCCCTCCGGCCGACGTAAAGGCGGCGGCGATCCATTGGCCGAGCGCGCCGCCCAGGCTGTGGCCCACGATGTCGGCCGGCACATCCAGGGTGCTCAGCCAACTGGAGACCTTCGACCAGTTGGCCGTGAACTGTCGATATCCTACGCCGCGAGAGTCAAAGTTTGCCTCCCAATCAAGAGCAGACAATAAGTCTGTACCCCGGATCACCAGCGCCGGGCCGTAGGCGTCGGAAAGCAGGCCCAAGCCATAGAAGCCCCGCGTACCGTCGAACACCTTGTCCACGGTGTACCCAAGATCCTCACCGTCGAAGATCACTTGGTCACCCTTTGCCCACTCTTCTTCTTGTTTTCCATACGCAACGCCGCGCGCGAGGGTCTCGAAAGGTACTGGAGCCTGAGCCGGATTTGCACGAACCACAGCTTTCTTGCCAGAACTCGTCGTCAGTTGGAATGCGATTTGACCCTCGTTATTGACTGGATCACCTAAATAGAGGCCTTGTACGCTTCCGCTTAAACCCGCAATGGTATCACCCACTTCGACTACTCTCGTCGGAGTTCCGACAGCGTCGGCGTCTAGCGAGCCGTCAATGAGCGTGAGTTGGCTCGTGTACAAGCCCTTGGTTCCGCTTCCGTCGGCAAACGCGGTGTACACGACGGTGACTGTGCTAGGGTCGTCGGTGCGAAAACTGACCCCCACACGAGAATCAACGTCAAATCCGCCGAATGGTCCGGCATCGACTTCGCCTGCATCAAGTACACCATTCCCATTTGTGTCTTGGAATGATTCACCGGGATCAAGGATGCCGTTACCTGAGACGCCGGCGATTCGCGCACGGGTGGTCATGCCACCCGCGTTGAGGACAACAGAGATTCCCGGGCCGTCGGCATCTTCACCGTAGAACGCGATTGCCCTTCCGTCATCACTGATACCTGGCCTAACACCGAGATCAATCCATTCGGCACCAGTAGAAGCAATCGTCGTTTGGGTGTCGTCCCCAGTGATGTCATAAAGCACGATTCTCTTAGTCGAAGCGGTACGCGACCCGATGACCACTCGGTCGCCGTCGGCTGCCATGAAGCGGAAAAACGTCTCCGTTCCCAGAAACGTCACCTCCGACGCATCGGGACCATTGTTACTCACCGTATCACGGCTATCGACACGGGTATCGCTGAGGTGAATCTCCCAATCGCTGTCCAGCGGATCGTCTGGTACCGGGACTTGTATTGTAATAGGAAAGCCCCATGGATCGTAGCCAATGATCATGTCAATATACGGAAAACCATCATTGGCGGTTTCCAGGCCGGCAAACGCCAACTTCCCATCGTTACTGATGCTGACAAACGACGCGACTGCGTCGAACTTGTCTTCGAATAAGCTGGGCGGCGTTGTTTGCGGACTGAACCCAAAGCCAATCACTGTATTCGAACCCGTCGTGTTGCCGTCCCAAATCCTGGTGAGGGTACCCATGGGATTGCCGGCCAATCGATCCTGCGCGGCGACTTGATTGTTATTATTGATTTGGACCTCGCGACCGTAAGACCGGTCAATGCTCGGGTTGGCAAAGCTGACGACCGTCGGTGCCGAGCCGCCGTTGTCGGCAACGAAAACGCTTTGGCCCTCGGCCCGTTCGGCAACAAACGCAACCTTGCCCGAATCGTTGATTGAAACAGCATTCTCAATACTAGTTAGGCCGTTCTGCCCAGTCTGTGCCAGGACATCAAAGTCGTAGAAGAAGCTCAGGCAGAGTCTATGCTCCAGAGGTTCAAAGGCCAGTTTGGAGCCGAGTTGGAGTGTTGGTTGCTGATTCTTTCGCGAACATCGAGACTTGGTGAACGCCTTGCGTTTCGTCAGGGGAGCCATTTTCTCACTTCGTCGAGGTTCAAGTACTGTGGCCGGTCTTTCTTGGACAATCCTCAGAGGAAAAAGAACGTAGTCAGCCTAACGTATCGCTCCTCCCCTTGCCAAACACTCCTGTAAGCCCGAGGCAGCACATTTTAGAAAAGGGACACCTATGAGCCGGCCTATATCGGAGTCGCTTCCGCCCAGGTAGGTCGACCAGGCCAGGTCGGGGTCGATCACCAGAGTCTGCGTGGGATCGTACGGGCCGAGAAGCTCGAACGAGTAGGAGGAGTCCTCGATCAGCACGAACCGGCTGGCAACCTCGACCTCCCGGCCGTCGGTCACTTGATACACGTACGGCGCGTCGTCGACAAACTCGCCCCACGCGGTCCCCTCTCCCAGAGAGAAAGGGAGAAAGGCCGGCTGTACGTGCTTCGCCCCCGCGTCGTCCAGCCACAGCCGGTCGTTGCCTTTGTAGCTGATCCGGATCGCTCGCCGGTCGGCGCCGGGGGCGACGTGGAATTCGTATTGCAGGCTGTCGCGGCGGCCGAAGGTCAATAGATCGATGCCGTCGTAGAGCCCCGGATAGGCGACCGTCGCGTAGCCCGGCACGTTGCTGCGCCAGTTCGACTGCTCGCCCAGATAGTAGTTGAAGACCGTTTCCGCCCGATCCAACCCCACCGGCTCGACCCGCTCCGCCCCGTCGAAGGTGACGGAGAATTGGGTGGCTTCGTAGGGTGCGTGCAACGCACCAAGTGGATCTTCGTCGTGTGCATGCAACGCACCGATGGGATCAGCGTCGTCTTCCCATGGGTCTTGTTGGTGCGTTTCACGCACCCTACTGAAGAGCTGAAACACCGGGCCGGCATCGGTGTGGAGGACGGTGGCGCCGCTGCCGTTGAACGCGTAGCGGACCGACTCGTCGGGCCACTGGCCTTGATTCTCGACGAACAGCGCGGGCGAAACGTTAAACAGCTCGATGGTCTGTTGTCCGGCCGCGCTCAACAGTCTCCGATCTTCCAGCAACTCCAAGCCAAGCCGTCGAAGACGAGGCAATAAGCCGTGTCCGAAACTAGCTCGCCCCATCCCACGACCGCCAAAGCGGGCAAACGCCGTCTTCATGGTAGCCCCCTGGTTAGCAGAAGCCGCTTAACGCCGGGAAAGTAGTTCTGTCATTCTATCTGGCCCTGCGCCCGGATGCAAACAGGGGATAACCAGAATTAGGGGTGGCAGTCGCAAACGGACGCTGGCAGCGTATCCCTGGCCCACAAACCGGTTTTCACAACGAGCAAACCCAGCCCAAACCGCAAGGTCTTCCGCAAATTACGCTTGCGCCGCGGCGGTGCTAGACATGCTCATTCTCCATTGTTGGGCTGGGGGGAGTAGTGATTCCTGATATTTCAGCCACCCCGCCCTGGTATGAAATGCTCGCGACGGTCGGAGATTGTGGAGCAACAGGGATCGCAACCAGGAGCAACGCATGGCACTTTGGCTGAACAGATCCGGTAAGCACTGTGAACACGAAAGCAAGTTCCTCGCCGAGGGCCGCATCTACCTGACTTGGGACGGACTTGATCGAGACCTGGGCAAGCTACTCGACCGCGCGGGATTGCTGACTTTGCTCGAAGACGTTTACCCCAAAGCCTCACCCGCACAGCGACGTCAAAACTCCGGACAGATCGAGACTGTAGCAAGGAAATCGGGCATTCGCTATCCGGCTCGGGCTTGATGGAGGGTTTTGGTGGTGAGGCTTCGAGCGAGCGATTGGAGGTCACGAAGCATGCCCAGCGCGATCCGGGCGATCAGACGCGACATGGTGCGAACGCGGTAAGTGCTCTTTTGCATCTTGCGATGACGCCGATCTCCGATTCCTCATCGGTCGCCACGTCGTCGTCTTGAACTCTCGCCGGCTGGATTCTGATGCCGATGGATCTCCAGCCATTGGTCTGCATCGCCAGAATGCGAGCTTCGGCGTCATTTCGTTTGATCTGGCAGATGGTGGAGAATTCTGCTACGACCGACGAGGGCGTTTTCTCGGTTCTTGGCCGCGCGAATTGTAAGAAAGCGGCAGACGCGAGACCTGATTCAGCAAGCTGAAATACCGGACACGAACGGCGGATTCTTACAATCCGGCAGCCGCGCTCAGCCTGGACCTGACGACGAGATTCCACGTTTCCGGGATGCTGGGCTGGGCCCTCTCAGGTGCTTGGCGAGCGGTCTCCCGAGCCCGCAGTATCATAATCTGCGTGTCCGGCCTTCGGGTCCCTGCGCCGCTACTTTGGGAGCGGCGTTGTAAGTATATGCCAAATAGTCACTTACGCCGCAAGCCTCAACACCATTGGAACTTGCGACGTCTTTCGCATGCCCCCTCACAGGGTTATTTTCGCTGCAAACTTGTCACTACGACTGCAAATCGCGGCGAGTTTGAGGTCATCTGAGTGGTCATAAAGCCGGAAGTGGTCAATCGGGTGGGCGCATCATGAGGCTAGTTCAGCAATTCTTCGGCAACCTGTAATGCCCTGTTGATTTGTCGGGCGGCCGAAAAGCTTGTGTGACGAATGGAGAAGAGGCGAGCGGATGCTGCATGTTTCTCGGAATCCAGGAGTTTCATAAGTGTGTTCTCAATCTGCTCAGGCTTCGTCATCGAGGCTGGCAGCCCCGCCCCGAGTCGAGCTACTGCAGCACTACCCAACGCTTGTTCCAGAAAAATCGGTATTTGGAGAGTGGGCTTTCCCGCCAGGAGCATCGAGGCGGTTGTCCCGTGGGTGCCGTTGAGAATCGCAAGATCACATTGCCTGCCAACGTGATCAAGGTCCAGGGGCTCGCTCTCGAAGCAAAGTGTCGAGCGCTGAAACCGTTCGCGCCACTTCGTGTCAGGTCCATCTAGGTGAACCAGTGTCGGATGCCCCAGCCGGCCGAGCAGAGCCAGCAGCGTCGGCAGGGTTGGAAACGGTTTTACGTAGGCGAAGATTCTCTTGCCTCGGCCTTCCGGCCAAACCGGCCTCTTGCCGCCGACATTCGGCCAGACGCCCCAGTAGCTGCCCCCGTCTCTTGCCGGATAGTGGTCCAGTTCTTGAAACGTGGTCAAGAAGTTCTCGTCAACCTCGTGATAGAGCTGCGACAGCCGTTCCAAGGGATGTTCAGCAAAGAAGCGCAACACATGATTTGCGGTTTCCAAGACTCGTTCTTCATCTTGCCGGAGTATGTGCGAATCGGCGGGAAGCCACGGGCGAAGATCGGGAAAGGGATGCTCATTGGGAGGACAGCAGAACCCCGTACCGACAGTCGCTTTCCTGGCTCCGTGCCCACGCGCTGCCAAAAGAGCAGTCGGGCTGTGATCGAAGATGAGCAGATCGGGCCGCACACAGTCGTAGAGATTCCGCCAGGCTTCCGTCATACTTCGGAGTTCATCGAAGTCAGCAAAGCCCATGTTGTGGAGAATGTGTGCGAACGTCCGGGGAGGATGAATTCCGTCAGTAGACTTTCGTGTCCTGATTGGTGCCTGGAGATAGGATACTCCGATATTGGCAAACACTCGGTCGGCTCGCGACAGGTCCCGCAGTGCCGCGAACACTCGATGTCCTGCTTTGCAGAGCCCCTCTGCCAAAGGCTGCAACCTGGTCAAATGCCCCAGCCCGCCTCCAAGTTCCCAAGTTAGTAAGATTGTCGCCATCTGTTCACCTGCAGACAAGGCTCATCACGTTATGACCACGTAGTACCAGGCTTCGTTGGACGCCAATGGTTCGTCGTCGTTAGTCTGTGCCGTCGCTGTGCCGCTTTGGAGTCCAACAAACTGGTCGGTCAAGGAAAACGTGCCGTCCGATTGGACGGTGGCGGTGACCTGATATGAACTCAGTACACCGCCGAACGTGACGACCATTCCCTCAACGACGTCATCCACATCGGTGACCATTCCGCTAAAGGTCCAGTACGAGACGGGGCCTACCGTGCCGAAGAAGCCTGAAATCACAGGAGCGTCATTCACCGATTCAACATTCACGGTAAAGCTCGTTTCGACCCACAGGCCATCGGTGTCGGTCGCCCGGACCGTGAGTTCGGCTTCTCCGTAGGCGTCCGGCGCAAAGTCCAGATACAATCCCCCGTAGCCGCCGTATCCTTCGTATGCGTCGATGTCGACCGAATCGAACAGCGAAGAATTCGTGTTGCCCACGACCTCGTACGTCATGTCCTCATCAGCGTCCTCAATGTCGTCGAAGTAGTCGAACAGATTGATGACTTCGTCCGCAGCGTCCTCATAGACGTACAAATCGGGAATGTTCCAAGCGGTGGGAGGCGTGCCGGACAGCACAAAGCGTGTCTCCAATCGCTCCAAAAGGAGTGGTCGCGGCCGCGAGGCTGGATGTTTGGAAATCTTGGGGCGGGAACGCATCGTGGCACGTCAATGAACGGGGAGTTCCTGGAGCCTGGCGCGTGGGCCAGACAAACAAGGTACGTGGGGCAGTCGTCGGGCGGCAAAAGCTACTGATCAGCCGCCCCAGTTCCTTAATTGAGACACGGCGGCAAAAGCGAGCGTGCTTTTTGCCGGGGGGGATAGCAGGACTGGCACGGCCGAGCAATGGGTGATCAAGTGAACTGCAGAGGCCGTACGTCAAGAGCCACGGCAATTAGCGTGCCGCATTGCGAAGGCGCAACAAGTCGATTTGCCGGTCCATGAGCACAAGTGCCTGACACTCAGGAAGTTGTGTCCGATCTAAGCGGCTTGCAGGGCGGGGAGGCCCGATGCCCGAGTGTGGATCTTCCGGCCATCCTGGCCATAGGGCTGCTGCGAGAATACAACCTGCCTTCGTCTGGTATCGAGGCTTTACACGTCCCGCATCCGTTCTCCGGTTGTGGCTTAAGACCGTCCGTGCATGGGCGCCGCGGGGCCCTCATTTGGGTGGACGAAGAGGGCGGGAGAACCTCAGAAGCCTATTACCCCTTGCCCGAGCGGGTCCAGCAAGTGATCGGGCGCGATCGGCGGATTCTCCGACAACGGGGCCTCAATCAGCGCGTCAAACCTCTCGTGGCCACAGAAGCGATGGAAGAGGGGGTCGGTCCTGAGGGGCCTCGGATCGAGACCATGTGAAACCGCTTTCTCCAGATAGGTGAGGACTGGCTCCGGTGGGAGGGAACTGGCTCGTTCTGCCAGCGCATACAAGGCGGCGGCATCACGATACAGCCCCGCAGTGGTCGGTCCGATTTCGATGGCTTTCTCCGCGTGGCCCAAAGCCGATCCCGAAACGGGTTCTCCAGAACTGGTGCCTTTTGTCAGGAAAACAAGAACAAGATTATGATGTGCGGCCTGCAATTCCGGGTCTAGAGCGAGCGCTTTCTGAAGCCATTGTTCCGCCTCGGCCAACCTATTCAATCGACTATAGCTGAAGCCCATATTGTTGAGAAGTTCCGGCGAGACGGATCCCATTTCCATGGCATCGCCGTAGCAATCGATGGCCTCCTTGTGGTATTCGAGCGCACTCAGGCAGTAACCCATGCAGGCCTTGACTTCGGCTGTTGGCGTTCGTGACAACAACTCGTCAAAGTCCTCGAGGGCCAACCGAAACTCGCGCAATCGCAGGTAAGTTCGGGCGCGGGCGAAACGGGCTTCGTCCAGACGAGGGTCCGATTGAATCGCTTCGCAGAAGTCTTCTGCGGCGGACTGGTATTGACCTTGCGCGTAATGCTCGAGTCCGACTTCGTATTGTCGCACGCTGTAGGGATCGCGGAAGATCAGGTGGCCGCTGACCAACAGAATGAGTAACATGAATGATGCGCCAAGAGCGAACGCTCGGATGCGATGATCGCGTACCCAGCGTTTCGCAATCCGAAGGGGCGTCAGTTGTCTACGGAGTGCCACGGCCAGAGCGCTGGCAGACTGGGGACGATGGCCCGGATCAAAGGCCAAACACTCGTCGACCACTAGGGCAAGCCGACCATCGGCTCGCTCGTTCCGCTCTCGCAAAGGCCGTGCCCCCCGTTTCTGTTCCTCAAGCAAGTCGTTCGCGATGTCTTCCGCCGGGCGGTTCCATCGTTTGACTGCGAACGGGAGAGAACCGGACAACAGCTCGTACAGGATGACACCCAGCGAAAACACGTCTGTTCTCGGGTCGGCCCGGAGTTGGCGATCCGGTTGCTCAAGAACCGTGGAGCGGAGTTGTTCGGGGGCCATATAGGGCAGTGTCCCGCCGATCCTGCAGATCTCGACCTCGCCATCGGAAGAGAGGTTGAAATCCAACAAGAGAGGTCGGGCTCCGAGCGAAACCAGCACGTTCGAGGGTTTCAGATCCCGGTGGCAAACTCCCCGTGAATGTGCGTACGCCAACGCTTCGGCAAGTTGGACACCGAGGTGGATCACTGCGTTGACGTATGAGCCTCTGCGAAAGACGCGGCCAACCAGTACGGATTCTGGCGATACCGGGCTTTGGTTGACGCTCTGAACCGTGTCGAGGATCACTTGTGCGCGTGATGGAGGACTCGGACCTGCGAACGCAAAATCGAGGATGTCTGCGAGCGTTGCCCGGCCCAAGTACGGCATGCAGACGGCCGTGAGTCCCGTTGCCTTGTCCTCTCGCACGGAGTAGACGGGAACCACATTCGGGTGCCGAAGCTTCCCCAGGACTTCTGCCTCCGGGCCTCCGTGTGGGGAAACCTTCAGTGCTACATACCGGTTTCCCAGGGCGGGTTCCGAGGCCAGGAAGACACGCGCAAACGTGCCTCGTCCCAGTTCACAGATCAGCGAGAACCCGAGGAAGCGGGTCCCCGGTTTAGGCCACGCGATCCCACCCTGAGACTCGCGAAAATCGGGATGCTCGTCCAGCAGCCTATTGACTTCGATCAACAGGAGAAGTGATTTCTGCATGGACGGAAAACGTCGTGAGAACTCGTCGGCATCCAGCGATTCGCCGCGCCTGACGCGATGAAAGTACTCATCACAAGCCAGGTCCAGCACGATTGATCTGTGTCGTTTGAGTTGCGAGTGGTCTGAAAGGGCAACCGCCGTGTCGGGGGGCTCACCTCGACGCCAGCGGTCCTTGATCTCGGAGGCAATCCGTTCCGCCAACAAGACCTCTTTGCCTGTCTCCAGGTCGGTAATCGAAGCAAACGTCGGATTGCGGGCATGGTCTCTCATGCGGCCATTTCGCGAAAGAGCTTTTTCAGGAAACGACGCACGGTACTCTCGGCAAGATGAAGCGAATCAGCGATGTCTTGGTATGTCCGGCCCTCCAATCGCAGGCGAATGATCTGGCGGTAGTGCTGGGGCTGGCCCTCCAACAACTGATTCCACCGCTCGCGAGCGATCGCAGTCTCTTCAGGAGATACGTGAGAGGCAACTCGCTCTGCCTCCACCTGGAGTGCCGGCTCGTTCAATGATCGTTCCCGGTTTACGTTGTACTTTTCCGTCATCAGCCTACGCCGAACCTCCATGCCGACCTTGTTGCGAGCCATCGCTGCCAGGAATGCAGCCATTTCCTTCGGTTGGTTGAACTGTTTCAGTTTGGCGCGATTGCGAAAGAACGAAGACCAGACCAACTGGACGAAGTCTATCGAATCGAACTTGGGGCGCAGTCGTCGGTTGAGGGCCCGCCGAACCGCACGGTGAATCGCGTCACCGTACCGTTCCACCAACTCCCACGCGGCATCTTCAGACCCTTCACAGACATCTCGAATCAAAGCACGAAATGCCCCAGGATCCTCGCTGCCGGTTTCCGGCTTCTGAGGGCCGGCACTAAGAATCGGATTCTCCGAGTTTTCACTGAGCATCGACGCCCGCTTTCTCTGCCATATCGCAATTGAAATATTGGGGGGAGTGTCTGGTTGCTACCTCATGTTGTATGCAGCAAAGAGAACCGTCCCCGACTGCGCATCCCGAAGCATATCCAACGACGGCCGAATAAGACTCTACTATCCGCCGTCGCCCAAATTGCCCATTTGCCATTATCGGGCTGCTTTGTTTGCCTGTAAAGAACACACAAAAAAACTGCGGAAACCAGATACCCCTCATGGTCCATCGGCGACCTGCGGAATGCGGGTGCTCTTGGACGTGGTATTTCTAACGCGAAGGCGGCAATGCCACACACACGGCGCATACTGCATGTTGACGACGATCCGGCCATCACTCGGCTGGTTGCCAAGGGACTGGGCGATCACGGGTACACGGTCACCTCGCTGAACGATCCAACATTGGTGATTGAGAAGGTCATGGCTGACAATCATCGTGTTGTCATACTTGACTTGGAGATGCCCAGTCTGGACGGCTCGGAATTGCTGCGGCAAATCAAGGGCCACGACCCGCATATCGAAGTCATTATGCTCACCGGCACGGTCTCTCTGAGCAATGTCCTGCAGGCAAGGCACGATGGGGCACTGGCTTTCATCGCGAAGCCTGTTCATGACTTCGCGATTTTACTCAATGCAGTTCGACGCGCGTTTGCCGCCGTCGAGCAAGACAATCTCGGGCTTTCCGATTGTGCAGAAAGAGGCAGGCTTTCTCCTGGACAGAAGAGCAAGTGACCGAATTGACTAAGCGAATTCTCAATGAAAACAGATCGTCTGTCTCGGCATCTTCGGCTCGTTAACCTCCTTCATTCTCGAGTCGGCTACAATGCCACTGAACTTGTCCGCTATTTGGAGGTCAGCACTCGCACGATACGTCGGGATCTGCGAGATCTCCGAGCGGCCGGAGTACCAGTGCTTTATGACAAGAAGCAGGTAGGTTATTTCATTGCCCCCCACTTCACTCTGAAGTTGTCTCCGCTGACCAACGACGAGTTATTGACACTGCTGCTGGCGGCCCACGCATGGTCGTCCGTTGGTGGCGAGGAACTCGTCGGGATCGTCCGCCAGTCAATCAGTAAGATACTGGCCCAGGCCCCAGCTCAAGTGAGGGAAGAGGCTGCGTCTCTGCTGAAATCGTGCGTTGCTGACTCGCCACGTGGATCGTCGGCAAACGGTGAAAGGGAGGTGCGATCGCAAATCATCATGGCAATCCGAAGAAAGCGGCAAATTCGGATCCACTACTGCACGTCGGGTGAAACGGGCCAACTGAAGCAGACAAAAATAGCCCCCTATCGCTTGGTAATGTCGCCGGAAGCGTGGCGCCTGGTCGGACGATCGTCGGTCCATCGCCGAGTTTGTTTCTTTGACCTTGAGAGAATTCACCGGGTCGAAATGCTAGAAGACACATACGACCTCCCGGCAAAGATGCCTTCGCTGAAGTCGCTCTTTGGCTCGCACTCAGGGTAGGGCGGTCAACAGCAATGCATCTGGATTTCAGAAATTGGGACTTTCGGTCGTGAACGGGCGACACTTCGGTTGCCTTCTTCACTTTACTCCCCCCTCACCCCGACACATCCAACTTCCCAATCGCCTTCGCTTTGTCATCCAGCCCGATGTGCGAGTAGACGTTCATTGTGAGCCTGACATCGCTATGCCGGGCAAGCTCCTGGGCATCGCGAGGGCAGAACGGGCATGGCATCCATCCAGGAGAATCCGGCTTGTGCATGCTGTCCGTCCCTCGCAACGCGCTGGTAGACGAGCCGCTCGGAAGACGCTACAGTCGTAGGAGCCGTTTCACCACGCCCTCGACTCCAGAGCACGCCATGGGACTACTCGACCGCTTCTCTGGCCCGCCGAGCAAGGACAAGTTCGCCAAGCTTGCGATGGACCGTATTCGCCGTGTTGGTGAGAACCGCAAGCTTCTCTACGACCGAGAACAATTCCTGCTGCGTGTCGATGGCGAGGATAGCCCGGTCTTCTTTATGGGCAACGCATACGCCGAGTATTGCGCGGCGCCGAGGGAATCCCGC
>DATLAN010000089.1:0-8331 GCA_035527455.1 Thermoguttaceae bacterium
GCCGCTCACTTGCCGCCTACCCGGGCCGAATAGCCGCATCCGGCCCTTGGTTGCAAAGAGGAAACGTCCGATGGGGTTTCTTTGCAACCATAGGTCACAAGAAGCACAAGCGAGCGGAAGGGGCGCGAAAACGGAAAGAACACCGGTCTTGCCGATCGTGCCGATATTCAGTGTGATAACGGCTGTCTACGCCCCGTAGCGCTCGTAGAACTCGGCTCGGGCAGGACAAGTACACACGAAAGCGTCGTCGAACGACATCCGGTAAGGATCGTCGTGGTTGACTGCGAATTGTACGGAGCCCAGACCGTGGCGGGGAGTTGGATTCGGGGTGGATTTCGACGGGATCGATATGTGGATCACCGTGCATCCGCGACTGCTTGTTGCCCACCATCAAGACGATGTTCAGACAAGCTCGACTTTCGCCCGGACTATTCTCGTTTCGCCTCCTGATATCCCTGTTGGAATTCCGCCCAACCTTGCTCGCTCACGGTTTTCAGTTCCGAGGCCATGCGGCCCATTTCCCGAGCGTTCGGCTTTCCGTCCCGCCGGGCCGACACGAAGACGGCCACGGCGACTCCGATCAGTACGATGTGCAGAAGTTTCATCTCGAATCCTCCTCCGAAAAAAAGGGCCTGATTGGCTGACGTGTCGGAGGACGATTGCAAGAACAGTGCCAATTGTGCTGGAGAAACCGAAAACTCCGGTATTCGCCGGGAAAGAGCCGATATCTTGTCTTCGCTGGACACTTCGCCGACGGCCCCTGTCGTCAGATTGGCGACACAGCGCGGTCGAAACGAATGGCCCGGACCGGGCCCTCGCCGCTAGCGTCACGTGCCACAACCGGCACCGACCAGCGCCAGCAACAGCACAACCAGGCAAATAATGACGATTTCCAACGGACCGGCTCCCGGGTGGCCCATTCATGAAAAGACTTCAAACCATTCTAGCCGCCCGGCGGCGGTGAATCAACGACCGCGCGAAACTTGAACGGCGCGACGCCGCCCACTATGATGTGCAGAAGCGTGAAAGCCGAAGTGCTCAACGTAGGACGGACCTCCGGTCCGTCGCGACGGACTGGAAGTCCGTCCTACGAGCGTGTGTTTCACGACCATGGGACCATCAGCAAGTGCCAGGTATGCATTTTTCGGATGAACCGAAGACACCCCCAACGGAGCCACCCCATGAGACCTCTCTCCCTCCTGCTGATCTTGCTGGCAACCCCCACCGCTCTTGCGTTGGACTTCCACGTCGCGCCCACGGGCGACGATGCCAACCCCGGATCCATCGAGAGGCCCTTCGCTACCCTACAGCGGGCGAGGGACGCGGTGAGGGCGGCGAAGGCCCGGGGGCCGCTCGCCGAGCCCGTGCGGGTCATCGTGGCCGACGGGTCTTATACGCTCGTCGAGCCGCTCGTGCTGACGGCGGAAGACGGCGGATCGGCCGACGCGCCGGTGATCTACCAGGCCGCCCCGGGCGCGCGACCCGTCTTCAGCGGCGGACGCACCATCCGCGGCTGGAAACCCGGACCCGACGGCCTCTGGACGGTCCACCTGGGCGAAGTCGCCGCGGGCCGGTGGTACTTCGAGCAGTTGTTCGTCGGCCAGCGTCGCGCTACCCGTGCCCGTACGCCGAACAAGTTCTATTTCTATATCCAGGACGTGCGTCAGGAAACGCTCGAGTCGGGCTCGCCGCGGCAGTCCAAGGGTGCCCGGCAGACCGTGCGGATGCGGCCGGAGGATTTCGCCACGATTGCCGGCCTCGGTTCCGAAGAACTGAAAGACGTGAACTTCGTCGTCTATCACAAGTGGGACAACACGCGGCGGTTCATCGACCGGCTCGACCCGCAGCAGCACGCGCTGATCACCACGGGCGAGGTCATGAAGTCGTGGAACCCCTGGCAGCGGAACTCGCCGTACCAGCTTGAGAATTTCC
This sequence comes from Thermoguttaceae bacterium, assembly GCA_035527455.1. GTDB lineage: Bacteria > Planctomycetota > Planctomycetia > Pirellulales > Thermoguttaceae > DATLAN01. Next base: position 1,933 of record DATLAN010000089.1, read on the forward strand.
GCGAGGCGCTGGACCAGCCGGGCGAATGGTTCCTCGCACGCGACGGGGTGCTCTACTACAAGCCGCTGCCCGACGAGGACATGACCAAGGTCGAAGTCGTGGCTCCGGCGGTCGAGCGGTTCCTGGCGATCCAGGGCGATCCGGCCGCCGGGCAGTTCGTCGAGTACGTGACGTTCAAGGGGCTCAGCTTCCGGCACGCCCGGTGGCTCACACCGCCGGAAGGCTTCGAGGCGGCTCAAGCGGCCGCGCCCATCGAGGCCGCCGTCATGGTAGACGGGGCGCGGGACGTGGTCCTGGAAGACTGCGAGTTCGGCCACCTGGGCACGTACGCCGTCTGGTTCCGCATGGGCTGCCGCGACTGCACGCTGCGGCACTGCTGCCTGCACGACTTCGGAGCCGGCGGCGTGCGGATCGGCGAAACCCGCATCCCGACGGACGAGGCCGAGCAAACCGGCCGCGTCACCGTCGACAACAACATCATTCGCCACGGCGGCCGCATCTTCCCCTGCGCCGTCGGCGTCTGGATCGGCCACAGCGGCGACAATTCCGTCACCCACAACGAGATCGCCGACCTCTATTACACGGGCATCTCCGTCGGCTGGCGGTGGGGCTACGCCGAAAGCCCCGCCAAGCGGAACACGATCGCCGACAACCACGTCCACCACATCGGCTGGGGCGTGTTGAGCGACATGGGCGGCATCTATACCCTCGGCCCCTCCGAAGGCACCGTCGTGCGCGGCAACGTCTTCCACGACATCTACGCCTATTCCTACGGCGGCTGGGGTCTTTACACCGACGAAGGCAGCACCGGCATCCTCTTCGAGAACAACCTCGTCTATCGCGTCAAGACGGGCGGATTCCACCAGCACTACGGCAAAGAAAACGTCGTGCGCAACAACATCCTCGCCTTCAGCAAGCTCTACCAGGTGCAGGCCACCCGCGTCGAGGAACACCTCTCGTTCACCTTCGAGAACAATATCGTCTATTACGACACCGGCGCGCTGCTCTCCGGGCCGTGGGATCGGGTGAAGCACGTCAGCCGCAACAACTGCTATTTCAACGCCGCCGGCAACGTCGAGTTCCTGGGCAAGGCGCTCGATCAATGGCAGGACGCCGGGCACGAAGAGGGCTCGATCATCGCCGATCCGCGGTTCGAGAACCCCGCCTGGCACGACTTCCGACTCCCCGACGATTCACCGGCCCTGCAGGTCGGCTTCCGGCCGTTCGACTATAGCCAGGCGGGCGTCTACGGCGATCCCGAGTGGACGGCCAAGGCAGGCGAAGTCACATACTCGCCGCTCGAGATCGCCCCCGATCCGCCGCCGCTGGCGATCCACGACGACTTCGAGACCGAAACGGTCGGTCGGCCCCCCTCGGGCGCGGAAATCCACACCGAGAACCGCGGCGACTCGATCCTGATCACCGACGATGCGGCCGCCGCGGGGAAACAGTGCCTGAAGATCACCGACGCGCCGGGATTGCAGTTCGTCTACAACCCGCATTACGTCTATCGCGGCATGACCTACGCGGAAGGCGAGGTCCGCAACGCGTTCGACCTGCGGGTCGAGCCCGGGGCGATCGTCCAATTCGAATGGCGGGATTGGAGCACGTCGCCGTACTTGACCGGGCCGCAGTTCACGGTCCGCGACGGGCAGCTCCTGCTCGGCGGCGGCAAGCTGGACCTGCCCACCGGCTTCTGGGTACGCTTCGAGATCACCACCACGCTGGCCGAGGAGAACGGTTCATGGACGCTCCAGGTCACGCTGCCCGACGGATCGACGCGCGCCTTTGCCGAGGTGCCGTTTGCCAGCGGCCAATTCCAGAAGCTCAACTGGGTCGGCTTCACCAGCCTGGCCACCGAGGAGACGGTTTTCTACCTCGACGATTTTTCGCTGCGGTGCGAACCCCCGGCCCGAACGGCGATGTTCTGAGGAGCGGGTAGCCCGGACACTTTTCCGCAAAGGACGTCCCCTTGGTTGTCGATGCGTAAGCGTTAGAGAATCGCCAGTGTCCGGGCGGTAGCGGTAAGGTGCGACACACTGCTGACAGCAGTGGTGGCAAGTGACACGAGAGATTCCGCGGTGCCCGAGGCGATTCTGCCTCCGCAGAAGTCTCTTCGGCACGCTGCTCTCCGACACCTTCCACGGCTTCCGGCTCGAACAGCAGCTTCTGGTCGGGCGACGGCTTGTAACGCTCGCGACGCAGCCCAAACAGTGCCCGCTTCAACAGCCGCAGTTGCTCGGCGGCCTGCGCCAGTTGCTCCTGGTACGCGACGGCCATCTCTTGTTGCTGCGCGATGACCGCCGCCTGGTGGGCAACGAGCTGCTCCAGTTCGCCAATCCGCTGTTGGCACTGGGCGAGGCTTTCGGGGAGATCAGGACTTCCGTGTTCCATGCTCCATTGAACCCACGATTCGCCTCGGGGTTTCGCGACAACCCTGAAAGATCTTTCGTGTCCACAACGCGCCCGCGGCGACGTGGGGAATGTCAACATCGCCGCGCCTTTCGGGCCGGGGACGCCGAGAGGGCGGCGACGACCGCGCCGACCGTCGGCGCGTCGAATCCCTCGACCCGTAGCACGACCCCGCCAGGCCACTGGACTTCCAACTTCCCAACGCCCAAGGTTGGATCACCGACGATCTGCACGGGAACGAGGGCCTGCTCCGTAGTCTTTCGCCCGGACTTACGGCGCGACGGACGCCATCGCCTGGTCCTCCGATGCCTGTTGAAATCTGCCCAGGCATTCAGCCTATCACGGCGTGCAAGGCTGGCGATTCATTGACGGTTACGCTGATACGCGCTTACGTTTCAGCGGGTGTCATGACACCTGCACCCCCCGGTTTTGGCCGGTTTTCACGGGTTTTGGGCAAGTGCCCGGCAACTACAGCCCGTAGGTGGCCAACAGCTTGTCTACGGCCTCCGTGGCGGCGTGGGGTTTGGTCGATGTTCTTGATTGTCGATCGCCGGGCGCGTACTCGGCAAGCCATGCCATCTCGACGGGCGAAAGATCGGCGGCCGGCGGCGGAGAAGATGCCGGCTGGGGGACAGCGGCAGGGTTCGCTGGGGCGGAAAGGTCGATCAGCTTCAGTGCGTCGAAGAAGTTCGTCTGGTTGTTCCGCGCCAAGAGCACGTCGGTCGCATTCACGCGCGAGTCGCGGTTGTAGTCGTAAGGGAAGTCGATCGGGGCCGGATTGAGGAAGTTTCGCGGATTGTTACGGGCCAGGAGCACGTCAATCGTGGTGACCCGGGCGTCGGCCGCCGAGTTGCCCGACTCGGCCACCGCGTTGCCGAAATAGAAAACGTCGTCTTCGGCCAGGTTGAGATTCCCGGCCAAGACGGTCACCCGCAGCCACTCGTTCTCGACGGCGTGATCGTCCCAAATCATCACCACGCGATCGGACCCGCCGGTGCCTTCGCCCGGGCGCACGGTGAAGGTCTTCGGCGGCGGGGCCGGCAGCCAGGAACCGGGATCGGCCGCGTTGCCGACGTGGAACCGGAAATCGTCCTTCGTGATCGGACCGACCGCGTCCAGCAGATCGACCATCACGCCGTTGAGCCCCCGGCCGTAACCGGTGTAGTTGTCCCGCGTGGCGATTCCGCCGGGCAACAGGGGCGTCTTGTCCGGGGCGACGGCCAGATCGTCTTGCACGTCGGCGCCGGGATCGTTGCCGTCGTAGGCCGAGTTGTTGTAGAACACGTACCGGCCGGCGACTTTCGCGTGTTGCAGCAGCGGCGCCTCGCCGGGACTCGGTGCGTCGAGAGACCAACTGCCGGCGGCATTTCCCCAGGCGTCGGTCGCCCGGCGATGCAGCGAGGCGCCGCCGCCGTCGGGCAGCGCCGGCCACGGAGCGACGGCCTCGTAGCGGACCTCGTCCTCCAACAGCGGCGGGAAGAAGCCCGGCTCGTCGGACGGCTCCCCGTCCGGTCGCAGCAACCGGATCGTCTCGCCCGAGTCGCTCAGTCGGCCCAGGTATCCGCCGGCCATCTGGATCGGCTCGGTGATGCCGTAAGCGGCCACGAAGGCGGCGAGCAGTTCCGTGTCGCCCGGGCCGAACGGCACGACGACCATGGTCGCACGGGCGGCCAGCATGGTGCCGGGCTCGAACTCGAACTCGACGCCCCCGCCGATTCGCCAATGGGTCAGGTCCGCCGCCTGCCGCGTGGGATTGTAGATCTCGATGAACTCGAGGTTCTCCGGATCGGCGACGTTGCCCGGGTTATAGTGCAGTTCGCTGACCACCAGCGGACCGACGCGCGGGCCGGCGTTGGCAACTCCCAGCGTCAGCTTGCTCATGGGAGCCATGAGGCCCCGGGCATTGGGCCAGCGGCCGAACGATTCGCCGTTGATCTCCGCCGGGAAAGCGGCGTGATCGACGAAACGCACGGGATTGCCCGCCGCGTCGGCCTCCAACAGCCACACGTCGTCGCCATGGGCGGCGTTGAGGGCAAAGTTCTTCGGCCCCGTGCCGCCGAACTCCTGGACCGGGTCGAATTCCAGCGTGCCCCCGGCATAGTGGCCCTCGTAGAAGACGACGTATCCGCCGGCGGGGATCTCCGTGCCGTCGGGGATGCGGAACTGCTGGTAATCGGCGTCCGAATCGCTCAACCACCAACCGCCGACGTCGATCGGCTGGTCGGTCCGATTGTGCAATTCGATCGCGTCCACCTGGGGCTGGTCGGTGTGCGAAAGGACTTCGTTGATCACCACGTTGGGCTCGGGCAAGCCACCGGGCGTTCCGCCTCTTGTCGTGCCGGGCCGCCAGCTCTCGGCGTCGGCGAAGTCGGCCGCGTCAAGGGTGGGATCGCGAATCTCCAGGGCGAACCCGCCGCCGTCGGTCGCCGGGTACCACGCGTCGCCGTACTCGAACCGCATCACGGCCGCGTCCCACGGCTGGGGCAGCTTCAGCACGAGCGGCTCGCCGCCGTTGCTGAGATTATCGGCATACTGCCCGGCCACGTTGATGCCCGGCCCATAATACGCTTCGAAGGCCTCCCGGTCGCGAACGACGACGACGTACTGCTGCGGCTTAAGCAGCAGCGGCGGGAAAGTAAACCCAACGCCCTCGGTGAAGCGGAGACCGGTCAAGTCCAGCGTCGTCGTTCCGACGTTTTGCAACTCGACGAATTCGCGGTCGCCGTCGCCGGCCGGATGGTACATGATCTCGGTGATCCGCAGGCCTTCGAGCAGTTCGAGCGCCTCGATCATCCGCTGCGACTCTTCGGTGGGCGCGGTCGCGTCGAGCGAAAGCCCGAAGACCACGTCCCGGTTGCCGCTGTCGTTCTGGTGGACTTCCACGGCGAACACGTTGTCGCCTCGGACCAGGGCGTCGGTGGGGATCGTGAAGGGACCCTCGAAAGCGGCGTCGCCGACGCCGCGGTTGGCCGGCGTCAGGTAATCGAAGGGCTCGTCCGGAATGCCCAGTTTCCAGACCGGCACGCCGTTGATGTAGAAGGCCGCCCCGTCGTCGATCAGCGCCGTCATCCACAGCGTCACGTCTTGCGGATCGGCGTCGACGGTGAAATGCTTGCGGAAGTAATAGGTCACCGGGCCGTCGGCCAGTTCGGTGTTGATGGTCGCCGGCAGCGAGCCGTCTTCCCAGCCGAACACGCCCGGCGCCGGATCGCCCCAGGCCGAGTCGTCGTACGGCCGCTCGCGCCACGCGGTGCCCAGGTCCTCGCCCGAATCGTTGTACAACCACTGGTCGTAGAGCCCGATCGCGGTGATCGTGGTCGTTGTGATCGACCGGTTGGCCAGGCCGGGCGAGGGGAGAGGGAAGAACTCGTAGCTCGCCGCTGCGTCGGGAAGGCGGCCCTGGGAGACGTCGGTGGTTTGAGAAAAGCAGAAGACCTTGTCGATCTCGTTCCGCCCGGCGTCGTACAGACCGATCAGTTCCCGCTCGGCGGAGAGTCGGAAGGCGAGGTGATCCGGCCCGGCCTCGGGATCGCCGTCGGCCGTGAAGCTTGCGTAACCGCCGCCGGCGATGAAACTCAGCGGGGCCATTTCGTGCTTGTCGCGTCGGGCGACCGGATCGTCGGTCAGGTACAGCCCGGCCAACGGCACCGGCAGCGGATCGGGGTTGTAAAGCTCGACGAAATCATCGTCAAACCGCACGCGGCCGCTGGCCAGCCACTCGTTGATCTTCAGCCCGGCAGGGTCGCCCGTCCGCTGGACCGTGTTGGCCGCGCCGAAGGTCGGTTGGGTCAGCGTCCACTGGCCGCCGGGCACGATCCGGCCGATGGAAAGGTCGGCGGCTTGCGGGCCGAACGCGACCGAGTCGAGCAGCCCGCCGCCGTCGGCCGCCGTATCGTGCAGGTAAACCCCCTCGCCGCCGCCGTCCAAAGAGAAGGGCAAGTGGATGCCCGAGCCGCCCGTCGCGCCGTCGGCATAAAGGATCAGGTA
>DATLAN010000090.1:0-7529 GCA_035527455.1 Thermoguttaceae bacterium
AAGGTCTGCACGCTCAGCACGGGGCTCTTCCGCGCGAAGAGCACTTCCCGGTCCTGCCCGGTCATCGGATCGACCGTCGCGCTCAACGTCGCTTCGGGAGGCGGCGGCAGTTTCGAAGGAATCGCTTCTTCGGCCGCCGAAACCGACGGCATCGCACGCTGCGGGACCAGCGGCCGACCGAGAAAGGGTTCGGACGCCGCATCGGCTCGCGCTCCGATCGGGCCGCTGGGGACCGCCGGGGTCGGACGTCCCGGAATCATGCCTTCCGGCTGCCTGACCCCTTCCGGCTGCCTGACGGCGGGCAGACCGAAGTCGGTTTCGGAAGGAGGCGTCGACTCGCTCGGGATATTGGCGTCCGGACGATCCGTCGCATGATCCGCCGCCGGTACCTGCTCGAAGACCGACGTGCTGGACAACGACAATCGTTCGTGCAACGGACGAACGCTGGAGTCCGTGGAAGCGGACGAAATCCCGGCGCGCGTTCTTGGGCCGGTCGAAAGCGGAGGGTGAATGGCCGTGGCCCCGGCCGGCTCCGATCGGCCAAGGCCGATCGCGTCCATCAACGTGGGCGGCGGCTTCTCGGCTTCGCTCTGCGGGTCCGACGGAGACCTGAAAATGCTGCCCTGTCGAGGCGCCACCGGAGTGCCGGAGTGCTTGCCATACTGCAACGGCCGCCGGGTGGTGTGCGGAGAAGCGTCCTGCGGCGTTTCGTCTTTCTTCTGCAGGATCCCCCCGAAGAGACTGCGGCCCAGATCGTCCAACTGCTCGATCAGCGGACCTCGCCCCTGAGCCGCTGCCGAGCCCTCTTCGGGAGGTGCGCCTCGGACAAGTCCCAAGCAGGCGATTCCCAAGGCCCCGAAGGCCAGCACGGCGGCAGCGAACTTCTTCTTCAGCATGACGGACCTCTGCACATGAAGGTGGACCGATATGTCACGGCATCCTCCGGTATCGGTCAGGATGAATTTGCGGGTTTAGCCAAGTTTTCAGAATCACCCGATTATCAAGGATGCGCAAGATGCGCAAAGCTGGGGATCCTTGGAGCTGCGAATCGAAATCTCAACGAAACCACAGAAACGCCCGCCGACTGCGTTCGGCGGGGTCGGTCTTTCCCTCAGTCACGCGCCGGCCAACCACCGTCGCCGGCTGTGCCGAAACCGAAAACCGAAAAGAAAACCGCCACCGGGAGATTTCAAGCCGCCTCGCCCAGCCTGTCGGCCGCCCGCTTGGCCGGCGCGGGAAGGTACTCGGTGGAGATTTCGACGAGTTGGGGGACGTAAACCTTGACCTGCATGTTGCGGACTCCTTTTCCACGGCGGACCCGTAGCCCCGATATTCCCGCGCTATGAAGTATCGGCAGTCAAGGTGTGACGATTCTAACGATTTCGGGGACTTTTTGATTTGTATCAGTAGTGTGTCACGCCGGGCTTATATCGCCGGAGGAGCTTTCGACACATCTGCTGACGTTCCGCCAACCTTCGCACAACTGGCGGCCTGACACGTCGCAGGGAGACGCGGAAATGCTAATCTTGCACAAATTAGCACAAAACTAGCATAACACAAATACATGCAGGATAACACGTTACGTCGCGAAGTCCCAAGAAGCCGGCCCGTTTTACTCTCCTTCCGATGCAGCCGCTACCTCCGGCGCGTCGGCCTCGACAACCACGCGGAAGCCGACGTTGTAGACCGGCTTGTAGGGCTGGTAGCGCCAACGGGAAGCCGACGTGGCGAACTTCAAGGTGTCGTTCCAGGAGCCGCCGCGGACGACCTTCATGCCGGGCGCGCTGGGATCGTCGCGGCCGTCGCGGGGATCGTACGGATAGGGCCTGTAGATGCTTCGGCACCATTCGGCCACGTTGCCGTGCATGTCGTAAAGCCCCCAGGCGTTGGGCGGATATTGGCCGCCGGGCGCGGTGAACGAGACGCCGTCGTTGTAGCCGGTTTCCGCCCGGCCGTGGTTCCATGGCCGTGCCGTCTCGTCGGCGAGGTTGGCGAAGGGCTGCACGCCCTCCGTGTACGGGCCGACCGAGAAGGTCGTGGCCGTGCCGGCTCGGCATGCCCATTCCCATTGGGCCTCGGTGGGCAACGTGCAGCGATGCCCGGTCTCTTCCGAGAGCCAGCGGCAGAACTCCATGGCCTGATACCAGGTGATGCGGACCACGGGCAGCTCGGGCGAGTCGATCGCCGTGCCCCGCCGCGAGCGGTCCTTCCAGCGTTCGTTGATCACGCCGCTGTCGTGCTCGGGGTCGAACTGGGCGAATTGGCCGTTGGTGACCTCGAATTGACCGATCCAGAAGGGTCTGGGGATTCTCGCGAGGGTTTGGGGGCCTTCGTCGGGGAAGGCGTTTGTGGTGGCGGTTGCGAAGCCGCGAGCGGCTGGACTGGACTGGGCTCCCATGGGGAATTCGCCGGCGGGGAGGAGTAGGAGCTTCATGGTCACGCCGTCGCCTAAGTCGAGTTCTCGTTCGATCGAACCGGCTTTGGCCTGCATTTCCTGGGCTTGTTCCGCAGCCATCGGCCAGCCGGTCAACTGCACGGGATCGGCCGGCCGCGACGGGGACGGTTCCGGAGGCTGGAACTTCTCGATCGGCGGCAGCGGCACCGGGTCCTCGTCGCGGTCGTCGACGCCGGCGTAGAGCTTCTTGTACTGCGCCCGCAAGGCCACCTGCTCGTCGGTCGGCGGGCGGTGGCTTTCGCGCCAGTTGATCGGGTAGGGGACGTTGTAGTCGATCCACGCGTAGAGCCGCTCCCATTCCTCGGGCGCAAGCTTCACGTTGTAATGGCCCTTCTCGAGCATCTGCACGAGCATGCTGGTGTCGGCCTCGTACTCGGCCGGCTTGGGCATGTGATAGTCCGACTCGTAGCCGGGCCGGCGGACGTACTTCTGCAACTCCCGATACGCCGGGCTGTAGTCGCTGTCCGAATACTTGTTCTTCGGAGCCGTCGGATCGGGCGGTTCCGAAGGCCCGCGCAGCCGTTTGGCCCGCAGGTCGATCGTGGCGATCTGCTCCCCGGCGTCGTCGTAAGGCCGATCGTTGTGGCAGCCCACGCAACGGCGGTCCAACATCGGTTGAATCTCCCGCTCGAAGCCGAACCCGCGAACCGGGCCGTACCAGGGCTCGATGGTCGAGGGGCGTTGGCCGATGGCGGCCGTGCTGTACGCGCTGGGCGGCACCGCGTTCTGCTTTTCGTGGCAGCCGACGCAGGAGAGGAACTCGCCGGGCATGGCCGTGAACCAGCTCCGCATCACCTGCTGGGCCTTTCCCTTTTCGTCGAGCGGTTGGAGGAAGATCGGCGTGTTGGCCGGCACGCTGAACAGGGCCGAGCCGTCTTCGTTGACCGGCACGGTGCCGAGGATCCGCTTGACGTCCCAACCGCCTTCGAGCGAGGACGCCCGGGTGTCGCCGTTGCCGAAGTAGCGGTAGTGGTGCGTGCCGACTCGCAACTGCTTGATCGACCCGCGGGGAAAGCCGTTGAGTCCCGGCCCTGCGTAGACGTTGGCCAGGTAGACGGTGGCGTCTTTCCGCCGGGGATCGACCTGCGAGGGGATGGCCGGCGGTTGGGGACGCGGCCGCAGGGGGATCGGCGTCATGTATCCGCCGCGGAGGATCGGCGTGATGTTGTCGTAGATGTCGGCCAGGCAGAGGTCCCAGGTCGAGTGTTCGTGTTCCTTGACGCAGACCAGGAAGTACTTGCCGGCGCCGAGGTTCGTCTCCGGCTCGGCCAGCGGATAGGGGGCGGCGAATTTCGGCCAGGAATCGACGACCAGCCGGTCCAGCATGGTGGGCTCGACTTTCTTGCCGTAGCCGGGGATCTTCTGCACGGCGCCGTCGGCCTCGTGGCGTCCCTTGGCCGGATCCAGCAGCAGGAACTCGCCCACCCGCGACACGCCGTGATGGCCCGAGATCACGCAGGAGATCATCGTCGGATGGCCGGGGATCGGGCGCGGCCAGTACGTGGCGTTGGGCCAATAGGAATTGCTGCCGTAGTATTCCATCTGGCCGCTGCCGTCCGGGTTCATGCGGAACAGGAGCCGGCTGAAGTAGTGCGGGGCGTCGGTGTATTCCCAGCGGGTGTAGAGCACGCGGCCGTCGTGCATTACCACCGGGTTCCAGTCGTGGTCCTGGTCGAAGGTCAGCCGCCGCTCGCCGGTGCCGTCGGCGTTGATCAAGTGGATGTTGCCCACGTTCGGCCCGCCGGTGCAAGGCACGGCCTGTTGACAGGCGTTGGAAACGCAGAGCATCTGGCCGTTGGGCAAATAGCAGCCGTCGTATCGCAGCAGGTCGTCCTCGGGCGTCACCCGCCGCAGACCGCTGCCGTCGGCGTGGATCTCCCAGATCGCTTGTCGATCGGAGAAGAGGATCGTTTGGGCGTTCCAGTGGAGATCCATGTCGGCGACGGCGCCTTGGTGGATCGTGGTCAGTTCCCCGTCCGGACGGACCGGCGAGAGGACGGCCATTTCGCTGCCCAGGCTGTTCGGCCCGCCCCAGTTGCTGCTGAAGCTCGGGTTGCCCTTGACCAACAGGAGCTTGTCGAATTGCAGCAGCGGGTTGGCCAGGAGGATTTCGGTGCCGGCCCGGTCGATTTCCTCGCGCAGCTCGATCACGGCCGTCATGGCGTCGGGAGACCCGCTGAAGAGTCGATCCCAGATCGCGTCGGCCTGCTTCTCCAGCGCGGCGACGCGGCGGAGATACTCGTCGGCCTTGGGATAGCGATCGCCGAACATCGTTCGCTGGTCCGCGACCGACAGCCGCATCGAACGGGTCTTGCTCGCGGTGGCCAAGGCGTCTCGAAACGCGGCCATTCGGTAGTACTTGCTGCGCAACTCGTCCACACTCAGTTCCGGCGTGATGGAACTTCGCATGGTTTCGATCCATGCAGCGATCCGGTCCTTGATCGGCTCGAGCACCTGGGCCTGGATGCCCGACTCGGCCGTCAGCTCTGCTTCCAAGTCGGCCAGTCGCGCGGCAAGTGCGCGCTCGTATCGGGGCTCGAGGAACGTGTCGACATGGCCGGGCAGCCAGTCTTCCACGTTGCGCGCGTTGGAGTTGACCCAAATCCCGTCGCTCGCTTCCCAGTCGATCTGTGCCCGGGCGATCGGATCGGCGAACATCTCGCGGATTTGCGGGATCAACTGTCGGCGCCGGTCCATACGCTGGTTTACCGCTCCGGCGCCGGGCTTCGAGGTGGAGGGTTGGGGCAGGAAGCAGAACCGGTGCTTGCCATCGGCGCCGGCTCGCACGTCCAGCAGAAGCTGGCAGCGGCCCGACATCTCGGTCAATAGTGCCCCGCCTTTGCTCGACTCGAACGTGTTCTGCACGGAAAGCCGCTGCTGCGAGGGCAGCCAGGTCGCGGAGGCCTTATCGGCATTGATTTCGATCGCATACTCGTTCTTCTTCGGCGACTCGAGGAACGTCACCGCGCGGCAGAGGAGAAAAACGTCGCTCGAGTCGGTGCCGGGAGGATCGCTCAAGTCGTGGATCGTTCCATCGCCCAGATCGCGGCGTTCTTGCCAGCCGATCTCTCGGTCGTCCTTGCCCAGATGACGTTTGCCCAGGTCGATCTCGGTCGCGTTGCGGAGTTCGGCCAGTTCCGTGCTCTTCGGGTGCAGCGGTCCGAGAGAATACCAAGGACCGAAGATCACGTTCGACTGATAGGCGGCCAATCGGTCCTGGAGGGATTCCCATTGTCGGACCGCCTCGCGGCCGGCGATCATGGTTTCCTGCCAGGTCGCTTTCTCGACCAGTTCCGGGGCCTTGGAGGCTTCGGCTTGTGCCTTCCGCAGCGCGAGTTGATCCGCCGTTGCCGCGACGACGTCGCCCTCCTCGCCGAGCGCTTCCAGTTCGATGTAGGCGGCCGCACTTCCGGGCGTCTCGGTCTTGGCCGTGTCGCCGGCCTTGGTGCCGTGGGTGCGCCAGATGCGGAACTGGACCCAGTCGACCTTGTCCGGCACGAGCGGGCCGCCGTCGTCCCGGGCGAAACGCGTGTAGAATCCGCCGCCGTCGCGGCCGAGAATGACTTCGCCGCTGCTGAGGTCGGCCTGACGGGGGAACTTGGGCTTCGCGGCCGGGTTCTGGTGGTTGTCGGCGAAGCGGACCTCGAAGTCCTGGTTCGATCGGGTGTCGGTGTTGAAGGTGAACAGCCCGACTTCGGTGACGGTCTTAGGCTCGCCGAGGTAGAAGTCGATCACGGTCGGTTGTCCGTTGAGCATCACGCGGCCGTCTTGAGCCCGCGTGCCGGCCTGGCCGTCGATCAGCCCGAAGAGTTGATCGGCCGTGGCCTCCTTCTCGGCGATGACGCGAACGCCGAGCCGGGCCAGCAAGTTGCGCCCGTGATGGGAGCGGATCTGTTGGCTGAACTCCTCGAAGGCGGCGTCCGTGTTGTCCCAGGCTTGCGTCTGCACGACGACTTCCGCCGTGGCCGAAGGCGACCATGCCGAAAGCAACAGGGCGGTCAACGTCGCGACTAGGGCGATTCGATCGTTTCTCAACGCACTTCTCCTTATCTAAGTCTAAGCCCGGGCGGTCCCGAACACACGGGTTCATTATAGGCAGGATCACCGCCGTACGATATGTCACACGCAACGTCACACGCGGGTACAGCGGGGCTTGACCGAGCAGCCCACCGGTTTGAGGGGTGTCGTGGCCGGCGTCTGATTGCCTTGCCGGATCGCAGCGGTTATCCTAGGTTCCGTAGGTCAGGGCTTGCCCTGACGGAATCATCGTAGGTCAGGGCTTGCCCTGACGGAATCGAGCGAAATCGAACAGAATTGAACAGTCGGCAGGAGCATTCGTCAGGGCAAGCCCTGACCTACTTCAGAAGGAGAACACCGAGATGAAAAGACGTGAATTCATGGCCGCCTCGTGCCTGGCCGGTTTGGCCCCCTTGGGCGTTGCCGCCGCTGAACACGGCGGGCAGCCGAAACAGAAAGAACTCTACGAACTGCGGCTGGTCCAATTGCAGTCCGCCGACAAGCAGAAGGCTTTCAACGAGTTCCTGGGCAAGGTCGCCATTCCCGCACTGAACCGGATCGGGATTGGACCGGTGGGCGTGTTCCAGTTCCTCGAAGAAGAGACGCCCAACGAGTACATCCTCGTACCGCACAAGTGCCTCGAATCGGTCGCCGCGATGGCCGCGAAGCTGGCTGCCGACGAGCGGTTCGTCGCCGACGGGGCCGAGTTCCTCGAAGCGCCGAAGTCCGACCCGGCCTATCTCCGCATGGAGAGTTCGCTGATGCTGGCCTTCGACGAGATCCCCAAGCTGGAGGTCCCCTCGAAGAAGAAAACTCGCGTCTTCCAACTCCGCACGTACGAGAGCCACAGCTTCGAGCGGGCGCAGAAGAAGATCGACATGTTCAACGAGGGCGGCGAGATCGCCGTCTTCCGCGACACGGGCATGCCGCCGGTCTTTTTCGGCCAGACGCTCATCGGCGCGAAGATGCCGAACCTCACCTACATGCTCGGCTTCGACGACATAGCGGCGAAGGAAAAGGGCTGGGCCACCTTCATGGCCGATCCGCGATGGAACAA
>DATLAN010000091.1:0-10656 GCA_035527455.1 Thermoguttaceae bacterium
GCCTACTGCTACGTGGTCACCTCGCCGGTCCTGTATCGCATGGATCCCGACGGCTCGAACCAGAAGCGGCTCTCGGCCAACTACCTGATGGACTTCACGCCCTCGGTGCTCGACGACGGCCGGATCATCTACACCCGCTGGGAATACGTCGACCGGCCCGCCTGCCCCATCCAGAGCCTCTGGGCGATCAACCCCGACGGCACCGGGCTGACCGGCTTCTACGGCAATCGGGTGATTTCGCCGGGCACGTTCATGGACGCGCAGCCGATCCCCGGCACCACGGGGGTCATCGCCACGGCCACCAACCACAACGGGTCCTGCCGCGGCGGCATCGTGGCGATCGATCCCTCGAAGGGCGCCAACGCGCCCGAAGCGATCCGCAACCTCACCCCCGAGATCGATATCTACGCCCATCGGCTCGGCGGCGGGCCGTGGGGCAACGGCATGCTCGACTGCCGCATCGGCGGGACCTACGAGAAACCGCTGGCCGTCGATGCGAACCGCTTCCTGGTCTCCAAGGGCGGCACCATCCAACTCCGCGACTTCGACGCCAACGCGATCTCGCTGGTCTTGCCGGACGGCGACATGGGCTACTACTGCCCGATGCCGATCCGCCAGGTGAAGCGGCCGCCCGTGGTGATCGGCGCGCTGATGGACCGGATGGTCGTGCTGCCGGAAGACGGCAGCGTGTCGGGGGCGTGGGCGACGGTCCTCGTGCAGGACGTCCACAGCGGCCTGGAGCCGCACGTCCAGCGCGGCGAAATCAAGCAGATCGCCGTCGTGCAGGAGATCGAGAAGAGCACGCACACGCCGCAGAACAACCAGCGGCTCGACGGGCCCGGCATGCGGAACATCGCGGTCTTCGGGTTCCAGTTCCCGCTGGTCTCCTGCGGCGCGACGTACGCCCCTAAGAAGGTCTGGGGGTTCGCCGACGTCGACGAGAACGGCGCCGCCGCGTTCAAGGTCCCCTCCGAGGTGCCGATCTACTTCCTGGCGCTCGACGGCGAAGGCCGGGCGCTGCAACGGATGCGGTCGTTCACGCACATGATGCCCGGCGAGGTGCAGGGGTGCGTCGGATGTCATGCGGATCGGAACTCGGCCACGCCGCGCGGCTTCTCGCAACCCGGCATGAGAGGCACCGTCCAGGAGCTGCAGCCGCCCGATTGGGGCGTCAAGGGATTCAGCTACCAGGAGGTCGTCCAGGGCGTATTCGACCGCAACTGCACCGAGTGCCACAACGAGCGCGAACAGCCCGGCAACGTCGACCTGACCGGCGACATGACCGATTTCTTCAACGTCTCGTACGACGTGCTCTCTCGGACCGGAACGCAGGGCGAGTGGAACTGGATCCAGCACGGCAGCCCGTCGGGGCCCGAGTACGACCAGGTCCGCGGCATGAGCCCGTACGCCGAATGGATCTGGACGATCAACGGGGCGGGGCACAATGTGCTTCAGATCGCGCCGCGCCGCTGGGGCAGCCCGGCCAGCTTGCTCGCCGAGATCATCCGCACGGGCCACCCCGACGAGCAGGGCAAGCCGCGCGTCGACGTGCCGGACGAAGACCGCCGGCGGGTGTATCTGTGGCTCGACCTGAATGTCCCGTACTACGGCACGTCGTCGTCGAACCACAAGGCCCACCTGGGCAGCCGTCGGATGATGCCGCTGGACCTCGACGCGACGCTCAGCGAAGTCGCCGCGCGGCGTTGCGCCGGTTGCCACCAGGGCGGCATCCCGCGGAAGTTCTACACCCGGGTGATGCAGCCCGAGAACAACAACTTCCTGCTGGCCCCGCTCTCGAAAGCGGCCGGCGGCACCGAGCGATGCGGCCAGCCGGTCTTCGCGTCGAAGGACGATCCCGACTACCGGAAGATCCTGGCGACCTTCGAGCCGATCCACGCCCTGCTGAAACAGCGCCCGCGAGCCGACATGCCCGATTTCGAGTGGATCTGCGATCCGTAGGGTGGGCATTGCCCACCAACGATCCGAAATGCCGGACTGCCGACGTTGCGTCGTTCCCGCCGACGGGGATTTCTTCACGATGGTGACGTATTGGAAACTTCTCGCCCTTCAGGAAGTTGGTGGGCAATGCCCACCCTACGGACTCAGTTCAATCCTGAATACCCAGGCATGATCACAGGGTAAAGGATCAGGCAGCTCTTCAATCACCAAATTGCCGCCATCCTGGTGCCAGGACAGGTCCTTGCTGCTGCCCAGCATCCGGATCACAGAACCCGGTTCAGGGGTTACCCCCGGGACTACTTCTGGTAAGCCGGGCTTTTCCAGATCTATCGCATACAGGGAATCCCCTTTCACGGTGAACCTCAGGTTTCCTGCCATACACGGGGAATGCCAATCCGCACCATGCAGCGCTGTCTTGTTTATCTTCATCCAATCACCAAGCTGATTCAGTATCTCTACCTGGGATTCCGGCAAGGTCCCGTCGGCCCTGGGGGCAACCCCCACGAGCGTGACTCCGTTCTTGCTGGTCACATCAACGATCCCATCTACCAGCGTATTGACACTGTCATGAATCTCAACAGGTGACTTATCTTCCAGATCATCTATATAGGCCCAGTTGAATCCTGGAATTGGCGTACTCGTCTGCCATTTGTGCGGATTCACCCGATCCAGCGTACTCTTGGGGAAATGACTCTCGATGTTCTGTATGGAACAAGTAATGGGTATCACCCGGCTGGTCATAACTTCTCTGCCCCAGATCTCCGAAGGCACATACGGGTTATTGCGATCGTATCCGCGCGACACCGCAACTTCCTTGCCCCGGATCCTGGCAGCATTGAAATAATAAGCCAGCATTTTTTTCAGGCGCTCGTCGCCCAGCCTTACGCATGTGCCACCGTCAATCTGAAGCTGATCCGGCTGGTACTTGTCGATGACTTCGATAATCTTGTTGTATCCGTTTTCTATGTAAGTCTCAGGAATAATATCGCTTAAATACGATCCCGGATCCTTAATCTGATTTCCGTTCAACCATAATCCGATCTCTTTATCCGCCGGTTTGTGCACCGGACCGTAGAGGTCCGAGTATTCGGGATTGTTCACGCCCACTCCCTCGGGGCATAAGGTCCTGCCCGCGTCATACCATTGCCATCGGAGATGATGAAATGTGGTAACGACTTTCATTTCCTGTTTCCTGAGTGCCCGGGCCATTTCTCCGACAACATCCCTGCGGGGACCCATATTCTTGGCATTGAACTTACTGTACTTCGTGTCCCACATTGAAAAACCATCGTGGTGCTCCCCGATAGAACCGGCAAAATCGGCGCCCGCATTCTTGAATAACTTCGCCCAGCGGTCAGGATCCCACTTTTCACCCCTGAACATCGGGATGAAGTCATGGTACCCGAACTCTTTCGGGTCACCATAGGTCTTGCAGTGATGCTCGTACAATTTGTGCCCTGGCGTGTACATGGCCTGCATATACCTCGTTTCCTTGCCTGGAACCGAGTAGATCCCCCAGTGAAAATAGATTCCAAATACGGCGTTCTCATACCAAGCAGGAGCAGTACCATGTCGTGCAAGCGATTCCCACGTCGGTTCATAAACCATGGATCCGGGCATGTTGCCATCAGTATTCCGGCCGAACGAGATTGTCGACATGAGAGCAAGAAAGACAATTCCGGCCTTGAGTAAGAAACACTTCTTCAACGTGAAAGCATGGCGTGGCTGGAACCTGGTTGACATGATTCGGCTCTCCTGGAAAGTGTGTTAGGTCCAATTTTTGGGAAACTTCGGCTTTCGGCAGGTGGCACCGTCGATCTTGCGGAAGCGATCATACCATGCCGTTCGACTCATTCGCAAGATCGGCCGTGTTGCCGGGCAACAAGAAGGACCGCGAAACGGTGAAAGGACGAAAAGGCGAAAGAGATGCGGGGGACGCCGCCAATTCCGCGAATGGGCCGAACAGCATGGCATCGCCGGATGCCAAGGCTTGCCGGTCGGTTCCAGTTTGGAATGGGAAACCAAGGTCGGATCTCATTCATTCCCCGTCATGGCGGCCTTCCAGGCGCGGCGGGAACTGAGCCCCGACGCCATTTGTCCAGTATGTGAATATCGGGTCGTGTCCGCCGAATCCCTCGAATCCCTCAGATAGGAATCCGGCACATTCCTGCTACACGAGTTCATTAATGACAGCACCAATGGTCTGAACGATCAGTGAAAGCTCACAGCGAAAGAACTCTCGGCGCGGATTTATTCTGAAGGCGGCTAGTCGCTGGTGGATTCTCTGTTCAACCAATGCGCAGTCACCAACTTCCCAATTGGCCAGCACACCAAATGGCAGCGGAACCCCAGTGGCTGAACTCAGTTCCGCAGCGCGCACGTCCGCACTTCTCCTGGTCAATCCGACCTTGTATACGTTGACGTCATGAGCTGCTGACCTCTGGATGTATACTACTCCGGGGTCCGGCCCGTCCAAATCTCGTTTGTTCCGCAGCAACATAAAAGATTGTGGACTTCGTGCGGACCACGATTCATGCCGCGAAACCCATGTGCGCCCCACAACGAGATCGCCGTTCTTGTCTTCACCGAGTTCTTGGGGGCCAATTGCTTTCCAATAGCCATCGCACTTGAACTGCATCTCGGGTGGTGTGATCTTCCTTTCAGAAACTTCGTCGCGTCCGAACGCTACACCCAAACATCGGATAGAGCGACGGGATACACATTGCGATTCACCCAGCTCTTCGATCGTCTGCCGAACTCTCTTGTCTTCCCGCATCGCGTGCAACTGCGTTGACACTTCGAACTCCTGAACGCTATCGGGCTGAACCGCGAAGAAAGCCGGCAGATAGATCATCGCTGCGAGAGCTGAGAACAAGTCATCGTATCTTTCCAAACCATCGATTGCTGCTTGGCGATAGGCTTCCACGTCCGCCGGTGGCAAGTCTCTGAAGACCGAAGCGTCGTCGGTGAGAACCGAAAACAAAGGGCCATCGTCGAGCAGAACGTATCTGACATCGTGCTTTCCGTTCCTCAAATCAAACCGAGTGAGCACTATCACCTTTGCGAAGCCTCCGTATCCGTCAAGATACCGGTCCTGAACCGTCAACTCGGGGGCCGGGGCAAAACCTTCTCGACCAGGCGCCGGAGTCATCGGCTGTGAGTCCAAGACATCTCTATCCGAATGTAGCGGTGGATTTTCGCCCGCGAGCAACAAACAGGAAAGCTCCCAATCATGTCTGACGAAAGACACTCCAGCGAACACCTGCTGTGAGTCACCGCAAATCCGAAGAGCACCTGGATCGCTTACGATCTCGTATGAATAGATTGTGCCCTCTGTCAAGATGTCTTGTAGACTTCGTGGCTCCTTCGGCATGTCGCCACTGTCATACCAACGGAAGTAATCATTGATGGATATGAGATGCTCTACCTCGTCGCGTAGATCGAACAACATGTACTCACGGTTGAAGCGCATGAACGATTGGACGACGTTGAACGATAATGGGAAGGACTCCGGTCCGTGTTTGTTTAAGCGATTCAAATACTCCCAGAAGTACCAACGCAAGAGTTCCGATAGCGGAAAACCGGAACCGCCCTTTACTCGGGAGGTCACGAAATGTGGAAGTCGTCTCTCAAGTTCCTTTAACTTCAGTTGGAACGCAACGTCCATATCCATGAGTCTTTGGAGCCGAGTAGCCTCAGGTGTCCCAAGGGGCGGAACTCGGAAGACCAATTCGGGCATCCGTGTGTAAAATGGAGACTGGGTCCGTACTAACTTTGCGCGTGGAAGAAGAATTCTCGGCCTAACAATCCGCTTCTGATGTTCCTGCCTCTTTGTGCGTCTCCTTTTTCTTCTTCTTGCCATGCCACCACCCTCATCGGTCGTTGAGTGTATCGACGGGCAATATCGTAGCGTCAGATCTTGGGAGACGACGAACGGAGCGGACAGGTCCGATATTCGCAACATGGGGAACTTCGCACAGCCATCGGCCTCCCGGCAATTCTGCGGATACTACAGGTGATCTTCGCGTTGCCTCGCTCCATGGAGTACGCGATATACTTCAATGCCCTCTGGAGTCGGACTATAGTAAATCACGTAGTTGCCCACCGCGGTAGCCCGCAATCCGGGACGATACTGTTCCATCGGTTCACCCATCGTTGGCTCAGCCAATAGGACCCGCAACCTCTGGTCGATGCGGCGGATCATCCGATCGGCCGCATCCGGATTGTCTCGGGCGATGTAGGTCCAGATTTCTGCCAGATCGAGTTCCGCCCGCGATGTCCGGACGATCTTGGCCATCACGGGGCCTCGGTGGTTCGTCCGGCGTGTTGCTCGTGCATCTTGGCCAGGAACATTTCGAGATCCCACTCGGCGAGCTGGCCGCGATCGGCCTCGGCGAATCCGACCTGCAACTGCTGGCGAAGCCACTGGTCGTAGAGTTCTTTCGCCCGGCTCTCTTCAATCAGGAAGTAGACCTTCTCCGTTTGGTCGTCCTCGACGCGCGTAAAACCGCCGGGCTGGAAACGGACGGCCTGGCGCTGTTCGTCGGTCAGTTTGGGCGTGCTCATATTCAACCTCCGGCGATCGTGGACCGGGATCAACCTCACCACCAGACGGATTATACCGCGCCGTCGCATCCGGGGCTACCGGGGGGTACCCAGGCTCGGTGGCGAGTTGCCGTCGGGTGTGGCACGGCTTGCAGAACACCCCATCGGGCATGCCGTCAACGGAAAAACACGGCTTGCCGGAAAGCGTGGAGAACTGGAAAGCCTGCAAGCAGTGCGGAAGCCCCGCGGACATCCACCTCTTCCCCGGCAAGCCGTGCCACACGCAACCGTGATCCGCGGGCGGCCCAAAACGGGGCGGGTGGCAGCGTCGATCTTGCGCGAGAGATCATACGATGCCGTTCGACGGATTCGCAAGATCGGCCGTGTAGCCTCCCGCAAGACAACGGGAAGAGGATCACGAAAACGCGAAAATGGGAGACGAAGATCAGGAAGTCGGTTCGTCCGTCTTGGCTTGTCTTTCGGCTTGAAATTGGGCCGCCGCGTGGTGTATACGTGGGGCACGTTTCCAACGTGCCAAGATGGAGGTACTTGGCAGGTCGGGAGATTGAATCTGGTCAATTCAGGCACGTTGGAAACGTGCCCCACGACTTTTTCAGCAGTCTCCAGAGGGAGAGGGGACCGGTTTGCAGGTCGCGCTCACCCTAACCCTCTCCCAGTGGGAGAGGGGACCTGGTCAGAGGTGCCCGGTGGATTGTTGTTCTTGAAAATGCGAAATCGGCGAAAAATGGTTAAAAATGGCGCAACTCGTGAACTGGCCGACTGTTGCGCCGTGGAAACAACCGCCCGAGTGTAACCGTCCATGCTGGTGCTGTCAAGAGGGGGCAAACGATCCAAGTCGTTGTCTCGGAAGAAGTTACGCAACGACACGCCCTCGACCGACAGACGACGCTTCAGGCTGGGGGCAGGAAACAATCGGTTTTGCCAGTTCGAGGCGCACCGGGCCCGTCTGCGTAACCGATTGCCGCAAAAGGCGTTGGGGCGATCGGGGCGGCCGTCAGGGTTGCCGATTGTTGTCTTCCGGCTCCAAAAGTGGAAAACAATGACGTATGCCTCACGGCCGGCCGGGGATGGCGACCGTGTCGACTATCGTGCCGTCTGCCCGGCGGCGTTGGACGTGGATCGGGCCGTCGCTCTTGGGCAGCCGGGCTTCCAGCGTCTGGCCGTCGGATAGCTCGGCCGTGAGGACGTAGCCGCCTTCGACCGGCTTCAGTTCGGCCTTGGACGGGACCTGCTGGCCGATGAGGTGCGGGCGGTACAAGGCGACGAACTCGATCGCGTCGGTCTTCTGCGGCGTCGTGCCCGTCAGGTGCCATTCGCGAAGCGTGATCCGCTCGCGGGGATTGGGGTCGTACTGGTCCGTCTGCGAGAAGGTCAGCCCCTGCGGCGCCAGCAGCGAAATGCGGCAGCCCACCTCGCCCGTGCGGAGCCGAACGTCGCCCTGATCGCCGACGTCGAACTTCTCGGTGGCGTGCAGCCAGTACTGGAAACTCGACGGCTCTCGGGCGGCCAGGCGGTCGAAGACGATCACCAGCTCCGGCTTGACGAAGATGATCGCCCGGGTGAAGCGGTCCAGCAGCCGCTTCTCCCCGTCGTCGGTTTTCAGGCGATAGGCGTCGCCCGCCTCGCCGACGACCAGGTCGATCGTGGGCGTGGTCTCGAAGGCGACGATCCGGCCCTGCGACGCGGCCGAGTGCGAGACCTGGCCGTGACCGTCGACCGTGATGTTGTTGACCGATCGGGTGCTCCACATCCAGTCGCGATGATGGGCGCTGCCGTAGATGTCGCGGTAGCCGCTGCGGATCAGCAGCCGCCGGCCGTAGGCCCAGAGCAGGAACGAGTTGTTCGCCTCGTAGCCGTGCGACTGGGTGCCGAAGGGGCTCGATTTGAACACGACCTGCACGCCGTCGTTCGCGTCCAGCAGCGAGGTATTCAGGCAGGCCTGGCCGGTGCCTCGGAACAAGCGCGAGGCGGACAGACCCTCGGGCGATTGGGGTTCGACCTTAGGCAGCGTGCCGCGGACGAAACCGACGTAGCCCGACGGCTCGTCCGGGCCGCCCATCTGCTCGACGTACCACTGCCAGTGTCCGTTGCCGGATTGAGCAGCCAGTTGGCCGACCAGCGGCACGTTGTCCCGGGCGGTGCGGCGTGCGACCAGGTCGCCGAATCCCCCGCCGACCTTGCCCGGCGGCATCAGGTACATCGGATAGTATCCCACTCGGGCGAAATAGGGCTTCTGGTAGGCGTCGATCCGCATGGCCGCCCGCATCACGTCGGCCCACCAGGTGAAGCGGCCGATGTAGCTCGACCAGTATCCGGCGCCCTCGTGCCAGCCGCCGTCGTCGTCGCTCCAGACGGGATAGACGTTGAAGAAGACGCTGGTGGCGAAGTAGGCCCATTCTTCCGCGTCTTCGATCTCGCCCGAGAAGGCGATGCCGACCTCGCCGAGGAAGTGCCACGCCCGATTGCTGTGGCTGGAATAGGGCTGCCAGAGGTGGCCGGGGCAGAGGTGGCGGTACATCTCCTCGCCGCGGACCCGCATCACCCGGCGACACGACTCGCGATCCTCCTCGCTGAGCAGGTCGTGGACGAACGTGTAGGTCCGAGAGAAATAGTAGGCGTAAGGCATGCCCGCTTCGTCGTTGTAGCGATAGCCGGTCGCCCCTTGGGGGTCCCAGCGGGCGCAGTCCAGCAGGATCCGTTTGGCCAATTGTCCGTACTCTTCCTTCCCGCCGAGCAGTCGGGTGAACGCGAGCGTGGCGGCGCCGTCCAGGGCGGCGATGGTGTAGGTGCGATTGCCCCACCAGATCTCGCGCCATGGTTCGCTTTTCGGCTCGACGGATGGTGGGTACTTCGGCGGCTCGGCCGTCGGCGGAGGGTTCTTCATCAGCCGCTCGCACCGATCGACCAGTTCCCGGAACTGCCCGTTCATCTCCCCGGCGGCCAACTCGCGCAGCCGCGGCAGGTCTTCGGGTCGGACGAACAATCGCGGGTGCGACTTGGGGATGCGATCGAGGAGTTCCGCTCGCGGCGGCATGGGCATCGCCCGGGCGTCGGCGGCGATGGAGAACGTTCGCGGCCGGCTCCAAGGCGTCGTGTTGGCCGACGCGTCGGTGCCGCGATAGCGCCACGTGTACGTGCCCGGCGGAAACGTCCGCGGCGGGCAATGGACGCTGTACGCGATCTTCTCGGCACGATACTCGATCGTCTCGAAACCGGTTCCGCGGCCGCACTCGATTTCCCAGGAAACGATTTCCCGTTGCGGCCGCCACGTGAAACTCGGCGGATTGACGTCGGAAACGGCGTGCTGCGCAGGGCGATATCCCCACTCGGATTCCTGCGCCGGGCTTTCATCCAGTTTCAATGGGGCGCCGAACGCAAGACAAGGGAACAACGGCAACAACACGGTGAAAACGACTCGCATGGCTGCGAACTCCTTTGAATCGAATCGGGTTTCTGCAATTACCGGCGAGGGCGTGCCACCCAATGGAGAATGATTGTCGTCGACGCGAACGGGGTTGGCAAGCATCGCGGGAAACCTGTTGCGAGATAAGAGGTTCACCCGAAATTCGCGCACCTGACGTCTTACCCCGGGAAAGTACGGGTTCCTCTTCTCTGTTCCTGGCTGTTTGGAGCTGCGGGAAGATGCTGTGTTTCTTCCCGGAAACTCGTGAACAGAGAAGAGGAACCCGTACTTTTGCCGCCTCTACAGTACGCAAATCCCGGATGAACCAGACAAGAGGTGCCCGAGGCGGTCGTGGCCGGCAAGAAAAGCGAAACGGCCGAGCAACTGGCGATTGCTCGGCCGTCTTGGGAAAACGGGGCTTCGTCTCGCGGAGCGAGACGGCTACCCAAATGGGCTTCGTCTCGCGGAGCGAGACGGCTACTTTAGTTCCACCACCAGCCGGATTGGGCGCCGGGGGCTCCGTCGGTGCGAACCTTGGCCGGGGCGTCGCTCGGCTCGAGCTTGTCGGCGATGCCCCAGGAGTTGAGCATCACGCCGCCGGAGGCGCTGATCACCCAGTTGCGGCCTTTCTTCAATACGCTGGCCTGGCTGTCGACCTGCGTCGGGGCGAAGTATTCTTCCACCTCGACGTCCGCCGGGTCCAACAGCGTCGGCATGCTGTAGCCGGC
>DATLAN010000092.1:0-2343 GCA_035527455.1 Thermoguttaceae bacterium
CACCTTCTACGGCGAGAGCCACATCCTGTTCGACGTCTCCCTGTCGCTGCGGAAGGGGGAGATCGTCGGCCTGCTCGGGCGCAACGGCGCGGGGAAGACGACGACGATGAAGAGCGTCGGCGGGATGCTCCGGCCGAAAAAGGGGACGATCCTCTTCGAAGGAGAGGATGTGACGGGGAGGAAGCCGTTCCAGCTGGTCCGCCGCGGCATCTGCTACGTGCCCGACGACCGGCGGATCTTTTCCGACCTCACCGTAGACGACAACCTCGGAATTGTCTACCGCAGGACCCGCGATTGGGACCGGGAGAGGGTGTACGGCCTGTTCCCCGCGCTCCGGGAGATCGCCGGCCGGCGGGCGGGGGTCTTGAGCGGCGGCGAAAAAGCGATGCTCTCCGTGGGGCGGGCGCTCATGAGCTCTCCGAAACTGCTCCTGCTCGACGAGCCGACGGAAGGCCTCGCGCCGCTGATCGTCAGGGCGCTCGAGGAGCAGATCCTGCGGCTGAAGGAGGAGGGGATCAGCATCCTCCTCTCGGAGCAGAACCTGAAGTCGTCGCTGCGGCTCATCGACCGCGCCTACATCATCGACAACGGACGGATCCGGTACCAGGGTACGGCGAAGGAGCTCGAGAACAACGAGGAGATCCGGCGGATGCACCTGATGATTTGAGAGGAAGGGACGACATCGGCGACGCGCGTCCCGCTTCCTCGTCCGATTCGATGGCCGTGAATCGGTCCCGCATGTCGCGGTGCGCCAAAAAGAGATCCAGCCGGCATTCGGCATCTGCAGTTCGATACTCGTTCAAAATGTTCTCGACGGGTTCCATGAGGGTGCCTCCTTCAGCTTGCTATGGCGGTTGGACGTCGCGACTGCGAAATGATCGAATCGGCGGTGCCGGGCTCCGATTCCAGGATGTGGGCCATCGTCGCTTCCACGACGTCCGGATCGGTCAGTATCCTTTTATGGCCCAGGCCGTGCGTGGTATGCAGCGTCACATGCCCGAATTCGCGGGACACCGTTCGGGAATCCCGATGCGGAATGATCGGGTCGTCGTGATCGTGAATCACCAGGACCGGCGAGCGCAGATCTTTCAGATGCAGATGCGGATCGTCGTGTTGCAGACTGTATCCGAAGCGGTTTTCATAGTCTGCGATAAGGCTTTCATAAATCATCGGTGGAATGCCGTGTCGATCGAATGCATGCAACAGCAAATCCTCGAGTCTCAGCGCCGGCGCAAGCAGCACGGATCTCAGGGCCAGTTCCTGGTGTGCCATCCCGTTGACAACGGCTGCGGCCCCGAACGAATGGGCGATGACGCCGCGGATGTCCAGGGCCTGGTCCGGCCCGAGAAAGGCCCTGACGGTATCGGTGAATTCGAAATAGCTGGTGCTCCGGCCCTCGGAGGCTCCGTGGGCGGGGCCGTCGAAGGCGATGGCCGCATATCCGGCGTCGATCAACGGGGTTATGAAACGATGAAACTGGATCCCTCGGCCGTTCCAGCCGTGGACCAGCAGTACGCCCGGCCCGGTTCCCCATCGCCACCCCCGTATCCGCTTGTCATGGACGCGCAGACCGAAGGACTCTCCCCGGTCAAGCCATCGCTGCTCCTCCGCCGAAGGGGGTGAAGACTTGGGTGAGAAGAAGGATTTCTCGACGAACCGCTCCGCCAGGCGAGGTGCGACGAGCCAGAGCAGTTGGAGGATCTGCTGTGTCGCCCAGCGTTGCGATGCATTAGTACGAACGTTCGTGCCATACGTAGGTGCGACGGATGCGCGTTCGGCCATAGTTCCTCCTTAAATACTCTTTACGATTGGGTTCCTGATTCTTGCCTGTAGGTATTTATCAGCGATTCGAACGCCGCCTGTTGCCGCAGTTGCGTATCGGCGCTATCGAGCAAGGTGGAGTACAGATGGAATCCGAGCAGCAGGGAATAAAACTCGAAGGCGAACTGGTCACAATCCGTGTCGCTGCGGAAGTCGCCCTCCTTTACGGCCGATTGGGCAATGCGCCGCAGGCTTTCTATCCAGCCGCCTTGTTGTTTCAACAGGAAATCCCGGACCTTGCCGGGTCGGTTTTTGAAATCGGAGCTGGCCGTGACGAAGATGCACCCACCGGTAAGGGCGCCCGAAAACCGAATCCAGTTGTCCAACACGGCCTTGATGCGCGGGATGCCCGCTTCGGTTTTCAACGCGGGGAGGACCACGATTCGGGAAAACATCTCGCCTGCATATTTGAGCAGCTCGATCTGCAGGTTCTCCTTGGATTGGAAGTGGGCAAACAGCCCGCTCTTGGACATTTTGGCGGCCTTGGCCAGGTCGCCGATGGTCACGGCTTCCAGGCCCAAC
>DATLAN010000093.1:0-20617 GCA_035527455.1 Thermoguttaceae bacterium
TTCGCAAGAATTCGGGCCCGATTTGTAGCCGGATTCGCAAGAATTCGGGCGTTGCCTGGTTTCACGCGAACTGGCCCGAATTCTTGCGAATCCGGCTACAAATCGATGCCGACGGCAGATGGCTGAACAGTTACCGAACGATCACCCGCCGACCGACAATTCGGCCAACTCGCAAACGACCCGATCGAGAGTCTTCCTCTGCGGCCTCCCTTCTTCTGCGTCGAAGAACTCCTCCAGCCACGCCAAAGGCTCGTCCGCGGCGACCGGCACCGCCGCAGCCGCCGGGCCCCACGGGTCGATCCGCTTCAAGGCGTCGGCGAAACCCGTCTGGCTGTTCCGCGCCAGCAGCACGTCGGTCGCATTGACCCGCCCGTCGCGGTTGAAGTCATACGGGCAATCGATCGCGGCCGGATCGAGAATCCCCCGCGGGTTGTTCCGCGTCAACAGCAGATCGACGACGCTCACCCGCGCGTCGGCCGCCGAGTTGCCCGTCTCGCCCACGGCGTTGCCGAAGTAGAACACGTCGTCCCCGACCAACCCCAACCGCTCGGCCAGCACGGTGACTTGCAGCCACTCGTTCTGGATCGCGTAGTCATCCCAGATGATCGTAATTCGATCCGAACCATCATCGCCCGCCCCCTCGCGCAGCACGACCTCCACCGGCGCCGGCGCGGCAGTCCAATCCCCGGGCAAGTCGTTGTTGCCGGTCAGGAAGAGAAAATCCCCGGCCGCCGGCACAAACCCCTCGGGCAGACCGTCCACGTCGATCATCAGCCCGTTGATCCCGCGATGATAGTTGGTGTAGTTGTCCGCCGAGACCGTCTCGCCCGGCAGCAGGGCCGCTTTGTTGAAGGCCAAAGCGTTGTCGTCCAAGTCATTGGCTTGCGGATTACTGCCATCGAAAGGCGAACGATTGTAGAACAGGTGCCGGCCGACTACGGACGTCAGGTCCCGGAGTTTGGCCACGAACGCATCAAACCTACCATTATGGGTTGTGTCATACCCGCCTGCGGTCCAGCCGGACGACTCGGTCTCGCCCGTCACCAGGACGTTGCCCGAGGCGTCCACCGCGATGCCGCGGCCCTCATCGGTGCCGCTTCCGCCCAGGTAGGTCGACCAGAGGTGCGCGCCGGTAGGGCTGAGCTTGGCCACAAACGCATCCATATCACCATTATGCGTGATATCATGCCCGCCTGCGGTCCAGCCGGACGAATTGGTACTGCCCGTCACGAGCACGTTGCCCGAGGCGTCCACCGCGATGCCGCGACCCTCATCGGTGCTGCTTCCGCCCAGGTAGGTCGACCAGAGATGCGTGCCGCCGGGGCTGAGCTTGGCCACGAACGCATCGCCACTACCATTATGGGTGGCGTCATAGCCAACTGCAATCCAGCCGGACGAAGAGGTCAAGCCCGTCACCAGCGCGTTGCCGCTGGCGTCCACCGCGATGCCATAGCCAGAATCGGTGTTGCTTCCGCCGAGATACGTGGACCAGAGGTGCGCGCCGGTAGGGCTGAGTTTGGCCACGAACGCATCCGTACCACCATTATGGGTTATGTCGTATCCACCGGCTGTCCAGCCGGACGAATAGGTACGGCCCGTCACCAACACGTTGCCCGAGGCGTCCACCGCGATGTCATCGCCCCGATCGTTGCTGCTTCCGCCCAGGTAGGTCGACCAGAGGTGCGCGCCGCTGGGGCTGAGTTTGGCCACGAACGCATCGTAGCCGCCATTATGCGTGGTATCATACCCGCGTGCGGTCCAGCCGGACGAATAGGTCTCGCCCGTCACCAGGACGTTGCCCGAGGCGTCCACCGCGATGGCATAGCCATAATCCCCGCTGCTTCCGCCCAGGTAGGTCGACCAGAGGTGCGTGCCGCTGGGGCTGAGTTTGGCCACGAACGCATCCACACCACCATCATAGCTTGTGTCGTATCCACCGGCTGTCCAGCCGTACGAAAAGGTCAAGCTCGTCACCAGCACGTTGCCCGAGGCGTCCACCGCGATGCTATGGCCATAATCGGCGTCGCTTCCGCCCAGGTAGGTGGACCAGAGGTGGGCGCCATCGGGGCTGAGCTTGATCACAAATGCGTCCCACATGCCGTTGAAGGTGGCATCATATCCGCCTGCTATCCAGCCGGACGAATAGGTACGGCCGGTCACCAGCACGTTGCCGGAGGCGTCCACCGCGATGCCACGACCATGATCGTCGTAGATTCCGCCCAGGTAGGTGCTCCAGGCGAGTTCGGGATCGATGATGAGTTCGAGGGAAGGATCGTAGGGGCCGGAGACTTCGAACGTGTAAGTATCCGCGTCGAGCAGCGTGAACGTGCCGGAGACCTCGATCTGTTGGCCGGCGATCTGTTGGTAGATGTATGGGGCGTCGTCGATCAGTTCGCCCAACTCGGTCTCGACGTGCAACGCGCCGGCGGCGTCGAGCCAGAGGTTTTGGATGCCTTCGTAGCTGATCTGGATCGCTCGCCAGTCGGCGCCGGGGGCGACGTGGAATTCGTATTTCAGGCTGTCGCGGCGGCCGAAGGTCAACAGATCGATGCCGTCGTAGAGCCCCGGGTAGGCGACCGTCGCGTAGCCCGGCACGTTGCTGCGCCAATTCGACTGCTCGCCCAGATAGTAGTTGAAGACCGTTTCCGCCCGATCCAACCCGACCGGCTCGACCCGCTCCGCCCCGTCGAAGGTCACGGAGAATTGCGTGGTGAGGGTGACGGCCTCTTCGGGTTCGTGCAACGCACCGATGGGATCACTCGGGTGGCTGGTGGCTGAGCGCAACGAAGCCCCAGGCAAAGGGTCGTGAGGGTCCTGGGGCACCGCTTCGCTTTGCCCCAGCCACCCTTCTTGGGATTCTTCGACCGCTTCACGCTGGAAAAGCTGAAACACCGGGCCGGCGTCGGTGTGCAGGATGGTCGCGCCGCTGCCGTTGAACGCGTAGCGGACCGACTCGTCGGGCCATTGGCCCTGGTTCTCGACGAACAGCGCGGGCGAAACGTCGAACAACTCGATCGCCGGCTGCCCGAGTGACGCGCTTAAGAGCCGGCGGTCTTCGAGCCACTCCACGCCGAGCCGCCGGGCGCCCGGGCTGAGATTCCGGTCGCAATCGCAGCGTACGGGCCTGCTCAAGAACTGAAAACGGCCACAACGACGGGCATGATTAACTGGCATGGCTTTCCCCCTCGGATAAACCCGGCCTCCAACGAGAAAAACGAAGTGTCCCCCATTCTAGCCGCCACTCCATAAGCTGTCAAACCTTTCTCAAAAAAGGTATTTCTGCAAGAAACCTCGTGGAAAAAGCGACAGCGATAGGCGTGGCCGGGCTGCCGGCGGCGGCAAAGACGAAACCGCTGACCGAACCGTCTGACACCCATGCCTTGCCCACCGCATTGACCACTTCCGGCGTAGTGACCGCTCAGATGACCTCGAACTCGCCGCGATTTACAGCCGTAGTGACAAGTTTGCAGCGAAAATAACCCTGCGAGGGGGTGTGCGGCAAGGGGATGTGACGGGATGTGGCGGGATGTGGCCCAAAATGCGACGTGGATTTTCGGACGGCGATGGTGTACAAATAGCGTGTATCTATCCGCCGTGCGGGCGGGCTCTTTGATAACTCGGCACAACGGCCTTCCTAAGTCTTGCCCGTCGGATGGCCGATTCCTCCGGGCAACGGCGTCTTCAACAGTCCGCTCGACCCGGCCTGCACCTCTTCATTCGGTCGGGCGGCGAGGAGGTGTTCGAATTGTTTTCTTTGGAAAAGCGAAATCGAGAAAAAGTGGATAACAATGCCGTAAGGTGCTTTGGTGTAACGTCTTGCGTCGAGGAAACAAAGGCCCAATCGAACCGATCGACGCCGGTTTGTCAATGGGCCTTCGAGCGATGCAAGTCTCATGCAGAGAACGACTTGCGCACCATCACGACCGGCGGCCGTCGGCAACCCGGTAGGCGTGGGGCGGGAAACAATCGCGCCGGGAGCCTTCGCGGCAGTTGGCCCCGTTCGCGTAACCCGTTGCAGGAGAATACCTTTCGCCAAATCACGCGGACACGGCAGATGCCCATTGTTGTCGCGCGACGCTCCAACCGAGAAACAATAGGGCGAATCGGACGCCTCGCTACGCCGGCTGCTCTTGCGGGTGGAATCTCTCGCGGTACTGCTCGACTTCGATCATCGGCGGGCGCTCGATTTCTTCGATCTCGTATTCCACCTGGCGGTACTTGCCTTCGACGACTTCGTATTGCCGCATGAGGCTTGGCAACTCGTTCTGGAATTGGACCAGGTCGCCGCGCTTCAGCCGTTTCATGAAAGTCCTCAGCACGCCGAAAGCCATCCGGCCCAGGGCGATCGTCTCCTGGTTGCGGTGGATGCGGCGGTCGAGATCGGTCTGGGCAAAGGCGCAGAGCCCCAAACGTTCGTAGATGTCGATCAGCATGGCGGTTTCCACGCCGTATCCGACCGGGTAGGGGATCTGTTCGAGGATCGACCGGCGGCCGGCGTACTCGCCCGACAGGGGTTGCAGGATGGCCGCCAGTTCGGGATAGAACAAGCTGAACAGCGGGCGGATGAGGATCTCGGTGACGCGGCCCCCGCCGGTCGGCCTCAACCCGCCGGAGAACGCCAAGGGGCGATCGTAAAAGGCCTTGACGTAGTGGACTTGCGGGTCCTGGATCAGCGGGCCGAGCAGTCCGTAGACGAATCGCGGGTGGATGTTCTTGATGTCGGTGTCGACGTAGACGATGATGTCGCCTTTGAGCAGATAGAGGGCTTTCCAGAGGTTTTCGCCTTTGCCCGGAAAGCTGCCGTGCTCTTGGAGGTGCTCCGAGGCGATGTAGACGTCGGCGCCGAAGCTGGCGGCGATGCCGCAGGTGCGGTCGCCGCTGCCGGAATCGACCACGGCGATCTCGTCCAGCAGCGGATAGTGGTCCATCAGTTCGGCCTTGAGGATGACGATTTCCTGGCCGATGGTCTTTTCTTCATTGAGCGTGGGCAGGCAGAGCGAGATGCTCAATCCCTGGCGATGTTTCTCTTCCACCAGCCACTTGATATCCCAGAAGTTGGAGTGGTGGAAGGTCCGCTCGGTCAGCCATTTTTCAGAGAGCATCGCAAGCCCCTTCGTCGATTGCCAGGATCAGGCCGACCAACTGGGCCACGCCGGTGAGGATCGGATCGATCAACACGTAATCGGGCTGTTTTTTGCGGCTTTTCACGCCGCGGCTGATCCCCAGCGTGACGGCGGGGATGCCGCGGGCGATCAACTCCGAGAGTTCCGACGGGCTGTGGCCCTGGTCGGGTTCGATGCCCAGCGCGTGCATCGTCTCCAGGACGCCCTTGACCAGCGG
Source organism: Thermoguttaceae bacterium (assembly GCA_035527455.1). Taxonomy (GTDB): domain Bacteria; phylum Planctomycetota; class Planctomycetia; order Pirellulales; family Thermoguttaceae; genus DATLAN01. The sequence goes on from DATLAN010000093.1 coordinate 5,341, forward strand.
ATGCGAGAAGGAGATCCCGCCGGCCTGCGTCTTGAAGAACATGTCCACGTGCGCGTTGACGGCGTGCCGGGCCGACATCTCCGAAACGATGTCGTCGATCTGTCGTTGGATCTGGTCGATCATCTCGTCGCTGTGGCTGACGATTTCCATACCCAACTCGGCGTGGTCGGGCTCGACGTCGTAGGCCACGCCCGCCCGCATCGTGCCCATGCGGATCACCGTGTACGGCCGATTCGGGATGGCGATTCCCAGGATGCGGTTGATGATGTGATTGAGCACGACCAGGGCGCTCTCGGTGCCGTAGCTTCGCGAGGGCTCGGAACGCACGTCGCAGGTGACGTCGCCGCGTGCCGTGCCGATGGAGAAGTAGTTCAACCGTCCCAGTTGCATCCCTTCCACGCAAATCCCGAAATCGATATTGGTCAGCGTGTGGTCGAGGAAGAAGCGGACGCCCGCGTGGTTTCCCCGGCCCAACGAACGGGTCGAACCCAACAGGACCAGGTTGGAATCGAGTTCGATTTTCAGATGTTCCAGAATGTCGGGCATCATCGAGACGATGGCGGCGCCCAGGGCGTTGTCGCCGACGCCGGGTCCGATCACGCGGTCGGCCTCGACCGTGACGTTGTGGTCGAGGCTGGCGGGGAAGATGGTATCGAGGTGCGAGACCAGGAGGATATTGCGGCTTCCCTCTTTTCCCACCAGGCACCCCACCGCGTTGCCGACTTCGTCGGCCGCCGCGTCGCCCAGCCCCGCTTCGGAAAACCGATCCAACAGGAAGCGGACCCGCTGTGCTTCTTCTCCGCCGGGAGCGGGAATCTGGGCGATCATCACCAGATTCGCCAGCAGGCGCTCGCGCATCGGCAGCAGCGCCTCGGGAAAATGGCGAACTCGCTCGGAAGTTGCCACGTCCACTTCCATCGGCCGCAATCCTCCGTCCACGACGTTCCGGGATTCGCCGGCAGATTGCCCCTGCGACATCATATGATTATATCTTTTTTCTCGGCCTCTTCTATTGGTACAGCGCGACTACGATTATAGAGGAGCCGATCGCCCGACGCCAGCCCCCGCAACATCCCCGGCCGGCCACGGCGGCGACGCCTAGACCCAGCGATTGCGATGGACCCGATCCGCTCGATACCGGTCTTCAGCGACGCACTCTTCGGCGGGATAACCGAGCACGATCAGGCTGTGCGGGACGACGTTTTCCGGTAATTTCAACAGCCGGCGAAGGCCGTCGATACGATTCTCCCTCGGATACACGCCGGTCCAAACGGCGCCCAGTCCCAGAGCGTGGGCCGCAAGGAGCAGATTTTCCGCGGCTGCGGCGCAATCCACGACCCAATAGCCGGCAGATTTTTCCAGGTTCAGATCGCCGCAGATCAGGATGGCCAGCGGCGCCCGGCCGGCCATCTGCGCGTTGGGGTTGATCCGCGGGATCTCGGCCAGGAGTTCGCGGTCGTCGATCACGACGAACCGCCACGGCTGTGCGTTTCGCGCGCTGGGAGCACACATGGCCGCGGCCAGAACCTGCCGGACGAGTTCTTCCGGCACCGGTTTCTCCTGATACTTCCGGATACTGCGCCTGGTATGGATGGCTTCCAGTGCGTTCATGGGTCGACCTCGCCGGTTTTCTATGGGTTGGGTTTTCGGCGGGTGGCACGCTCTGAGGAACGAAGGGCGTGTTTTCCGGACATCCCACGCCCTTCGTTCCTCAGGGCGTGCCACCCTAAGTATACCGTCACGATGTCAAGAAACCGTTCGGCCGACTCCGCCGGCAAGCCAGAGAAGCACCACGCCCAAGGCCGCGATCAACGGGCCTTCGCCGACGATCCACCAGGTGGGCATGCCGACCGCGACGTCCAGAACGATCATGCCGGTGCCGAAAACGAGTTTCAGCACGGCCAGGCAGCGAATCACCGGCAGGAAACGCCGCACGTCGAACGAAACGAACATCAGCAGTGCCCCGTGCATCGCGTAGAGGGCCGAGAGCGAACGGGTGAGATAGCCGGTCAAGCGCGCGTGGGACAATTCGCCCAGCCCCAGCCGCTGGTGAATCTCCACCATCCACGCAAAGGGCATGACCGCCGGGACAACGGCCGTCAGCAAGAGCACGGCCGAGATCCGCAAAAGAATCGCCAGCGCTTTTTCGGCTTTATTCATCCAAACCTGTAGTGTTTGCGGATCGTCTTCTTTACTTTCCAGGTGCAGTCGACTCCCTCGGGAAAGACGACGTAATCGCCCGGCCCGAAGGAGACGGTCTCTTCGGGGGTCTCGACGGTCACGTCCCCTTCGAGCACGAGGAACGTCTCCCGCTCGTCGTAGTGCCAAGGGAACTCCGACGGTTCCTTTTGCCAGACGGGGCAGGTTTTCATTTCGGCTTCTTCCTCGGGCGTAGGCTTGCGGACTTCGATCGGCATGGCGAATTCCTCCTGCTATCCAGGGTTATTGATGAGGGTTTGTAGTGACCCGATTCCTTGGGTCCCATAGGCCCAACCCACGAGCAGACCGCCGGGCGGCACCCGATGGGCATGTTGCGGGACATCGCGTCGTTTGTCAACCCGGCCCCGCCGCCCCGCCCCGACGCCCTCGAATTGCCGTTGCCTCGCCGGCCGGATTTTGGTACTTAGCCACGCGATTGTCGAAGCGGTGCCCTGTTCACCCCCATATCCCGTGTTAGCGGGGTGCGGAACAATCCGTTTTGACAAGATGGGATTACCTTTCCGAAGTTCGCCAGTTAGCGCCTTTTCACTGAGTTGTCACTCGTTTTCCCGAGGATACTCCCATGAAACGTCTCATCGTCCGCATTTCCGCCCTGGGGACTGTAGTCGCTTTGGGGCTGATCGCGATTGCCCAAGCACAACGTGGAACCGAGGATACGCCGCCGGTGGTCGAACGGCCGCCCGTCGTGGAAGCAGCCACGCCCAGCCGAGAGACCGTCGAACCGATCATTGTGCCGGCCAATTCCCGGTTCGTCCCGGCGACGGGGTACTCCGGCAACTCGGGCACGAATCCGTTGCGAGCCGTGGATTGGCCGACCGCGACGCCCCTGGATTTACGGCCGCCGGCCTCCTCGCTCGACGGTCCCGCGATGCCCCCGCCGGCTGCGGCGTTCGCCGGCGACCAATCGCCCGGGGAAGCGATGCCGCTGAATCCGTTCGCCAAAGAGACCACCGAGTTTCCGATGACCACGCGGTATCCCGACTCGCCCGGCAGTTCCCTTCCGCCTCGGGAGCCCGCCTTGCTGAAGGCCGATGCGTCGGCCCTTCCGACGGGCACCTTGCCACCGTGGGCCGCTCCGATGAACGACTTTCCCGCGGCCTCATCGCCGATCGCCTCGTCGCCGAGCACGTCATCGCCGAGCACGTTGCCCGGGGCTTCCGCGGCAGATGAAGGAAGCGGCCAGCCGGGCAGCAAACAGATCGAAGGCCCCCAGAGTCCGCACCTGACCATCGAGAAGGTCGCGCCGAAGGAGATCCAGGTCGGCAAAGTGGCCACGTTCGGGATTAAGGTCCGCAACACGGGGGCCGTCTCGGCCGCCGGAGTCGAGATCCGCGACGTGATCCCCAGGGGGACGCGGTTGATCAGCACCGTCCCGCAGGCTTCTCGCGGCATCCAGGGCGAGCTGGTTTGGACGCTCGGCACGCTCCAGCCGGGGGCCGAGGCTTCCGTGGAAATCAAGCTGATGCCGATCGCCGAGGGCGAAATCGGCAGCGTGGCGACCGTCGCCTTCCAGGCCGACGCCTCCGCCCGAACCGTCGCCACCAAGCCGGAACTCGTCCTGCAGACCAGTGCCCCCCAGCAGGTCTTGATCGGCGAGGAACTCACGCTGTCGATCACGGTCTCCAATCCCGGCAGCGGCGTGGCCACCGGCGTCGTGCTCGAAGAGCACATTCCGCCGGGCTTGCAGCATCCCGCCGGGGCGGAGTTGGAGTATCGCGTGGGCGATCTGCCGCCCGGCGAAAGTCGACGGCTGGAACTCACCTTGCTGGCCAGCCGGCCCGGACCGACGGCCAATCTGCTGACCGCCCGGGGTGAAGGAAACCTCCGCACGGAAGACCGGCTCGACATCAACGTGGTCGCCCCGGGCCTGGATCTCGCGGTGGACGGACCGAGGCGGCGATACCTCGAACGCGAGGCGACCTACCAGTTCTCGGTACACAATCCCGGCACGGCTTCGGCCGAAGGGGTCGAACTGGTCGCCTACCTGCCTCGCGGATTGAAATTTGTCCGGGCGAACAACTCCGGATATTATGAAGAGACGGAGCGGGCCGTCTATTGGCGGTTGGAAGAGTTGCCGGTCAACGAGACGGGCACGGTCGAACTGGTCGCCATGCCGGTCGAGTCGGGCGAGCACAACCTGCGGCTGCGAAGTTCGGCCGACCGGGGCGTGACCGCCGAGAGCGAACAGCCCGTGCTGATCGAGGGCATCGCCGCGATCATGTTCGAGGCCGTCGACGTGACCGATCCGATCGAGGTCGGCGGCGAGACCACCTACGAGATCCGCGTGCTCAACCAGGGCTCGAAGGCCGCCACCAACGTCCAGGTGGCCGTGATACTGCCCGTCGAGTTGCGGGCCATTTCGGCCGAAGGCCCCGCGGCACACGTGATCGAGGCCGGCCGGGTCCTGTTCGAGCCCCTGCCGCGGCTGGCCCCCAAGGCCGACACGACCTATCGCGTCCGCGTCCAGGGCCTCCGGGCCGGCGACCTGCGGGCACGCGTCCAGGTATGGACCGACGAGATGACCGCCCCGGTCACCAAAGAAGAGAGCACGCGCGTTTACTCCGACCAATAACATGGATACCGATCACCACCGGCCGGAAACGAAATCTCCTCACTGTGCGGAGTGTCCCGTCCGAGAGTGTCCTATTCCCGACGGTACGGCGGCGGATCAGGTCGAAGGGTCGCGGTTGTCCGGCTGGCGTCTGGGGCTGGGGTCGATGGGGTTCTTTCTCACCCCGATCGTGCTGGCGATCGTCGGGGCGACCCTTGCGGGAGAGACCGCCGGGGCCCAACTGCTCGGCGGCGTCGCGGGCCTGATCGTCGGCATGGCCGCCTCGCTGGGCGTCGCCAGGCTGCTGCACCGGTCCGAGGCATCGGGCAGGCGCGAATAGATAGGCCCTGGCGTTGCGAAGCCGCGAGCGGCTAACTCTCCAGCGCCGCTCGCACGTCGGCCGGGTCGACGTCGCCGATGAGTTCGACGTGGCCCATGCGCGTGGGCAAGACGAAGCGCAGCTTGCCGTGCTGGACCTTCTTGTCGTGGGTCATCGTTTCGAGGATCTTCGCGCGGTCCAGGTCGGGCATCGCCACCGGCAGCCCGAGCGTTTTCAACAGATCGTGCTGCCGCCGGGTCAGCGCCGCGTCGACCCGGCCGAGGCGCTCGGCCAGGCGGGAAGCGCAGAGCATGCCGATCGAGACCGCCTCGCCGTGGAGGATCTCGCCATAGCCGGCCAACGCCTCCAGCGGATGGGCGAACGTGTGGCCGTAGTTGAGCACCGCCCGCAGACCCGACTCCTCGCGCTCGTCCTGCTCGACCACGTCGGCCTTCAAGCGGCAACACCGACCGATCACGTGGCGGAGCACCTCGTCGTCGCGATCGATCAGCCCGGCCGTGTGGGCTTCCAGGTAGTCGAACAACTCGGCGTCGAGGATCACGCCGTACTTGACGACCTCGCCCAGTCCGGCGCGGTACTCACGCTTCGGGAGGGTTTCCAGCGTGGCCGTGTCGATCGAGACGCCGATCGGCTGCAGGAAGGCCCCGACCATGTTCTTGGCCTCGGGCAGGTTGATGCCCACCTTGCCGCCGACGGAGCTATCGACCTGGGCCAAGAGCGACGTGGGCACCTGGAAGAAGCGGATTCCCCGGGCGTAGGTGGCGGCGATGAAGCCGGCCAGGTCGCCGACCACTCCGCCGCCGACGGCCACGACGACCGACTTGCGATCGACCCCCAATTCCAACAGCCCCTGCCACAGTCCGGCCGCCATCTCGACCGACTTGCTCGGCTCGCCCGGCTCGACGCTGATGATATCCACCTCCATGGCCGCGTCGGTCAGACTCTCGGCCACGCGCATGGCATGCGGCTTCTGCACGTGATCGTCGGTGATCACCACGGCGTGCGACACCTTGCCCAGCCGCGCGAGGAATTGGCCGGTTTGATCGATATTGCCGGAGCCGATCTCGATATCGTAACTCCGCTCGGCCAGGTTGACGTGGACGGTTTCGGTGGAAGAGGGCACGCGGGTTCTCCTGGTTGGGGAGTTTTCAGTTTTCAGTGAGGGTATTTGACAAACGAAAGTGTCTTTTCCGGAGTCGAACGCCCGCCGACTGCGTTCGGCGGGGTCCCCCCCCGGAGCGCATTCCGGGGGCGTTTTTTTCCGCTTCTCGCACCCCATCACCAAGCTCCGTCAACAAACCCACCGCTGAAAACTGATCACTGAAAACTGAAAACTGAAAACTGAAAACTGAAAACTTTCCTCCCCCCAATCTACGCCCGATCGAACGGAAACGCCATCACTTCGGCCAGGCTTTTCGCGCCGGCGGACAGCATCACCAGGCGGTCGAAGCCCAGGGCCACGCCGACCGCTGCGGGCAGGCCGCTGCGCATGGCCGCGATCAGACGGCTTTGTTCGGGAAGCGGCGGTTTGCCGTCGGCACGTCGCCGGGCGTTGGCCGCGGCGTTGCGCTGGAGCAGTTCCTCGGGATCGAGCAGCTCGTGGAAGCCGTTGGCCAGCTCGACGCCCGAGACGTAAAGCTCGAATCGCTCGGCCACCGGGGGGTCGTCCGGGCGGATGCGGGCCAGCGCCGCCTGGCTGGCCGGGTAATCGTACAGAATAACGGGCCGCGTTCGTCCCAGGTTCGGCTGCACGCGCTCGACCAGCAGCAGATCGAGCCAGCCGTCGCGATCCTCCGGCGAAAGACTCTCGGGAGCGACGATCCCGTGGCCGTGCACCGCCGAGAGAAGCTCGCCCGTTTCGGCCGTGTGCGGATCGAGCCCCACGTATTGCCGGAAGGCCTCGGCGTACGTGAGCCGCTCGGCCTGCCCGCGCTGCAAGAGCGCGTCGCACAAGTCGCCGGTCAACTGCATCCCCTCGTCCAACCCGTCGTGTGCGCGATACCACTCGACCATGGTGAACTCGGGATTGTGCAGCGGCCCCTGCTCGCCTTGGCGAAACACCCGGGTGATCTGGTAGATCGCCTCGAAGCCGGCGGCCAAGAGGCGTTTCATGGCGAACTCGGGCGAGGTTTGCAGCCACCGGGGCCGCTGCAGCCCGCCGGATGGATCGGAGACTTCCAGTTGAAACGGATCCAGGTGGCGATCGACGACCGTATCTGCCGAGAGGATGGGCGTTTCGACTTCGAGGAAGCCGTGCCGGTCGAAGAATTCGCGTGTGCGGCGGAGCAACCCGGCCCGAAGCCGCAGGTTCTCCCGGCCGGCCGTGGGGCGGAAGTCGTCGTGTCGGTTCATGTCTGGGAGGGCGGCCGATACGGCGGCGTCGATTGGTGCCCGATCGGTTGCGAAGCCGCGAGCGGCTATTCCTTCACGCGCTCGATGTACTCTCCGGTGCGGGTGTCGATCCTGATCAGGTCGCCTATTTCGACGAAAGCGGGGCAGTCGAACTCGGCGCCCGTCTCGACCTTGCAGGGCTTGGACACGTTGGTGGCCGTGTTGCCTTTGGCCCCGGGCTCGCAGAACTCGACCTTCAGCACGACGTGGTTCGGGGGCGTCAGCGCGATCGGGTTGTTGTTGAACAGCAGCATGCTGCAGACCGTCCCCTCCTTGAGATACCGCCAGGCGTCGTCCACCTGCTCGCTGGAGAGTTCGTACTGTTCGTAGGTTTCGTTGTCCATGAAGACGAACGTATCGCCCTGGCGGTAGAGGTACTGGGCGGCGATCTCCTCGATGTCGGCGGCCTCGAGCGAATCGCCGCTCTTGTAGGTCCGGTCGAGGACCGTGTTGCGGATCAGGTTCCGCAGCTTGCACTTGTAGAGCGCCTGGCCCTTGCCCGGCTTGACGAAATTGCACTCGATCATCAGGTACGGGTCGCCCTCGATCTGGACCTTCAGGCCCTTGCGAAAATCACTTGTGCTGTAATTGGCCACGATCGCTTTTCCGTTTTGCTTTCCGGGGGGGTTCGAATGTGATACGATTCTTCTCTATGGCAAATCTAGCTTTCCGAAATTCGGCGGCAAGGGGTCTGCCGGTGTCGGCCGCCCGGCGCAACGCCGATTGGCAGGCGGTGCTGTCCGATGCGGTCCGCGACCCGGCCGAACTCTGCCGGCTGCTGCGACTGCCGCGATCGTTAGCGACCGCCGCACAACGGGCCGCCGAGGGGTTCGACCTGCTGGTGCCCCGGACGTTTCTCGGTCGAATCCAGCGGGGCGACCCAAGCGACCCCCTGTTGGTGCAGGTCTTGCCGCAGGCAGCCGAGTTGGCCGAGACCCCCCGGTTCCAGACCGATCCGCTCGGCGAGGCCGACGCCGTGATCGGCCCCGGTTTGCTCCACAAGTATCAAGGCCGATCCCTCATCGTAACAACCCCGACGTGTGCCGTCCATTGCCGTTTCTGCTTCCGGCGGCATTTCCCCTACTTCGACGTAGGGGAGGCGATCGGCCCGGGATTGGACACCTGGGCACCCGTTTTGGACCGAATCGCCGCCGATCCTTCGATCCGGGAAGTGATCCTCAGCGGCGGCGATCCGTTGACGCTGCCGGACGAGTATCTTGCGCAGTTTGCCAAGAGGCTTTCGGAGATTGCCCATCTTGTGCGACTTCGCCTGCACACCCGACTGCCCGTGATGGTCCCCCAGCGAGTCACCGATGAATTGCTCGGCTGGATGCGGGGTACGAGGCTGACACCCATTATGGTGATTCACGTCAATCACCCGGCCGAGATCGACCACGAGGTGGCGGCCGCGTTTCGCCGGATGATCGAGGCGGGCGTCCCCGTGCTGAGCCAGTCGGTGCTGTTGGCGGGGGTCAACGACGAGGTGGACGTGCTGGCCGAGTTGTACGGGCGGTTGGTCGACTTGGGGGTGATGCCCTATTACCTGCACCAATTGGACCGGGTTGCCGGCGCGGCCCATTTCGAGGTGCCCGAGGCGATCGGAGTCGAGTTGATCGCGCAGCTACGCACGCGATTGCCGGGGTATGCGGTCCCGCGTTACGTTCGCGAGAGATGCGGGGGACCCAGCAAGGAAGTGTTGGCCTGAAAGCCGCTTGCGGCTTCGCACCAGCACTTCCACTGTCTGTTGCGAAGCCGCAAGCGGCTACAGTTCGGCCCTGCGGACCAGAAGCAACCACAGGAAAAACGGGCCGCCCAGCAGGGCCGTGATGATTCCGACGGGCAGTTCGGTCGGGGCCATCACCGTTCGGGCGGCCGTGTCGCAGACGATCAGGAAGGCCCCGCCGAAGAGCACGGTGGCCGGCATCAGGTAGCGGTGGTCGGGTCCGATCAACAGCCGGCAGATGTGCGGGGCCATCAAGCCCACGAATCCGATCGGCCCGCAGATCGCCACCACCCCGCCGACCATCAACGAAGCGGCGAAGAACAGGGCCATCTTCGTGCGATAGACTTCCACGCCGCGGCTGGCGGCCAGTTCTTCGCCGGTCGTGATCAAGTTCAACTCGCGCGTGAGATACAGCACCACCAGGCATCCGCCGGCCACGAACGGCAGCACGCCGAGCACCTCGTCGAAGTCGACCACGTTCTCCAGCCCTCCCATCACCCAGCGGAGCATGTGGAAGGTGCGGGTGAAGTCGCTCAGATACTGCAACAAGAGGATCAGGCTGGAGAAGAAGAAGCTCACGGCCACGCCGGCCAGGAGCATGGTGGCGGTGGAGAATTCCCGCCGGCTGTGCGTCAGGCCGTAGACCAGCAGGATGGCCACGCCGGCCCCGGCGAACGCGAACACCGAAATGCCCGAGAACCCCAAGAGCACGAAGTTCCAACCCAGGTGGATGCACAAGACCGCTCCCAGCGACGCCCCGCTGGCGATGCCCAGCGTGAACGGCGTGGCCAACGGGTTGCGGAACATCGCCTGGAAGGCCATGCCGCTGGTCGCCAGCCCGGCGCCGGCCAGCAGCGCCATCAACACCCGGGGGATGCGGATCTTCCAGAGGATGTCTGCCTTCGCCATGTCGTCGGCTCTCCAGAGCGTACTGACCGGCACGCTTTCGATCCCGAAGAAGGGCGCCGCCGCCAGCACCAGCACGGCGAATACCAAGAGCAGGCCCAGGGTCCACGCCCGACTCATGACCCGCTCCTCGTCGGCACCTGAGGCACGATCACCGGCAGTCCGGCGCTGGGATGATCGATCAACAGGAAAGACGTCCCGTAGATCCGCCCGAGCACGTCCGGCTTCATGATCTCGGCCGGCGGTCCCGAAAAGACGACGGAACCCTCGCGCAGCGCCACGATGCGGTCGCTCTCCAACGCCGCCTGGTTGACGTCGTGGGTCACCGCGACGATCGTCACGCCGGAGTCCCGGTTCGCCCGGGCGAGTAATCCGCGGACTTCGCTCTGGTGCCGGTAGTCGAGGAACGTAGTGGGTTCGTCCAACAACAACACTTCGGCGCCCTGGGCCAACGCGGCGGCGATGTAGACCTGTTGGCGTTCGCCGCCGCTTAAAGTGCCCAGCAACCGGTCGGCGAACGCAGCGGTGCCGGTCATCTCCATCGCGTCGCGGACTGCTTGCCGATCTTCTCGCCCGATCGAAGAGAACGGATTGAGGTAAGGGTAGCGGCCCATCAGCACGAACTGCTCGACGGTGAAGGGGAACGTGCGACCGTCGGCCTGGGGCACGTAGCTGATCCGCCGGGCGAGTTCCTTCTGCCGGTAGCTGGCCAGCGGCCGGCCGCAGACGTCGATGCTTCCGCTGCCGCCGGGCAGGATCCGATCGATGCACTTCAGCAGTGTGGTCTTGCCCGCCCCGTTCGGCCCGACGATCGTCAGGTATTCGCCTCGCCGGACGCCAAACGAAACGTCGCGGAGGATCTCCTTGCGGCCGATGCGGAAGGAGAAGTTCCGCAGTTCGATGACGTGGGCGGCGTGTGGCGACATGTGTTCAATGGCCTCCGGGAGCGGAGCGTTCCGGCCAGGATGCCGCCAACGCAAGTTTCCACGCCCTTTGAGAAGAATGGTGGATTGTCAATTGGCTACAGGCCCTTTGAGGACGCGGATCCGCCAGTTGCTGCCTAGATCCTTGGAAGGACGGTCAACGTTGAATACGCAATCCAATGAGCCCTCGGCATCCTGAACCCCTTGGTAATAATCGCCCTGATCGAGGTCCACGGATTCGAGTGGAACCCATGCCCCATCGAGCTGGCGCTGGACTCTCAGGGCGCAGCCTTTTGGCACGCCTCTCAGAATGACCGGCACGTGCCCGATGCCGCCCCGGTTGATGGTGAGGTCAGCCAGGGTCTCGCCACCTGCCGATGCGGCCAGGATTTCTACGGGATAGCTTCCGAGCAACGTGCCCTGATGCAGCGTGAGGCTCAACCGGGCATTGTAACGATACTCGTCGGCGACGGCCTGCCAGGCATTCGTTCCCGAGGTCTTCAAGCGACCGGCAAACTCGCGGTCGGTCCCCCAATAATCATCGACCGATTTTGGAGGCAATACGAATTCCAGTCTACCTTCCACCACATCTCCCGCGGCGTAGGATCGGCTCACCGAATCCGAGCCTAAGTCGAAAAGCGAACGGCTTCCTTTCGGGCTGTAGACATGCAGGTATGACGGGAAAGGCTCGCCGTTGAGCGTCGAAGCAAGAGACAGGATACCTCTGCGCGCCTTGGTGGCGCCATCGTTGCAAGTCGTGTCGTCAATCGCCAGCCACGAATGATCGAAGGGAATCGGCGAACCCGCATATCCTTTCAAGCCGGGCTCGCTCAGATGTGTCGACCGCAGGCCGCTCTGGTCGCCGCAATAGAACCGGTCGAAATCGACCGTCTTGTAGTAGTCGGCCGCCATCTGATGGAAGACCAGCCTTGCGGGCGAGACCACGTCCTCGGCAAACTCGTACCTATAGGCGTGGAACCTGCGATGATAGTCGCTCGTGCGCACGAACCGAATGGTATAGGTGAACCGTATTCTGTCATCGTCCGTCACGCCGGAATAGAGCACCTCCGCCATGTTCGGCCCCGTCCAGCGATAGGCGGTCTTCAGACGCTTCGCCCAACGGAACGTATTTGCGTTGTCATAATAGATCAGGAAGTCGCCGCCCCCCACGTTTTCCGTCCAACCATGCGTACCGGAACCGGACTTGTTCGTCGTAAAAGCAGGGCGGACGTCGTCGATGAAAGCGGCACCCAAGTGCTGGGTCGGATCGTACGTCATCGACTCGCCCCAACAGCCGAGCGCGCTTTCGTCCCACTTCCAGTTTCCGCCCCAGCCAATGAGACACAACTGGGCATGGGAAACCGCCGCCACGCCGCCCCAATAGCCATAGACCACCCGCAAGCGAAGGCGCTTCGTCTCGCCCGCCGCCAGCGGCAGCATCGTGTAGCCGCGCAGCCAAGGTCCTTCATGCACGGTGCGGTTATCACGATCCCTGTGCCAGTTCTTCGAAATCTGGACGGGAATCCCGGTCGGGCGCCCATCGCGCTGCTCGCACAGCACCATGCTCGTGCCCGTGATCGCCTGCGGCACGATTTCATCGAAGATCAGAGGAATACTCCGGGGACTCTTCAAGGGGTTTCTGACCACGACCACAAATTCATCCACACGGTTCGTGTCGGCAGGGAACCTCAAAGGCTCTATCGGAAGATCCATATGCAGGCCATACTCTTCCTCGTCGAAACGATACGCCAGCGGTTTGCCGGTCTTCAGATCCAATGCTCCGCCCACATGGGACGGTGCATCCAAGGCCCCATATTCCCGATCCAGATGAGGCTGAAGCGCCAGAACCGCACGACCGTCCTTCGTCGCGGATCGATGGATTCTCCCTGAAGGCGAGGTCAGTTGGATATCGGTTCGAGTGACGCCGGGAACATCCGACAAATCCAAACAAAGAACCACATGGTCGGGCCATGCCGTTACCTCCAATCGGCCTGACTTCTCGAGCACGTCTCCATTATCCGCCGTAAAGACCAGCCCAGTATGGTCGAAGCGCTGGACAAACTGGCCGCTCTCGACCAGCCGTACATATTGCCGCTGGCCATCCTGGACAATCCCCGACGTGCAGGTATAGTGGACGCCGTCTTTTTCAACACGCAGCGACAGATCGGCTGGCGAGAAGACCGTCACGTCCTCGTTCAAGGCCGTGATGTAGTCCGAGCCAGACAGAGCGTCGTAGCCGGTCAACTTCATGTCGTCGCAATCCAGCTTCAGGCTGTAGAACCCCGTTTGGACCACCAAATCGGGGTTGGCCCGTGCAGCCGGATTCGCCTGCTCCGGCGGCCGCCGCCCACGCAACGGGGTTGGATATCCGTGCTCGAAATAGATGTACGTGTAGTTGAGATGATGATCGACCGTTCCGGCCGAAACCGGCCAGACGAGGCCAACGGCAGCCGTCATGATGGAAGCCGTCCATAGCAGCATGGCCTTCGCGTTCATAGACACGCCCTTATTGCTTCTCGCTATCCAAACCCGCCCCACTCTCACTTCGGCATCCCTTCTTCCCAGTCAACCTCCGGATGGATCAGCCGGGCGAGCTTCTCGACCAGCAGGACGAACCGCGGACCGGGAATGGTGGCGAAGTCGTCGTCGATCACGAAGACCCGGTCGTTTTTCACCGCGTCGACTTGGGCGACTTGCTGCCAGTCCGCGCGTACGGCCTCGGTGTCTTGCGGCGGGCCGATCGAGACGCGGACCAGGTCGACGATCACCTCGGGATTGATCTTCAGGATACCCTCGCTGGAGACGACGGGAAACCGCACCGTGCCCGACGTGCAGGCGTTCTGTCCCCCGGCGGCTGCGACGATCCGGTCGAGGTGCCCGTCGCGGCCGGCGATGTAGACGTCTTCGAGCCGCCCGGTGCCCACTCCGGCTCGACCGACGGCGACCATCACGCGGGGATGCACCAGGTCGGCCGTCTTCGCTCGGACGCGATCCATGCGCGACTCGATGTCGGCTACGAGTTGTCGGGCTTGATCCTCGCGATCGCAGGTCCGCCCGACGATGAGGATCGAATCGAGGATTCCCTCGAGGCTGGTGTGGCGGAGGGTCAGCGTGGGAAGCCCCAGCTTGCGGAAGGCCGGCTGGGAGTGTTCGTGGCCCGAGAGCAACACGACCAGATCGGGCTGCAACGCGACGACGGCCTCGAGGTTGGGGTTGTGGTATCCGCCCACGATGGCCTTGTCTTGTGCTTCCGCCGGGTAGGTGCAATACCGCGTCACGCCGACCACGCGATCGCCCAATCCCAGGGCGAACAGCGTTTCGGTGATGCTCGGCGCCATGGAGACGATCCGCTCATAGGGCCGCACCTCGGGCGTTTCGACCTGCCGCGGCCCATCCAGGAGCCCTTTGGCCAGATGGCTTCCGGCAAACAGCAGGACGATCGCGACGGCCAGCAGAAGTCGGTTGCGCATGGGTCCTAGCACCAAACGGTTTTTCGGCGGTTCGGCATTAAGTCCGGGATGTTACAGTGGGTGGCACGCCCTGAGGAACGAAGGGCGTGTTTTCCCGACGTACCACGCCCTTCGTTCCTCAGGGCGTGCCACCCCAAAGTGGCTTCATGCGGCCTTTGTTCATCGAATGCCGGAACTGCGCTGCGCTGGTTCCGGCCTACATAACTACACATTTTGTTCCGGCCCACACATCTTCAGGTCGGCGAACACGAAACCTTCCCGCTCGACCGTTTCGCCCACCTCGACTTGGATCGGTCGGGCGAACATCGGGCCGGCGGAAACGCACGTGTGGAACTCGCCCCGCTCGGCACAGGGATCCGCCTCCGGAGGCAGCCGCTCCAAGAGGTCCCGGTCGAACACGTGCCCGGCCAGGTCGCGAGGCACCTTCGTCGGGTCCAGGCACGTGACGTGCGCGACCAGGCCCGCGGCGATCATCTCCCGGGCAAGCTCGTCGGTGGGCCGCTGCCAGAGCGGGAAGCGGGGCTCGATCCCGGTGCCGGAAAGCATCTTCTCGCGATAGGCCCGGACGTCTTCAAGGAACAGGTCGCCGAAGACGATCTGCGTGACGCCCTGCCCTTGGGCGGCTTCGATCGCCCGGCCCATCGCCTGGCGGTAGAGTTCGTCCGAGCAGGGCGCGGGGATGGCGACTCGGTGCAACGGCAGTTCGACCGCCTCGGCCTGCGCGAGCAAGATTTCCTCGCGTACGCCGTGCAT
>DATLAN010000094.1:0-42390 GCA_035527455.1 Thermoguttaceae bacterium
TTGGCCGCGCTGCGCACCGCGGCGACGGATCATGCGTTTTACAGCGTCCGGCATTTTGCCCGGGATGCGTTGAGAGTGCGGGGGATCGACGTGGCCGCGCCGCTGTCAGGAGTTGGGGAAGAATGGGATGGGATTAGGGAAGAACGGGATGGGATTGGCGGCGTTTCGGTGGAGTCGGCGGGCGTTTCGGCGCAGTCAGAGAGTACGGAAGCGACGGGACAAGCGAGCGACGCGGCGGGGCTCGGCGAAGCCATTGTCTTCATCATGGGCAGCAACAATATCCCCAACACGATCGGCACGGTCGAGCAGGCGGATCGCTGGCGGCAGACCTACGTGGTGACCGATTCGGGACCCGCCTATCGGCCGGGCCGGAACCTCTACGTGCTGCGCCCGCCGCGGCCGGACGGGAAAGTCACGCCGCTGACCCGTTTCGAGGACGGCTACGTGGCCGAGCACGAATTGTCCTGGGACGGCACCCACGTCGTCTTCTGCCGCCGCGGGCAGGACGATCCGTGGTGGCACGTCTATCGGATCGACGTGGACGGATCGGGGCTTAGGCAATTGACCTTCGGCCCGTATCACGACGTGGGGCCGGCCTATTTGCCCGACGGGCGGATCGTGTTCGCTTCCAGCCGTAGCGGCATTCGCGACGAGTATCACGGCTATCCGTGTACGGCGTTGTGCGTGATGAACCCCGACGGCACGGACATCCATCCCATCGCCACGAACATCGGCCGCGACAACGAGCCGGCCGTGATGCACGACGGGCGGATCGTCTTCAGCCGGCTGGAGGTGTTCTACTCGCGAAACAAGACGGAACTGACCCTGCACGCGGTCCACGCCGACGGGACGCAGGACATGGTCCTCTACGGCCCGGAACGGCGGCCCTTCTGGCGGAACCTCGACCACGGCCCCCGCACGCCGGCCGACGGGCAGGAAGCACCGCTGACGCACCGCGTACTGCGGATGACCCAGCCGCAGCCGATGCCCGACCGGCGGCACGTCGTCGTCGTGACCCAAGGCGGGTTGACGCTGATCAGCCCGCAACGAACGACCGAACGGATCATCACCCCGGAAAACCAGACCCGCTCGTACACGACCCCATTTCCTCTGCCCGACGGTAAGGTGCTCTGCGCTTCGACCTTGAAGGAATCGGACCGTGCGAAGGTCGATCTGGGGCTATATCTGTTCGATCCGGCCACGCAGGCCGTGGAGCTGATCTACAACGACCCGGCGACGGCCGATTTCGAGCCGCGTCCGATCATGGCCCGGCCGCAGCCGATGATCCAGCCGGCCAAGGCCCAGCGATACGCCTACAGCGGGCGGTTCGTCTGCACGTCGGTCTTCGCTTCGCAGGAGCCGGACGTGCCGGTGCGCGGGCGGCTGGTTCGGCTGATCGAAGGCGTGCCGATGGTCGCCCGGCACAGCACGCACACCAACGCGAACCCCGTGTGGCAGAACCACGGAGGCACGTTTGCCCGGGTGTTGGGCACGGCGCCGTTGGCGCCGGACGGTTCGTTTTACGTCGAGGCCCCGGCCGACCGGCTGTTGCACTTCCAGGTGCTCGACAGCGACCGCCGCGTGCTGGGCAACCAGAAAACCTGGATCTACCCGCGCGGTGGCGAGTTGAAGTCCTGTGCCGGCTGCCACGAGAAGCCGCACACGACCACGCTGGGCAACGATCCGTTGGCCACGCACTATCCGCCGATGCGGTTTCTTCCCGGCGGCGACGAGTTCACGTACCGCGCGAAGGCCTGGTTCAAAGGCCATCTTCCCGACGAGATCGAAGAACGCACGCGGACGGTCCGGGCGGTCAACCTGCTGGGGCGGTGACCCTCACCGCTTTCTCCTCCGTTCGGCCTTGTAATCGTAGTCCGGATCAAAATCGACCTTGCCCGCCAAGTCGAGAATGGCAAGCTGCTTTCGGTACTTGACGTACTCCTTCAGAGCCGCATTCACCGCACCTTCTCTTGTCCGGTGCCGGCCGAGCTTTTCGACCTATTTTGAGCGATGCATTCATCATTTAGCCGGCGGGCTTGCCCGCCGTGTTAATCGTGGAGCGTGTTAATCGTGGAGATTGTGAGGAAACACACGGCGGGCAAGCCCGCCGGCTAAATGCTTTCTTGTCGAATGGTCGCTTGATGATGGCACGCCCTGAGGAACGAAGGGCGCGGCTTGGCCCTCTTCCGTCCCTTTCCCCTCGATCTGTTTCAATATCTCTTGGATCTGTCGTGCCGCCGGAGAATCCTTGCCGACCACCTGCAAAGCCTGGCGAAGCTGATCCGCCGCCAGGTCCGACCGGCCGGCCGACCACAGGGCCATCGCCAGTCCCATGCGTGCCGACACGTTCTCCGGGTCGACTTCAACGATCGCTTCGTAGTAGGGCATCGCGATCCAGGGCGTCTGCTGCTGCATCAGGGCGTTGGCGATCCTGAGATAGTCCTCCTGGTAGGCGGGATTCGACTGCAAGACCACGACGAAGTGGACGGTCGCCGCGACGGCGGCCGGCTCGAACATCGCGTCGCGGGCGAACTCCCTGCCCAGCCGGTCGTGTGCGGCGACATCGATGGTTCCTTTCCGCAACGCCACATCTTCCGCGGCCGGCCCGTCCGTCGCCACCAGCACCGACATGCCCACGCGAGGAGCCGACGGGCGGGAAAAAAAGCGTGCGGGAATCTCCGGCTTGGAAGTGTAGTGCCAATCCGGCGGCAACGACTTCCGCAGCTCGTACGAACCGGCGCCGAACCGCCCTTCCAGGACGTACAGCGCCTCGCTGAGATACAACGCCGGAACCAGCACTACTTGCGGCCGGGCCCGCTCGACGAATACGTAATCGGGAAGCTGCCCGCGCAGATCCTCGTCGATCTGCTTCGCTTCGGTCAACTGGTCGCAATAGTGCAGCGCGGGGACCTCGAACATCGCCGGGTGGGTCATATAGGTGGGCCACGTCCGCACGGTGGTCCCCGGCGGCAGCTTCTTCAACAGAGCGATCATGGCCTCGTCGCCCGACTCGTAGTCGTTGAAGATCTCGTGGACGTATCGGTACAAGGTCGGCGGCCACCACGCGCTCGTGTCGTCGACCCGCCGGGCAAGGAAACCCAGGTGCAGGACGTTCGACATCAGCAGCACAACGGCCACCAGCGGGGCCAGCGCGGGAAGCGCACGCCAGAGGATCACCAGCGCCAGCGAGCCCACGGCACAACCCACCGCGACCAGCGGCACCACGTATCGCATCTCGGCCAGTGGGCCCTTGCCCATGTCCGAGGGAGTCAACGCCGCGGCGAGCACGACATAGACCAGCGTCACGCCGACCAGAATGCATCCCCGCAACGCCAGCGGCCGCAACCGCCGCGTATCCAACGGCAGGAAGGGAACCAGCAAGACAACCACCAGGCACCAGGGGAAGAACTCGTGCGTGCCCAGGTCGCGGAGCAACCACCCCAAGTGCTTGTAGAAATGGGGCCACCAGTCCACTTGAAGCGCGCTCGGGAAGAGCCAGTCGTGCCGCATCGCGTATTCGGTACGGAACGGGTTGGCCGTCAGCAGGATCCAGCCGCCCACGGTCGCCGCCACGCAGCACACGATCCCCAGCAGTACGTATTGTCTCGGCTGCCGATAGCGGCGGTCGATGAAGAACAAGGGCAGCGTCACCAGCACGGCCGCGGCGTTGAGATAGTGCGTTTGCACCAGCAGCACCACGGCCGCCGCCACTCCGGCATAGCGCAGCAGAGACCGCCGGTCGAACAACGACCCGCGCGACGTGCGACCTCGCGACGTGCCGGGTGCCCAGAAGATCCAGATCAGCAGCGTCAGCATGATACCCAGGGCGTAGTAGCGGCAGTTGCGGATCAGCAGCAAATACGCCGGGCTCAGCGCCAGGATCAGCGACGGCAGCCAATAGGGAAACCGCCGGGAAAAGTGACGCCGCAGCCAGACGGCGATCAAACCGATCGAAACGACGCCGGCCGCCACGAACAGGATCCGGGCACCGAAAGTCGTCTTGCCGAACAGAAACATCCCCGCCGCGGCCACATACGCCGGCAACGGAGGCACGCGGAGTTCCCTGCCCAAGTCCGGGCCTAACGCTCCCCCATAGGCATAGCCGAGCACGTTCGTTCCATCCCAGGCGGTCAGCCGTCCGTGTTCGAGGAGGTTCCGCCCGTAGATGGCCGTGTTGGCTTCGTCGTCCCAGAAGGGGTGGTTCGTCAGACCGGCCGTGGCCAGCACGGCCGCCAACGCCATGGCCGCGCCGACCAGGCCGATGCCGTGCCACTGCCCGGAATTCAGCAGCCCGCGGACACGTGCAGCGATCACATCCGGCATGAACTCATCTCGCCGAGGGAGGAACAAGGCAAACCCAATCTCGAACGTATCGCCGGTCGGTCCGATTGTCAATGTCCCGGCGTCGGAGTAGGATGATAGGTTTCGTCCCTTTCGCCGGGACACGAAGATCGGCCGTCCCATTTTCCATGAATGCACCAAACCGCCCGTCGATCCGGCGTTTCCTGCTTCCGGCCTTGCTGCTGGTCGTGGTGATGATGGCCGTCTTCGGCCAGGTGGCCGGACACGGTTTCCTGGCTTGGGACGACGAAGAACACGTGTTGAAGAATCCTCGACTCAATCCGGTTACCTGGTACGGCGTGTGGGAGTTTTGGGCGGAGCCGACGGAGCCCTTCTTCGGTCTCTACGTTCCTTTGAGTTACACGTTCTTCGCGGCCGAGGCCTTTCTGGCCGGCCGACCGCCAAGCCCCGCAGTCTTCCACTTCGGCAGTCTCCTGCTGCACATCGCGTGCGTGTTGCTGGTCTTCGTGATTCTGCGAAGGTTGTTCCGCCACGAAGGGGCGGCCTGTGTCGGCGCGTTGCTCTTCGGGCTGCACCCGCTCCAGGTCGAGTCGGTCGCTTGGATCTCGGAGACCCGCGGCCTGCTCTGCGGCGCGTTGTCGCTGGCGGCCGTCTGGCAGTACCTCTGCTTCACCGACGCGACCGCGTCGCGCAAGTCGGCCGCCATTCATTATGCCGTGGCCACCACGGCGTTCGTGCTGGCGCTGCTGGCCAAACCGGCGGCCGTGGCCGTGCCGCTGATCCTCGGCGCGCTCGAAGCGGGACTGCTGGGGCGCCGGTGGCGGCAAGTCGCCGCAGCGTTGGTTCCCTGGTTGGTGGTCGCGGTTGGTTGGACGGTGTTGACGAAGCTCGGCCAGCCGGACCAGTGGCTCTCCTTCGTGCCGCCGCTTTGGGCCCGGCCGCTGCTGGCCGGAGATGCGCTGGCGTTCTATGTCCAGAAGCTGGTCGCCCCGCTGCAATGCGCCCCGGACTACGGCCGGACGCCGGTTCGGGTGATAGGCCAGTGGCCGTTCTACGTCGCCTGGCTGCTGCCGGCCGTGTTGCTGGCGGCCTTGGCGTGTGTGAGGTATCGGCGCGTGTGGCTGACGGCGCTGGCCGTTTTCGTCGCCTGGCTCTTGCCCGTGCTGGGACTGGTGCCTTTCGTGTACCAACGCATCTCGACGGTCGCCGACCGCTACGCGTATCTGGCAATGCTCGGCCCGGCGTTGGCACTGAGCTGGTACCTCTCGCTCCGCTGGAACCGCTGGACGGTGGGGATCTCGACGGCCGTGCTGGGCGTTCTGGGACTTATGACGATCGTCCAGACCGGTTTGTGGCAAGACGACGTCACGCTGTTCGAGTATGCCCTGGAAGTCAACGAAGAAAGCGTCGTGGCCAATCACAATCTCGGTCTGGCCCGTGCGCGACAGGGAAGGTTCTTCGAGGCGATCGATTACTACCATCGGGTCCTGGACGTCGACGACGAGCACGCCGAGTCTCACCTGAGTCTCGGTCTGGCCTTCTTTCGGCTCCGCAATTTCGAAATGTCGGAGAAGCACTTGCGCAGGGCGCTGGAACTGCGGCCCGAGTGGGGCCTCGTGCATTTCTACCTCGGAAGCGCACTGAGGTTCGGGCGAAACAACCTGGAAGGAGCACTGCAGCACTTCGACGCGGCGATCGAACTCCAGCCGACCTATTTCGAAGCCCGTATCAACCGGATCGAGGTCCTCGTGGCGATGCAACGATACGACGAGGCGAGCGACGCTTGCCGGGAACTGCTGGATATGAGGCTCGTCAGCTACGACTCCGAAGAGGCCCGGGGAATTCGGAACACCTTGAGATCTTGCCGAGAGAAGGCAACGGCGGGCAAGCCCGCCCGTTAAGGTTCCGCGCAGAAATAACCTGCACATTTTTCAGCGAGGGTGGCACGCCCTGAGGAACGAAGGGCGTGGAAAACCTGCCAAACCACGCCCTTCGTTCCTCAGGGCGTGCCACCCAATTGGACAAGATACTTCTGCGCGGGCCCTAAACGGTAACACTCTGCAACCCCGCGCTGTGCGAGTATTCCGTCACGGAAAAGCAGAAGCGGTGGCGGATTGGAAATCCGTCCTGCATGTGTTGCCATTACGCGGCTTTGCGCTGCGGGGGTATCTCGCGAACGGTTCGGTCGGGAAGCGGCGTGCGGTCGATTACCGCGTCGAACATCGGCAGCGTGCACCGGTCGCAATACGCCCGGTCGAAGGCCGCTCTTGCCCGGGCTCCCAGATCGGCCAGGTATCGCGGATCCTTCATGGCGGCGCGAATGAAGTCGACCAGGCCGGCCGTGTCGCCGTGGCGGAGGCTCACGCCGCAGTCGAACTGCCGGATGGCCTCGTCCACGTTGCTTTTTTCGGGCCCGACGTAGATGATCGGAATGCCCATGGCGAGGTTGGCGTGCAGCTTGCTGGGGCTGATCAGTCCCAGCATCTCGTCGCGCATGGTGATCAGGGCACAATCGGCCGTGGCCAGCAGCGCACGCAGGCGTTGCTTCGGCACGTAATCGTCGACGAGCACGTTTTCGAGGTTCCGCTGTCGCTTGGCGCTTTCGATCGCTCTGCGTTGCGCGCCTGCTCCGACAAACAGGAAAGTGACCGGTTCGTTTCGCAGTGCTTCGGCGGCGTCGATGACGGTCTCGAACCGATGGCCGCGTCCCATGTTGCCGGAGTAGAGCACCACGAATCTTTCGCCAAGCCCTCGGTCGGCCCTTTCCGACGGTCGCCGCGGGCCGATTTCGGGAGGATAGAACGCGGCCGGCTCCCAATTCGGGATGACGGTGGCCGGCAGCAGAGCCCGTTCGTGCGCGTAGTGGGACTGAAGCAAAGAACGCATGGCCGTATCGAGGCAAACGACGTGGTCCAAGCTGCGAAACATGGCCCGATTGACCGCCCGCATCAGCCGGCTGAGCATCCCTCCCGGTCTGATCACGCCGGCCCGTTCGGCCACTTCGGGATAACAGTCCGAACTCCAGAGGATGACGCGGGTTCTCGGATGCAGGAGCTTGTGCAGCAGCGCGGTCCAGGCGATGTACGGCGGGGTGGTCATGGCGACGATCACGTCCTGGCGCGGCAGCCTGAGCATGCGCCACGCCGCCAAGAGATAGAACGCGGCGTAGTCCAGGCATCGCTTGACGATGGTCGCTTTGCCGAATTGGGGAGTCCAGAGGCGATCGACGCACGGATTGCGCTTATTTGTTTTGGACCGGTTCGTCGAGGCCTTCACGTACCCACCCCGACTCGTGACGACCGTGACTTCGTCCCCCCGATCGGCCCGATGTTCCGCCAGAGACTCCAACAGGGCACCGGTCGGGGCAATGTCGGGCGGATAGAACTGATTGATGAGTGTCAGCCGCATGGTCGGAGTCCTGGGGCGGCTAGCCCGGATTATTCATGACCCCGGGAATTGCCCGACACACTGTCGCAGCCACGTTCGCCAGAACGTGGTCGTAACCCTTGGGCACGCTCCACGTTCTGGCGAACGTAGCTACAAGCCTATGAATAATCCGGACTAGGGGGTGGAGCCGTATCACCCAACGGTATGGTCACGTGCGGGTCAATTATTGCCCGACGCCCTTGATCGCGTCAAGGTCAAACCACAAGCGGCGACTCACGCGGCGTTCCGAGCGGCCGGACGCTGTCCGGACGCCGCCGAACGCGGTTTCTCGATCATGCCGAGGATGTTCATCCGAAACGGCTCGAAGCCCCGCCACGAGTTGACGATCCGCTCGTAAATCATGAAGGGGTAAAACAACAGGCGGCTGGCCAGACCGTAGGATGGCTCTGCTTCGATCATTCTCAGTTGGATATTCTCGAATCCTGCCGACAGGGCCAGTCGCCGCAGCCGCCGCCGCGCGTTCATCCGATGGAAGGTCGGATAGGGTTCGTGGGCTTCAGGTGGCAGGCGGCGCAGCCAATTGGCCAGTCGGCCGTGTACCCAATGGGGAGTCAGTCGGGCGCCCAAAGACACGTAATGCCAGAGATTGGGCGTGCGGAAGAAGAAACGGCCTCCGGGCTTCAGCACGCGGAGGGCCTCGGAGAGCAACAGCGACGGCCGCCGGACGTGTTCCAGCACATAGTCGGCCACCAGGCACTCATAGGACTCGCCGGCGATGGGAAACTCTCCGCCGTCGTAGACCCAGGCGGCTCGCAGGTGCGGATTCCTACGGACCGCTTCGTCGATATCCAGCCCGTCGACCGCGTCAAAATGCGACGCGAGGAACTTCGAGGTCGCGTTTTCGGGTCCGGCGCCGATTTCAAGGCAACAGCCGCGCGGCGAAGCGGTTTCTTCCACCCAGTCGTGAAATCGCTCGGTTCCGCCTTTCCAGCCGGGCTTGGAGTAGTACCATCTGTCCAGCGCGCTGGTTTGCCAACTCATCACGCTCTCCTTTTCTGGTTGACTGCGGGCGACGTCAGGCCGCGCGAAGGCAAGCGGGCATGGAACCTCCGCCGAGCATCCACTGATACACGTCGAGCATCCGCCGGCCGACCTGCTCCCAGGCGTATTCCCGTCGGACCAGGTCGTATCCCCGCCTGCCGACCATCTTCAATTCCCACTCGGACGAGGAAAGTGCGGCGTCGAGCAGTTCGGCCAGCGAATCGGCGTTCGGCCGGCCGACCCAGCCGGCGCCTTCCGTTGCGACTCGAGGGAAGTTGCACTGGCGCGTAATGACCAGCGGGATCTTGCAGGCCATGGCCTCCAAGACGGTGATGGCGAAGCCTTCCGAAAACGACGGGAGCACGAAAACGGAGGCCGCCGAAAAGGCTTCCAGCTTGGCCCGGCCGTAGAGCGGGCCCGTGAAGAGGACCCGGTCCTGCAGCCCTGTCGCCAGGGCCTTCTGTTTCATTTCTTCCTCGAAGCCGAGTTGGCTGATTCCCGCCACGGCCAGGATCCAGTCGTTGTGGCGCTTGCTTGCGATCCGTTTCCACGCGTCCAGGAGAGGGGAAAGCCCTTTCAGCGGATGGATGCGTCCCAAGTAGAGCACCACGCGACGATCCTTGCAGCCAGCGAATCGCCGCGCGAACTGCGTGCCGTCCGGCAAGTCGGCATAGTCTTCCACGTTGATGCCGTTGGGAATCACGAAAACGGGAACGTCGATGCCGAAACGACGAATGCTCTCGGCTTCCGCGTCGCACAGCGCGTGGATGCACGACGCCGAGCGGAGGTTCCTCCTTTCCCAAACCAGGGCGAAGAGTCGCTTTTTCCATTTGCTCACTTTCAGCCGGGGCTCGTCCAACATGCCGTGGGGCGTGATGACCGACGGGAGCCGCCACCGCTTGCGACAGCGGTGTACGCTGTGGGAAAGCATCGTCCACAGCCCGTGCTGATGGAGAACGTCCGCGTCGCCGCCGACCGACCGGTCCAATAGCGCCGCGTGCAGCCCGCGGGAAAAGGCCGCTTTGGCCGGACCGGTTCGCGGGAAGGTTTTCACTTCCATCCCCGGATCGCGATCGGCGGGCCAGTCTTTCCGGTCGTGAGGGTCTTCCAGGCCCATCACGCGGACGTGGTGACGTGCGGCGTGTTGTTGCAGGGCGAGCCCCCAGACGACCGGAGGCAGTCCGCCGCCGCTTCGAGCCAGCGAGTTGGTGGCATGGATAATTCGCATCGGATCGATCCCTGTCCCCTTTTCCCACGGCAAAGCAACCGAGACCCGGCAGGTGGTCAGCCGGCCACGGCCGCGAGTCTTTCGTACAAGCGTATTTCGGGTTGAAGTCTCTCTCGTGCGAGGTCCAGTTCCTTGTCTTCGATCGACACGTCGATCGAGGTGCTTCGCGCATGTTCGGGCCTGAGTTGGATTCCGAGCTTGGAAGACAGGAGTTGGATTCCGTCGGAGAACCTTTCCAGCAGGAAAAAGCACGAACAGTTCATAACGTTGCCGTACGCCTCGTCGACGTCGTAGTCCTTGGAGAACATGTACAACTGATTCAATAGGTGCTCCCTCGGAACGTTGGCCAGAAACTCACCGAAGCTTTCGTCGAACCATTTCGATTCCCGGTCGAGGTTGCCGCCCTGCTTGCCCAGCTTCTTGTACTCCAGAATCATCCGGTAGTGGGAAACCAGTCGCCGCAGCGGATCCCGCAGGCAAGTGAAGGTGAAGGTCTTCTCGGGCAGTTTCAGTTCGTGCGCCGGCCGGTGGGAATAGGCGTAGTAGTAATGCCCGTGCTGAATGAGTCTCTTCTCGTGGGCTACGAAGACCATGTTGCCGCTTCTCGTCCTCAGCCGTGCCTTGAGTCTCGTATGGACGGTCCGGCTTTCTTCGCCACCGAGCCCGAGAAACATCCGGTGCAGGCTGGTGCCGCCGCATTTTCTGATGTGGTAGAAGTAGATGCGCTGGAATCCCCCGTCGATTTCGTATCGGGACGCAAGGTTCATGCAGCGGATGTTTTCCACGAAGTTCACGCGAGCGGCCACGTGTGCTCTGAAACGTATTTTCAGGCGTTCGATCACGCTCATCTTGCGAATATCCCGATACGCGATAGTGCCCGTGACGCGAAGGTCACGCGGCGGTTTTCTTTCCTACCAACAGTGCCGACCCACTCAGCAGCGACGGCCAGAGACTTCGCAGCCGCCCCAGCACTCTGCCGAATCCGACGGTCCGGACGACCTGGAAACCGAATTGCCGGTAAAGCCTTTTCAGCGAACTGCAAGTGAAATAGTGGAGATGCCCGCCGTCGTACATTTCGCCGGGCCGAACGCCGAAACCCTCCTGCGCTGCCGAAGTGCCGGGGAATCTGCCCCGAAGCAATTGCAGGCGGCGCGGAAGATAGGCGACGTTGGGCGTCGCGGTGAGCAAGGTCCCTCCCGGCGCCAGCAGCCGGTGGATCTCGCGCATGGCGGCGAACAGATCGACGACGTGTTCGATCACGTCGGCCCACATGATCACGTCGAAGCTCCCGTCGGCCTTGTCGATGCCGCGCTCGATGTTGCCGGAAATGATTTCCACGGGTTTTTCCAGGTCCGCGAGGTTCTTCTCTGCGACGCGACAGCGGTTCACAGCGATCTCGATTCCGGCGAGTTCTCGACAGCGGTCGGCCACGTGATGCAGCACGATGCCGTTACCGCAGCCGATTTCCAGGACGCTGCCGGCATCGGGAGGAAAGGCGTGCACCAATGCTTCCCAGCGGTTCCGCGGCCAGCGGCCGAGGCTGAGCTTGCTCAATCCTTCCGGTTCGTCGCGGTAGACTTCATCGTAGGAGTCCCGCAGTTTTCCATCCGACTGGTTTCGCCGGTCCGTAGCGGCCGGGTTCTTGTCGAGGATTGTTTTCATGGCTGAGCCCGGTTCGATGGGTCCTGACCGGTCATTGGTGCAGCAGGTCTCGTTGGCGACGTAGCGCCCGATGGAGTTCCAACCCGCTTGTTGAAGGCGCAGGGCTTGTGCGGCACGGATCGAACAGCGGCTCGATGCCGGCATGGAATCTCTCCACCATGCGTTGGATATTGTAGACCTCCTCCACCCGACGTTTGCCTGCAGCCGACATGGCCCCCGCCAGATCCGGATGGTCGAGAATGGAACAGAGTTTTCGGCAGAAGTCGCCCAGATCGCCGGATCGATACGTGAGTCCGTTGACACCATCCTGCAAGACTTCGAACTCGGCGGTCTGGGTGCGGGGATCGTCGTCGGTCACCACGGGCACGCCGTAGCACATCGCGTGGTGTATGCTCAGACCGATACACGTCGCCATGGCAAAAACGTCGGCCAGCGAATACCACAGCGCAAGTTGCCTCTCGTCGTAAAGGGGACCGAGGAACCGAACGCCGTCGAGAATCCCGAGGTCTTGCGCAAGACGCTTCATCTTGTCTTCCAGCGGGCCGCCTCCGATCAGGACCAGTTCCACGTCGCAGCGTTGCCGGCGCAGTTGCGCAAAGGCGCTGAGCAGAACGTCAGTCCGCTTGATTCCGGTCATGCGAACCACCTGGAGGATAACCTTCCGGTTGCAGAGGTTCCGGGCCTTCCGAAAGCTCTCGATCTCCTCGGGCGTGATCGCGTCGCGAACGGCGGCGATTCGGCTTTGATCGATGCTGTTGTACAGGGGCACGATCTTGTTCGGGTCGGTTCCCCGCTGGCGCATTTCCCGTCCGTCCCGTTCGCCGTAACACAGTACGACCTTCGCCAATTTGCCCATGCGGCTCATCAGGTATTCGGAGACGGGCCGCCGTTTGCCGACGCGGAAGAACATTCCCCAAACGCCGAAAGGGATGCCGTTGCGCCGGCACCATTTCATGTGACTGAGCAGGAAGATCTCTCGGGGATTGCCGTGAAACAGCACGGCGTCCGGCCGGACGTCCTGCAGGAGCGAGCGCAAGCCCGGCCGGAAAACGAACGGCCCGATCAGGTTGAAGGGCAAGTGCCGCACTTCGAACTTGCCGCTGCCGCGATATTGATTCAGTTGTGTTTCTCTCTCGATATCGGCAAGAACCACCAACTCGACCTCCGGCCCCGCGGCGATATGCTCGAACAGCGGAATCCGATAGTGTGGAATCAACGGCTGGATCACCGCCAGGCGGTGTTTCGAGGTCGACCTGCTTCTTGCCACGAGTTCGTCCTCCTAGGGATTCTGCAGCGCGCAGCGCCGAGTAAGCCGCCGGTCCGCCCAAGGGGGATCGGATCGATCGGACGAAAGTCGTGCAGCGGGGCGTCCCAGCTCCAGCCACAAGATAACCACGATCAAGACGGGGGATATTCGGGAAAAGGAGCATGGCTGGAAGAATATGTCGGCCAGAAACGCAACGGTGGCCGTCGCGAGTACCCGGTTCAACCGCGTTCGGTTTCTTGGATGCCAGTTCCACAGGAGTCTTCTGGCGAACAATGCCGCCGTGGCCAGAAAGCCGACGAAGCCGACTTCCAACAGCGTGATCAAATAGCCGTTGTGGGGGGCTTTTTCGCCCACGGAATTGGCCAGCGTTTTTTGCGTTCTGGGACCGGTGCCCAGAAACGGGCTCTCCTGGACCTCGGACAACCCGCGTTTCCAAGTCTCGGTTCTTCCCGTAAAACCCGTTCCCAGTCCCCGGTAGCGGTCGTTCAGGGCGAGAGTCGTTTCGACGTGGGAGATCGTGTACGAACGCAACGCCGGAATGCTCACGACGAAACAGACGGCGACGGCCAGAACCGCACCGATGCGCAGAAGTGCCCGCAGCGAAGGCAAATACCACACCACGAAAACTCCGGCGGCAAGCCCCAGCAGCGACGCGCGGCTTTCTACAATGAGGATGCCGGTCACACCCAGCGCGAACGTCAGCCATCGCAACCACTTCTTCGTGATCGCCAGCGCAAGACACGTCCCCAGCATGGAGATCTCGCCGAAGCCGCGATTGGCCAGCACGCGATGTTGATGCATCTCCGTCATCGGCATGGACAGGAGGAGGAACGTCGTCAGCACGCAGCCCATGGAAGTCAGAGCGAGGGCCTGAAGGATTTCTTCATCGGTGCCGATGGAAATGCACATTCGCCCAAGGAAAAAGAACAGCAGTAGTGCGCCCACCAGGCTCAATGACACGATCGGGATCAAGCTGAGAGAAGCTGCGACGGCGTAGGACGCGAAAAAGAACACCATCAGAGGATCGGCTATGAGTCTGCAAAGTTCTCGCGGCCCCACGCCACGGACTTCTCCGAGACAGAGAAGCAACACGCAGACCCCCAGGTGAGGACTGAACTGCACGACGTCGGAAGCGAGAATCGACGGCACTTCTTCAAATGGCGCCAGCACCGCCACGACGAAGAAGAACAAGCATCCCAGCGGCCAGGCGGAGATCGTCCCGGGTACCCAGAAAGGATGCATGCGGCGGCGGGCCTCCGCCATGGCCTGTCCCGGCGGATGCCTCTCGACGCGGCCTCGCAAGGCGTTCGGCAAACGGGTACTTTGCAGCATGGTGTTTCTCGGCGCTCCTCACGCTGCGCGGGAAAGGGAAAGGTCGCGTTGGGTGACGGCACCGCGGAAAGGATCGCGTAGGGTTCGAACGAAGTATCCGCCCAGCAAAGCCGTGTGCAGCGCACCGCCGATCACGTAGGCCGTCGCCAGACCGGCCGCACCGTACCCGAGGTCGAGCAGGTAATACGTGGCCGCCACGATGGCGCCGACTTTCAGGATCCGCAAGGAAAAATGAAGCCACATCCTGCCCCTGCTGATGATGGCTTGCTCGACCACGGAATTGACCGACACGAAGGGCGTCGAGCAGGCGATCAGCACCAGCGGCAGGACCCCCGCCTGAAAACCTTCTCCGTAGCTCGCCATGATCCAAGGCGAAAGCACCACGACGGGAAGTGCAAGCGCCAGGGCGATACCGCCGTTGAGCACGGCATTGAACTTCAGGAATCGAACGTATCCGGCGTGATCGTGCTTCGCACCCAGGCTGGACAACATCGGCAGGACGATTCGCCGAACGGCCTCCGGAATGAAGAGGATCGTGATCCTCCAGTGGTTTGCTGCGACGAAAATCCCCATTTCTCCATAACCGCCTTCCCGATTCACCAGCAAGGCACCGCAGCTCCAATTGAGGATTCCCGCCATACTGCTGCCCAAGGCGACCGGAAGACCGAATTTCCAAAGGAGGCTTTTTTCTCGCAGACAATGACGGAAACCGACGGCAACGCCTGCCCTAGCGGCTGCCCGCCGAATCGCCAGATGGTTCAGCGTCCAATGGATGGAGAACGTGAAGATCAATCCCCAGACGGCTCCTTGCAGGCCGCCCCAAGAAGTACCGCAAAGCAATACCGGAAAAGACAGCGCGCCGACGCCGAAACTGACCTTTGCGATCGTCTTGAAGGCCTCGAAGCCGGCCAGCACGCCCGTCTGGACGCTGGTCAAGAGATTCAACAACAGGAGCAGGCTGCCGACTCGCATCAGGCCGGCCAGGTGCGGGGCGGCCAGCACGTGCGAGGCCAGCCAGGGCGCTGCGCAGTAAAGCAAGACCAGAAGCACGCTTCCCGCGCAGAAGGCCGCCAAACCGGAAAGGGCCACGATTCGTCCGGCCCGCTGAGGGTCGGCGCGGCGGAACTCGGCCACGTGCTTCGTGGCGATCATCCCCAGGCTGATCCCGACGAACGTGCCGAAGACGGTCACCGTGTTGCGGATGATTCCGAACTCGCCGAAGACTTCCCTGCCGAGCAGTCGCGCCACGAAAACGGAAGCCGCCAGCATCATGCCCCGCGAAATCACCGCCCCGGCCAGCGACCAGAACGCGCCCCTGGCCAGCCGCGAGCCCAGTTCGCTCCCCTCGACCCGATCCCAATAGGGACGCAACGGGCCGGGGCAACAGGCGTGCAGCACATTTTTGACGGTCAAACCAGACATGACGTTGGTACCAAGGATTCTTGGACAACGGCGACGATTCGCTGGCAGGCCCGCCCGTCGCCGTACGGACTGTCGGCCCGCACCGTGGCCGCGCAGGGGTCGGGCTCGTTCAACAGCCTCACGGCGTTCTCGACGATGGCGGCGGCGTCGGTCCCGACCAGTCGAACCGCCCCCACTCCGACGCCTTCGGGCCGATCGGTCGTGTCGCGCGTCAAGAGGACCGGCTTCCCCAAACTCGAGGCCTCCTCCTGCACTCCGCCGGAATCCGTCACGACCAGCGCGGCGCGATCCATCAACGCGACGAAGGGCAAATAGTCCAGCGGCCGAGTCAGGTAGACGTTCTCGATCCGGCTCAACAAACGGCGGACGGGCTCTTGCACGTTGGGGTTGAGGTGGACGGGATAGACGAGCGCGACGTCGGGAAACCGCAGGGCGAGACTCGAAATCGCGCGGCAGATCGCTTCCAGCCCGCGGCCGAAATTCTCGCGCCGATGACCGGTCACCAACACCAGGCGTTTGTCCTTGTTTCCCTCCAAGAGGTCCGGTGGCAAATCGGGGATTCGGGGCGGGTCCCGACGAATCTTCTCCAACGCCCACAGCAAAGCATCGACCACCGTATTGCCGGTGACGAAGATCTTCTCGTCCGCAACGCCCTCTTCGAGCAGATTTCGCCGTGCCCGTTGGGTCGGGGCAAAATGGTAATCGGCCAGCCGCGAGGTCAAGACGCGATTGATTTCTTCGGGAAAGGGCGAGAACTTGTTCGCCGTGCGCAGTCCGGCTTCGACGTGTCCCAGGAGAATCCGACGGTAGAAGGCCGCCAGCGAGGCGCAGAAGGTGGTGGTCGTATCGCCCTGCACGATGACCATGTCGGGCCGGCTCTCGGCCAGATAGCGATCCACGGCGGCAATCGCTCGGGAGGTCAAGTCCGCCAGCGTCTGCCGCGGCCGCATCAACCGCAGATCCACGTCCGGCACGATCCCAAACGCCTCCAGGACCTGGTCGAGCATCTCGCGATGCTGCCCCGTCACGCACACATGGACCTGCAAATCAGGGCTTTCCTGCATCGCCAAGACCAGCGGGCACAACTTGACAGCCTCCGGGCGAGTGCCGAAAATCACCGATACCTTTATCATGCCGGCCTTTTCCATCGAACGGGAGTAGTGCTCAACGTCGTCTTGGCGAAGGGGTCCGGTTGCCGTCGGGGGAAGTATGTCCTCGACCCCTATGCAGCCTTCGCAGTCGCGATGGTCTTCTCTGTGGACAACCGTTCCCAGTCGTTGCGCGCCGATTCCGAAAACCAGATTCGACGGTGCCGCCATCCCGCCTTCTCACCGAGGGACCTGAAGAACGGGGACAGCAAGTATCGCCACGAAATGCCGTACCAAGGAGTTCGCGCAAATCGGAACGTCATGTAATCGACTCCTGCGTGCCGGGCAAGTGTGACGGCCTTCTCTATGTCGCGTTTCGCGTCGTTCCACCGAAATACCACGTAGAGCCAGTGAATCAGCGGTGTCTTGCGTCCCTTCTCGTTCCGGAAAGCCACCAACTTCTTCAAGTTGTCGTACGCTTTGTCGAAATCCCCGCCACGTTGATAGCGATTCACCATTTCCGTGGAAATACCGTCCAGTGAAACGGTGATCTTGTCCGTCAGCAGAGCCGCTTCTCTCTTGTCATCCGTATCGATCAGGGTGCCGTTGGTGCAGGTGGTGATCGCGATGCCGGGGTTGTACTCTCGGATGATCTCTAATTCGCGTCGAATGGAAGGGCGGAGAAACGGCTCGCCCAAATTCGTGTAACTGCAGGATTCGGCGCCAAACCGCTGAAGCGTTCTTGAAATGACTTCCACGTCGTCAAGAGAAAGGAAGTGTTCCTTCCTCGTCTCCATCAAGATCTCGCGACAACAACTCAGGCACCGCAGGTTGCAGCAGCAAGTGTTTTCGACGCTGAGTCCCCTGGGCAGGCGATAATTCTCGGCGTGTGCTGCGGCTTTCTCGGGCGTGACCATTCTCAGTTGGAAGCAGGCGGCACAGCGATGGATGGGGAGTTTTCCGCCCACCAGGCCTCTTCGGAATCCGGCAGCGGTCTCCCCCCCGAGAATCTCCTCCAGCGAAGATTCTCGCAAGTTGCCGAGTTGTCCGGTTCCATCGGCGTCCTGGCAATTGCAGCTCACCGTCATGTCGGAGTTGACGAAAACCCCGTCGATGCCCGCAAGAGTACGGCAACAGAACCGTTTCCCCGTCAGTTTCGCATACCACTGAAGAAAAAATCGTAGTGTCCCCATCACGAACTGGCGGTAACGATAGTTGAATGGTTTCCTTCTCATCCCGTTCCGCGTCTCCTAGCCAACTGAAACAGTGTGTAGACCGTATTGGTATTTCTGCCTTGAGAATGCACGACTCGAGAACTTCGATGCAAGGCCGGACGCTCGCAACACGCGGCCCCGTTGACGACGGCACACGAAAGTACGTCGCAAAGCAATCGGCCAGCCAAGAATCGGAGAAGTCAAACCGAGAAGCAGAGGACGACTGGGAGTCTGGGGATATTGTGGCAATCTCTCCCCACCAGGGGGACCGCAGTATATACCGATTGTTCGGCGTTGATGTCAAGATCATGTTTCCCCGTTCATCAGCCTTGTCCGACGACCGACCTATCTCTCGCCCTCCTAACAGGTCGTTACCTGCAACCCTTCCTGGTTGACGTCGAACTGGAAGAATCGGGCTCGGTCGTTCGGCGGATTCGCCTCCAACTCTTCCCGGACCTCCCGGGCCGCTTCCGGCGACTTGCAGACCATCAGCAGGAAGCCGCCGCCGCCGGCCCCCAGCAGCTTGGCCCCGTAGACGTGCGGCCGCACCCGGTCCAGCAGCGATTCGATCCCCTCGTTGGTGCTGCCGGGATCCAGCCGCTTGTTCAGTTGCCAGACCTCGTCGACCAGAGAGCCGAACGCGGGCAAATCACGGCGTGCCATCGCGGCCGATACCTGGGGGGCCAGCGCGCGAAGCTCCGAAAGCGCGGCCATCGCCGTGCGGTCCCGGTCCAGATAGCGGCCGACGACCTGGCCCAGGATGTTCTTCGCCAGCCGCGTGATGCCCGTGTAGTACAGCAGCGTCTGCCCGCCGTGATCCGCCGGCCGCAGCACGTCGCCGGGCACGAACTCGACGACGGCGTCGGGGATCATTCCGGGCTCGGTCGTGATCAGTTTCAGCCCGTCCACCACGCCGCCGACCTGATCCTGCCATCCCCCGCCGGTGGTCATGGCCTGTTCGAGCCGCAAGACCTGATGGAACAATTCCCGGCGGTCCAAGTCGCGACCCA
The DNA here is from genome assembly GCA_035527455.1 of Thermoguttaceae bacterium. Lineage (GTDB taxonomy): Bacteria > Planctomycetota > Planctomycetia > Pirellulales > Thermoguttaceae > DATLAN01. Next base: position 18,954 of record DATLAN010000094.1, read on the forward strand.
ACACCCGGTTGATGACGGCGAGCACAACCGCCCCCATGATGCTGGAGGTTCCCAGTCCGCTGCCCTTGGGAATCGCGGAGAGCGTGGTCAATTCCAGCCCACCGCCGAACGCCTCCAACACGTCGCGGAGGCTTTTGGGCGGGCCGTCGCCGTCGTCCTCCGGCGAGAACCCCGAGAGAACCAGCGCCGCCTTGGTCAACGAGAACTCGCTCTTCACTTCCCGGTAGTTCAAGAGTTCCTCGAAGCGGGAGATCTCGATTCGCGTACCCCGATCGATCGATGCGATGCGGATCACCGGTTCCTCGATCACGCGGGCGAACGTCTGGATGGGGGACTGGTTGTTGAGGTTCACGGCCACGTTGAGCACGCGTCCGCCGAACTCCAGCGAGTAAGGGGGCGTGTCGGTCCAGCCTCCGCAAAGGTCGAGCCGTGCCGGCGCGCGTCCCCAAACGATCTCGTCGCTGCGCAGAGAGCTGCGAGGTGCCGAAAACCGCCGAGTGCTGCTATCGACGATCGCACGGCCCATCAGTTCGAATGCGGCCGACCTGGCTCGCTGCGTCCAGCAGCCCACCGTCGTGTCGGGCAGAGGCCGCAGTCCCAGCTTGTCCAGCCACGCAGCAGTGTCGTCCGGAAGCATGCGTGCCAGGCCGGGAAGGACTTCCGCCAAAGCGGTGTTTTCGTTTGGAGCCAATCGCATGACGGCGGAGCTGAGGGTGTGCATGATGCGAGGCGGCACCAGCGACTCGAGTCCCCCGACGGCCGATTCCCCTTCACAACGCCGGTGGACTTCGCCAAGCAGTTCCACAACCCAAGCGGTCGGGTCGTCGGCGTGGTGCAGCAGATACGCCAATTCGAGGGCCGACAGATCACTGCCGCGTGAGAAAAGCCGTTGCGTCGAACGCCGAAACGCGTTGGCCCGAAATCGTGCCCGCCGGTGGTGGAAGGCTTCCTTGTCCGTCAGCGAGACCATCTCCGCGAAGCTGTACCGAGGAGAGGAAAGCCACGCCTTCTTCTGGGCGTCGGAGGCTTCTTGCGGGTCGAACAGCCAAATCCAGCGGCGGAAGTCGGCCGGGTTGCGTTCGGCGGGGATGATTCGGGCGCTGAAGAGGTCGCGCTCTTGGGGCGGGATCTGCTTGTCCCAGACGTCTTCCGCCCCGGCGCCGACGGCCTCGAGCCACGCCTCGAACGGTTGCCCGCAATAAGTGGGGCACGATTCCATCGTGCCAGGCACGTTGGAAACGTGCCCCACAAGCCCATCCTTGAACGTATCGTCGATACCGTAGCAGCGCACGAAGGAGACCTCTTCGCCCGCGTGATTCCGGCCGGGCAACACGTCGAGGCAGGCCCCGCGCGGCAGGAACAGGGCTCGATCGACGTCCGCCCCGACCACGACGTTGTCGCCTTCGAGGGTCAGCGTCGACTGGATACGGCATCCCTCCACCCAGGCGTTGCCGCCGGTGATCGAGCCGCCGCCGAGGATTTCGTTGCTGATGCTCAGGCAGTCGTCGGTTTCCGACAGGCCGTGGCTCCCTCGGGCGAGTTCGGCCCCGCTGGTCAGGAGTTGGCGGGTGGTGCCGAAATGGAGGAACTCGCAACTCGACAACATGTGGACTTCGAAGGCGGAGTCCCGCAGAGACTCGAAAACCCGCGACAGCCCGGCGTCGTCCCAGGACGAGCCTCCGGCCCGGGCGGCCGCCGCGTGGTGGGCCGCCGTGGCTCCGTGCCCCAAAGCACAGGCGATCTCCCGGTAGAAGTCCAATCCACGGGCCGCGATCTCTTCGGACATCGGACCCGACCAGGTGGGCCGTCCTTCGGCATCGGGCGTCGCCCGGACCATCTTCAACAACCGCACGGCCGTGGCCGCGTCGAAACTCATCACGCCGACGTCCAGGGCCGATCGCCCATAGCGATCGATCATGCCTTCTGCGGCCTGTTCCTCGACGGTAGGTTTCTGAAAGAACCGCTCGACACGGCCGTCGTCGTGCAGCGAGTAGACTCCGTGCTTTGCGCTCAGCCGCGGCGAAGCGAAACACCCCAATCCCGTGATCCCCTCGTCGGCGAATCGCACCTCCGCCGGATCGAAGTCGATCAGCACGTCGCCCGAGGCGATCACGACCTGTCCCTCGCCGGGCGCGGTGGCCGGCAGCGCCAGATAGGTCGGCAATTGCCGGTCGAAGAGCGTGGAGAACAGGTCGTCGGCTCCGGGGACGGGCACGAAGAGCTTGCCGCAGGGACCGTAGGCGGGCAGCCGACGCGAGTCACCGCCGGCGTGCAGGATCAAGATGCGCAGCCCTCGCAGCGTCCGCAACCAGTCCGCCGGATCGCCCATGGCCTGGGGTCGATCGGCCAGTTCTCGCCTAAGCACCTCCATCAGGCACAGCACCGTACTTCCCCCGCTGCCGATGCGCCGGTTCTCGGGATCCGGCACAACGAGCACCTCGCCGATGTCGCCCAGTAGCCCCTGTTCGCGGCGCACGCGGAGTTGCGATTGGTAGGAAGCGGCCTGGTCTTCGTTCGAGGCGGTCACCAACAGATAATCCCACGCCCCGGGTTCGGCCTCAGCGCGATGAAGGGTAAGCCGCGGCCGGTCGTCGGCAACGACGCTCGGCCACGTGACGACGTGGTCTTGCCCGCTCGTCGGAGCCACGGTACTGAGCATCGGGGGTTTCTCCTTCGCGATCTACTTCCTGTCGGGAGCCGAGCGGCTCGACATGCGCAGCCGTCCGCTGAGGGCAGCCTGCACTTGCGAGCGCAGTTGTCCGTCGCCGGGCTTGCGCCGCAAGCACCACGTCAAATGCTGCTCGGCCTCTTCGAACTGTTTCAGCTTGTACAGGCACAATCCCATCGCGCGCCGCGTCTCGAAATCGTGCATATCGCATTCCGCGGCTTGGCGCAAGCACTCGAGAGCCTTTTCCAGATCGCCCATTCCCCAATACGCACCGGCAGCGTCGGCCCAGCACTGTGCGGCCGTTTTTCGGGACAGCGTGGGTGCCTCGGCCTCGCACGCGGCCGTGTACTGGCCGAGCACGAACCGCAGGTCGTCCGGCCGCTCGATCCGGCGATAGTGTCTTAACACCAACTTCAAGGCATTCAGGTCGGACGGGAACATCTCCAGGAACGCAGGGGCGGGAGTTTGGGGTGCCAGGTGTTGCAGCAGGCTTTCCTGGTAATCAGGGCCTGACTGGTACGAGGCTTTCCAGTACTCCAAACCCGCCTCCGGATCGCCCGCCAAGAACGCCTCCTGCCCGGCCGCGAACAACACGGTCCCGTCGAAGGGCCGCACTTCGACGGCCTGCTTGACGTAGGCGGCTTTTCCCGGAGAATTCGGCCCCTCCAAGAAAGAGAGATCGGCCAGGTAGAGGTAGCCTTTCCCCTGCAAAGGGCACAGCGCCAGTCCCCGGCGTGCGTGCTTCGAAGCCGCACCGAGGTGCTCCTGACGCTCGCCGAAGGCACGCCGGAGCCAGTCGTACATCGCGTCGGAGGACTCGAAGCGGGAAGCCAGAACGGCTTCGCGCACTTGTCGGACATCCAGGGAACCGGCTTCGGAATCCCCGGCGTGGTCGAAGAGTTTCAGGTGAATTTCCGCCAGCCGGATGTGAGCCCGAGCGTGATCGGGCTGCCGGTCCACGACGACCGACAACTCGTCGGCCATCTCGCACAGCGCGTCGTGGCGACCCTTGGCCCCGTCGGTGTCGTTGAACTTCCGGCTGAGGGACAGGTATCGGTGCCAGGACGGCTCGGCTTCGACCGCGGCGAGCCGGTTTCGCACCATGCAGTATCCGATCGCGGCCAGGCACAACGCGGCGGCGATCCAACCGACCCGCGGGAACGCAGTCGCCGAAGTCGGTCTCCCCGCCGGATCGCTGCTCATGCCCCGCAGCCGGCAGGCACACGCCGCCAGGATCACCACGACGACCATGCACCCGGGGACGTACCACACGAAGTCGATTGCCGAGTGGGCGAAGTTGGCGGCCAACGCCGGCGTGATGGCGGCAAAGCAGAGGAGAACCCGCACGGACGAGTTCCGGCGGAGAGAGGCCAGACACCAGTACAGGCAAAGGCCGACGGCACTCAGCGCGAGCAACAAGCCCGGCAACCCCGTTTCCATGGCCACCTGCAAGTAGCCGTTCTCCGCGTGCGAATACTCGAAGCCCCCCGCGGTGTACTCGTTGTGCATGTACGTCGGGCAGACTTCGCGGTGACTTCCCAGGCCGGTGCCCAAGAGCGGATAATCGGCGACCGCGGCCGCGTCGGCCTGCCAGAGTTGGCGACGTTCGTGCAGGCCGTCGAGCTTCTCGACCGACTCGAAATCGTTCAGCCGGCCGGCCACCATTTCGTAGCCGAAAATCTGGAGGCACGCCGCCACGATCAATCCGGCTCCGATCACGCTCAGCGCCGTCTTACGGCTGACCAGAGCACCTCGATAGAGGATCACCAGGCAGACGATCCCGGCGACGAACATGGCCACGGCGCCGCCCCGCGACAAGGACAGCAGCCCGACGAAAACGGTGAATCCCAGAGCGATTGCCCGCAGCCCCACGGCGGCCCCGTATCGGCTGCCGCTCTTGGCCCAAGATTGTCGTGGTGTCGGGTTCTTCCGGGGCCGGCTGCGGAGCCCCTCGTGGACCCACCAGACCAGCGGTCCGATGCCCAGCGCGATGAACTGCGCGAAGTGATTGCGATTCGAGAAGCTCCCCTGGACGTTGACCGCCGCATGCCAGGAAGGATGCGCGAAGAACCAGAAGAGCTTTCCGTTGTTGGTCACGTACTGCACCAGAGCGAAGGCCGCCATCGCCACCGTCGCCACGGCAATCCAACGGATGAGGCGTTCGGCGTCCTCGACTCGCCGCACTCTCTGCGCGGTGGCGAGGAAGAGCAACGCGAAGGCCAGCAACAGGACCAGCGCATCGCGCGTGGCGGCGGGCGTCATCGAGACCGTGCTCCAAACGCCCAGCGGGTTCGCGACGTCGGAGTCGGGCGCCCAAAGCCATAGAGTCTCGTGCGAGCGCGAGGAGAGCACATTCAGCAGCGGCGGCGGGAAGGAGACCAGTTGCAATCCGACCAGGCCCAACGCCGCCAGAATCAGCACGCCGGCCGGAGTGCGGACCCAACCGGCCTGCTGCCGAAGGCACTGTCTTACGCACCAGCACACGGCGACCCAGAGCGATAAGGCAACCAGCACCAATTGTCCCCAGGCAATCCGGCCGCCCATGATAAACGGCACGGCGAACAGGCCGGCGATCAGTCCGGCGTCGACGGCTCGCAGCAACAGCCGGTCGAGCGTGCCGCCGGCGACCGCCGGGCCCGATTCTCTCGAATCGGCGGATCGGTCGGTCGGCAATCTTGCGCTGTCGTAAGCAGACATGCCCCGTGGGGACTCCGTTCAGGCGGCTTCTTGTCCTGTCTTTCTGGACGGATGAGCTAACAGGTCGGGGTCGTTCTCGCCTTCGGGGGCATCCTCGTCGTGACCGTAGCCGTAGCCGTAGCCGTGCCCATACCCGTACCCGTATCCGTACCCGTAATAGGTCTTGTCGTTTTCGGAGGCGAGGTGATTGACGACGATTCCCAGCACTTTCACACCGAGGGCGGGAAAGCCCTCGGCGGCCCGCACGACCTCTCGCCGGCGGTTCTTCTCCGGCTGGATCACGAGCAGGACGCCGTCGACGAGCCGGCCGATGATTGCCGTGTCGCTGACCAGGGCCGGCGGACTGTCGATGAGGACCTGATCGTAGTGGATCTCCGCCCAGGCGAGAAAGTCGGAGAACCGCTCACCGGTCAGCAGTTCCGTAGGGTTCGTGGGGCGCGGTCCGGCGGGGAGCACGTCCAGGTTTTCGATCAGCGAGAATCGGGCATTGGCTTCGACGGCCTCGGCGATCGGCGCATCCTGGCGCAGCAACGTGGAGAGGCCCTTCTCTCCCCGCAAATCAAGCAGGGGAGTCAACCCGGGGCGGCGCATGTCGGCGTCGATCAACAGTGTGCGTTTCCCCGATTGCGCGTACACGGCGGCCAGGTTGGCGACCACCGTGGTTTTTCCGTCGCCCGGTTCGCTGCTGGAGACGACCACGCGCTGGACGCCGTTTTCGGCCAGAGCCAATGCGGTGCGCAGCGTGCGAAAGGCTTCGACTTCCGGGACATTGGGCTTCATGTGAACGGCCACGGCCTCGATCCCGCGGTCGGCGAACAATTCCAGCCGAGGCACGATGGCCAACACGGGAAGCCCCAAGTGCGACTGCAATTCCTCGGGAGACCGGAAGTGGTCGTCTAGCAATTCCTGCAAATAGACGATCGCCAATCCGCTCCCGATTCCCAGCACCAGCGCCAGGAAGAACACCGGGGCCTTGCGCGGCCAGATGGGGGCGGAAGCCGCTTCGGGATGGTCGAGGATCTCGGTCCTCAGCATGCCGCTGTCCTGACTGAGGTCGATGTCCGCAAGCCGTTGCAGCACGACGTCGTAGAACGCCCGCAAGCGCTGCAGGTCGAGTTCCAGGATGTCGAGTTGGGCCGTCGTGCGGTCCATCCCGATGGCCCGAGTCTTCTCCTCTTCGTAACTTACCCGAATCGCATTCTCGTGAGCCACGGCTTGCTGGAACTGCTGCTGCGCCGTCTGCAGCAGCAGCGGTGCGAGTTGTGCGTTGCTGATTTCCTGCCGTTGCGCGCCGTCGAGTTCATGCCGATCGCGGAGATACTGTTCCGCCACCTGGATTCGCTGTCCGAGTTCGCGCACCTTGTGACTCTCGGGGCCGTAGAACTGCATGGCCGTCTGCCACTGGGCCCTGTCTTCGAGCAGTTGCTGGTTGATGCGAGAGACGGTGTAGGCGTCGGTCGAACTCATCCCCAGGCGCTGGCGCAGCATCTCCTCCCCCACGGAATCGAGAATCGCCACGGCGTATTGCTGCAGGTCCGCGCCGTTGCGAACGGCCGTCTCGACCGCGACGAGCTTCGATTGGGCTTCGAGCCTTTCTTCGTGCGCCTTGATCAAGGACGCGTTGAGACTGATCGCCCGCTTGATGGCTACGTGGACGCCATCCTTGGCGTCTTTCAGCACGACCTCCCCGGCCTGGCTGCGCAATTCGAGCAGTTCGGCCTTCTTGGCGTCGAGTTGCTCCTCGAGGTTGTGCTGCTCGTTGGTGAGGATATCGAGAAGCTCGCCCGCCGTGTTCTTGTGCAACTCGTGCGTGAAGGCCAAATAGGCGGAAAGGATACTATCGACGACTGCCTTCGCGATCTGCGGGTCGGTGGACCGGTAGGCGACGGTCAGGACGTTGGCATCGCGAACGGAACCGACTTCGAGATGATCTCGAAGGATTTTCCCGCGGCGGGGGCCGGAGCGGTCTTCCGCATCGGTTCGATACTCCGACGGCAGGAGTTTCGCGGCCGCCTCCAGCACCACCTCGCTGCTGAGCATGGTTCGATAGGTGGCCATCAGGTTCTGGGTCTGCCTCTCGGCCGGCATTTCCGTCGTCCAACGGTTCGTGCCCGTCGGCAGGATCAGCAACGAGGCTCCCGACCGGAAGACCCGATCCGTCGTGAAGTAGTAGAGTCCCCCGAGCAGAATGCTGACGGCCGCCGACACGATCACGATCGCCTTGCGGTAGCGCACGGCGCGAAAGAACCGCAGGATCGCCTGGACGGGATGGATCTCGGCGGACAGATTGGCGGTCAGCGACGGCTTGAAAGCTGGTTCGACCATGGGAGTCAGGTTACCTCGTCTTCCGCAGACAACTCTTCGGACAATCTCCTAGAAAAGCGGCACCGCGGTGGTCATGCCGAATCGAATCGTGCTCTCGAGAATGCCCGCTACCGCGGTGGCCACCGTCTCCTCCACGCTCACGATGTCGCCGGGTGCAAGCCGCAAGTTCTCCGCGGGATTCTGCTTCGCCGATGAGAGACTGGCCGCAATACGTACGAAGTCCTGCTCGTCGGAAGTGCCGCGAATCACGATCACCTTGTCGGCCAGTCTCGACGACGTTCCGTTGGCCAGCGCGATCGCATCGAACAAGCGAAGGTCGTGATTGATCGGAAACTCGTATTGCCCCGGTTTGCGAACCAGACCGATCACCTGGACGGGCCGCGGCTGTCTCCTTTCGATCGTGACGACACTACCGTCGTCAAGGTACTCTCCGCCGGTGCCCTGGTGCACCGCTTCAGTCAGATCGAGTCGAACGACGCGGACCGAGTCGTTCGGACCGACGGTCGTGTTGCTGGCCAACTGGACGCCCGGCGCTGCCGAAGGGGTCGGGCCCTGCCACGCCAGTCTGCCGCCCAGTGCAGGATGGCGGATCTCGACGTGCGTGCCCGCGTCCTCGGCCAGTCCTCCGGCCGTCACGATCCCGGCGAGCAAATAGCTGGATCCGCGCGGCAGCTCGTGGATTCCCGGTTCCTTCACGGCGCCGACCACCGTGACCCGATTCACTCGCTGTTGCTCCATGGCCACGGTGACGTAAGGCTGACGGTAGAGACCGCGCTCGACGCAGGCCGCGGCGATGTGTTGTTCCGCTTGCACCAGGTGCAGGCCCGCCAGGTGGATGGGGCCGATCTCGGGGAACAGGGCGATCCCGTCATCGCCCACGCGGGCGAAGATGTTGACTACCGCGTTGGCGTCCAACCTGGCGGCCAACGAGACTCTCAGCAAGTCGCCCGGACCGATCAGATCCTGGCTCACCGCAGGTCCGGCAAGGCGTGAAAGGTCAACCGTCTGCGCGTTCTCGACCGGCGGTGCTTGAAGCTCGGCCGGCAAACTGGCCGCCGTGAATTGGCCGCGCTGCACACAGCCCGTGGCACAGACCGTCAGCACCATGGCGGAAACGACGTTCGAAATGCGCTCAATCATCGTGAAGTCGGATCGATTCGGGTTCAACGCGGAAGCGGCTACCGGTTCGTCGCATCCTGGGACATCGGCCCGGGGGGACTCGAGGCGGGCAGCCGTCCGGGTGGGGTCACCGCTCGGCGACGCCGCAACCGGTGAAGGATATGTGGATCTTGAAGGGGTGGTTGAAATCGGATGGGGGTGTGCAGAGTAGTGGTCCTGCCCGACAACCGGCCGTCGCGATTGACGCACCTACTGTTTCGGCCATCCTTACCTGCAAATCCTGCCTAATCGGAAAAGTTACCCAAGAAATCGCCGGCAGACCAAGACTCTGGGGAATGCGCGCAGTTTAGGTAATGCTATTGCGAGCCGATGGCGGAAACCGGGAATCGGCCATGCAAAGGGTTCCCCCCAAAAAAAGGAGCATCCCGCGCGAAGTCCGTAACGCGTGTCCTTCTTGGCGACTGCCCACGTTCGGCAAAATGGCAGTCTCTGGCCCAACGGTCTTGCCGACCTTGACGCCCCCTTTTCAGCGGGGTACCATCGCGAGGTGAACGTCCCAGGCGTTTGGACCCTCGCCAAGACCTCGAAGGCTTCCGTGGCTACGCATCAACCCGAATCTCCGATCTCCACGCCAAATCCCGGCCTTCACGTTGTTCTCTACCAGCCGGAGATTCCCCATAACGCCGGCAGCGTGGGACGCACCTGCGTCGCGGTGGAGGCAAAGCTCTGGCTGGTTCGACCGCTGGGATTCCAACTGGAGGACCGGCGTCTGCGACGGGCAGGACTGGACTACTGGCAGCACCTCCTCTGGGAAGTGGTCGACGATTGGGACGCCCTGCTGCGGCGCCTCGCCGGCACACGGCTTTGGCTCTTCTCCAAAACCGCCGCGAATCGCTACACCGACGTGCGGTTCGAGCCGGGCGACGCCCTGGTCTTCGGCAGCGAGTCGCAGGGGCTGCCCCCTTCGATCCTCCGGGCCCATCGCGACCGCTGTCTGCGAATCCCCATTCACCCCAACACCCGCAGCCTTAATCTCTCGGTCAGCGTCGCCGTGATCGCCTTCGAGGCCAGGCGGCAATGGGGCTGGCCTACACGCTCGTGAGAAATGCGGGCTAGAGCGACACGTGAGTGACCTCCAGCAACGCGAGGTCGACGATCGCCACCGACGGGCGTCCGGTCCGCTGGATGGCTCCGGGATTGACCACCAGCGTTCGACCTTCGAGAGACTCTGCGGCAACGTGCGTGTGCCCGTGGCAAACCAGGTCCCACTTGCCGCTGCGGATCGTCTGCCGCAGCAAGGCGTGGTCGTCTCCGTGCATGAAGGCGATCGAACGCCCCGACAATTTCATGTGCCCGAACCGTTCGTAACAGGTCTGTCCAGCGGAATCGATCGCGTCGCGAAGCGTCCAGGCGTCGTCCATGTTGCCGAAGACGAAGTGGCACGGCCAGGAAGAAAACAGGGGGATCATCTCCGGCGGACCGATATCGCCACAATGGATCAACAGATCGACCCCCAGGCTTTCCAGCGTCCGCACCGCCTGCTGGGTGGTCCATGCCTCTCCGTGAGTGTCGCTGAGAATACCGATCCGCATGGGGTATGTCCGAGTTGCTCGCTCTCGCAGAATGTCGACCGTAAAGTTACATTAGAGTCCAAATCTCTTCAGAAAGAAACGGTTCCTCATGATATCGACCGACATAGTGGAGATTCTTGCGGGTTGCATTCTTGGCGGGATGGTCCTGGTCATGGTGGCTTGGGTGGTGGTCCGGTTGCGCCGCTCGCCCTTTACGCCGGCCCAGGCGCTTCTGTATGGGCTGAACTATCTGATCGTCCGTATCGTCTGGCGGACGGAGATTGGCGGGCGCGTGTCGTTGCCGCCGGGCGAGGGGGCCGTGATCGTGTGCAACCATCGCTGCCCTTTGGACCCGTCCTTCATCGCCCCGATCGCCGGCCGCGTCGTACACTGGATGGTGGCGAGGGAATACGTCGAGCACCCGATATTGGGATGGCTTCTGAGGACCTGCGAAGTGATTCCGGTCAATCGCGGAGGGATCGACACGGCAGCCACGAAGCTGGCCATACGCTACGCCCGAGAAGGCGGGTTGGTGGCACTGTTCCCGGAAGGCCGCATCAACGTGACCGACCGGCTGTTGTTGCCAGGCCGGGCCGGCGCGGCTATGATCGCGCTGAAGGCCCGCGTTCCGGTGGTGCCCTGCTACGTACATGGCGCGCCGTACGACGGAACGCCGTTGGGATGCGTCTTGATGCCGGCGAAGGTCCGTCTTACGGTCGGCCGACCCATCGACGTCTCGGAGTACGCCGGCCGCGAGAACGACCGCCAGGGCCTCGAAGACTTGACCAAACGCATCCTGGTCGAAATTGCGCGGTTGGCCGGTCAGGCGGATTTCCAGCCGGAGCTGGCCGGCCGATGGCCCGCACGAGACCTGGAAAACGACCAGGAGGCACTCGCCTCGGGAGAAAGTTGATCGCATGGCAACCCAGGAACTGCACGTGGTGACCGGTGCCTTCGGGTATTCGGGGAAGTACATCGCCAAGCGTCTGTTGGCGGCCGGCCACCGAGTGCGCACGTTGACGAACTCTCTTAACCGGCCCAATCCGTTCGGCGATCGGGTCGAGGCACGCCCCTTCGATTTCCAGAACCGTTCCCGGCTGGTCGAGTCGCTCGAGGGAGCGGCCGTCCTGTACAACACCTATTGGGTGCGATTCGACCACGGCGACGTTACTCAGGCTGCGGCCGTGGAGAACACGCTGGCGATGTTCGAGGCGGCCAAAGAGGCGGGCGTGTCGAGGGTCGTCCACGTCAGCATCACCAACCCTTCGGAAGACTCTCCCCTGGAATACTTCCGCTGCAAAGCGCGGCTCGAACGTGGTCTGATCGAATCCGGACTTTCGTACGCCATCCTCCGCCCGCCGCTGTTGTTCGGCAAGGAGGATATCCTGGTCAACAACATCGCCTGGTGCCTGCGGAGGCTTCCCGTCTTCGGCGTGTTCGGCAATGGGCGGTATCGTCTGCAACCCATCTACGTCGACGACCTGGCGAAACTCGCCGTCGAGCAGGGGGCCAAGCGCGAAAACTGCGTGATCGACGCGATCGGGCCCGAGACGTTCACGTTCCGCGAGTTGGTCAAGAAGATTGCCCGGATCATCGGAAAACGCCGGCTGGTGATCGGCTTACCGGCCCCGCTCGCCTATCTCGGCGCGACGATCATGGGCAAACTTATGGGCGACGTAATCATCACGCGTGCCGAGGTCAAGGGCCTGATGAGCGGACTGCTCTACGTCGACGCGCCCCCGGCCGGCACGACCAGGCTGACCCAGTGGGCCAGAGAAAACGCCGATCAGCTCGGGATCAAGTACGCCAGCGAACTCGCCAGGCGGAAACATCGGGATAAGGCGTACGAGAAGCTGTAGGGGCGAGGGACGAGGGGTTGGGGGCGAGGGACGAGGGACTGGGGGCTGGGGACTGGGGACTGGGGATTGGGGATTGGGGACTGGGGACTGGGGATTGGGGACTGGGGATTGGGGACTGGGGATTGGGGACTGGGGATTGGGGATTGGGGATTGGGGATTGGGGACTGGGGATTGGGGACTGGGGACTGGGGATTGGGGATTGGGGACTGGGGGTCGGGGGGATTTGTGGTAATCACGTTTAGCGGGCGGGCTTGCCCGCCGTTTTGGGTGGGGTTAGGGCCGCATCGTCGCGTTACGGCGATCAAGCACTCAATAAACTTCGGGTCGCGCCGAATACTCCCCGTGTGGCAACGAATCGCATTTGTTGGAACAGGAAGAAATCATGCGAATACAGGCAACGTGGATTGCAGTGGTTGGTTTCCCTTTGTTCACGGCGGTGGCCGGCTACGTCGCAGTGCCGAAAGCAAGCGAACATGCAGCGATTTCCGCGATCGAAAAGATGGGAGGCGAGTGCAAGTTTGACAAAGATGCCCCGGGCGAACCCGTGATTGAGGTGTCGTTCCCTCCTTTCCGTACGACCGATGCTGATCTTGCATATCTGCAGGGATGTACGAAGCTCGAAGTGTTGCACGTCTCGTGCGGAGAAATCACTGGCGAAGGCTTACAGTACTTGAAGGGTCTCTACAAACTCCGACAGCTTCATCTTTCCTACACCAAGGTCTCCGACGCGGCACTGGAGAATCTTAAGGGCCTGACCGGTCTTCAAGAACTGCATCTCGACCGCACTCGGGTAACGGACGCGGGCCTGACGCACTTGAGAGCATTAACAAGTCTGGAGGAGTTGTATCTTGGGCAAAATGCCGTTACCGGCCATGGCTTACAGCACTTGAAGAAATTGACGAGGCTGCGAACTCTGGGTCTGGTCGAAAGTGCGGTCACTGACGCCGGCTTGGGGTCCCTGCGAGGACTGACGAATCTCGACACACTAAACCTCAGTGGGACCAAGATCACAGACGCCGCACTGAAACACGTCAGCAAACTGACCAAGCTCGAATCGCTGTACCTTCACAATACCGAGATCACCGGCCAGGGCTTCGAGTACCTCGCGAACCTGCCGAGCCTAAGCACGTTGGGGCTCAGCTACAGCAAACTGGCCGGCAGCAGCCTAGCCCATCTGGGTCGGATTCCCGGCGTTGAGGCTCTCAATCTCGAAGCCACCGCAGTGGCCGATGAAGACTTGCTGCACCTTCAAGAGCTGAGTAAACTCAAATGGTTACATCTTCGCAGAACCTCGGTCACGGACGCGGGTTCGGAACATATCGCAGCGTTGCCCGAGTTGGAGTATGTAGATCTCGGCTATACGCGAATCACTGATGCCGGGCTTGCCCGGCTGAAGACTCTTGACAAGCTCTCGAGGCTGGGATTGCAGGGGACGCTAATCTCTGATGCGGCGCTCGAAGACCTAAAGGCGTTGACACATCTCCGCCACTTGGACCTCCGCGATACGCAAGTCTCCGACGCCGGATTAGCTCATCTGGAAAAGCTGAAGAATCTCAGAACCTTGTTCATCACGGAGTCCAAAGTGACGCCCGTGGGCGTCAAAAGGTTGCAGCGGGCATTGCCGAATGCCGAAGTCCACCTCTTTCCGCCCAAGGAGGTGTCCTTGCGATAGGCCAAGTCTCGTTCGCCGCAAGCTGCTCCCCCGCCCCGGCTTCGTCTCGCGGAGCGAGACGGCTACTATCTGCGCGGCAGCACTTTGGCCAACTCGGCGAGTTGGATGAACTCGCCGCGGCGTTCGCTACGGTCTTCGCCCTTGCCGGCGATGGCCAGTTCGATTGCCAGATCGTAGGTTGCGTCGCCTTGGTATTGGCTTTCGCGGAGCAACATCCCGAAGCAGGCCACTGCGGAAGCGAACTGGAAATCCCCGGAAGATGCCGACACGACGTTGTCCGTCTCCGTGACGGGGAACGACAATTCCTGCGAAGTGTCTTCCTTGGGATGTTTGTAGCGGAGTCGCACCGTGAAGAGTTCGTCGCTGACGGCCGCGTCGGTCGGCTCGGTAGGCCGCTGATACTTCGACGGCTCGACGTCGCCCACCAGGCCGGTCTCCTTGCCCGGGGGCACCAGCTCGTAGAACGCGGTCACCGTGTGCCCGGCGCCGATTTCGCCCGCGTCCTTCGTATCGTCGCGGAAGTCCTCCGCTTGCAGCAGGCGATTTTCATACCCGATCAGTCGATACGCCCCCACGTGTGCCGGGTTGAAGTCGACCTGGATCTTGACGTCCTTGGCGATGGTGACCAGCGTGCCGCCCATCTGTTCGACGAGCAGTTTTCGGGCTTCGTGCAACGTGTCGACGTAGCCGTAGTTCCCGTTGCCGTGATCGGCGAGCTTCTCCATCCTGGAGCCCTTGAGGTTGCCTGTCCCGAAGCCCAGCACGGTCAGGAACACGCCGCTTCGGGCCTTCTCTTCGATCAGCCGCGTCAGCGAGCCGTCGTCGGAAACGCCCACGTTGAAATCGCCGTCGGTGCAGAGGATCACGCGGTTGATTTCTTCGGCAGTGAAGTTCTCCTCGGCCACGCGGTACGCCAGGAGGATGCCTTCGCCGCCGGCGGTCGATCCGCCCGCGTGCAACTGATCGAGTGCGTCGTAGATGACGGCCTTGTTCTCGCACGAGGTCGAAGGCAACACGAGCCCCGCGTTGCCCGCATAGACCACAATCGCCACACGGTCGCGCTCTGAAAGGTTTTGCACGAGCATTTTCATGGCGGCTTTGAGCAACGGCAGCTTGTTCGGTCCTTCCATCGAGCCGGAGACGTCCAACAGGAAAACCAGATTGGCGGCGGGACGTTCTTCCTGCGGGATCTCTCGGCCCTTCAGTGCAATCCGCGCCAGCCGGTGCTCGGGCTTCCAGGGACACGGGGCCACTTCCACGTGGGCGGAAAACGGCACGTCGTCTTCCGGCGGCGGGTAGTCGTAGAGGAAATAGTTCACCATTTCCTCGATTTGCACCGCGTCCTTCGGCGGCAGGCTCCCGTTGTTGATGTACCGCCGCACGTTCGAATACGAGGCGGTATCCACGTCGATCGAGAAGGTCGAGAAGGGGTTGTCGCGCGCGGCAAGGAATGGGGTTTCATAGATCCGATCGTAGTCTTCCGTGTTGAACGGTTCTTGGGCAGTCTCCTCAGGCTGCGGATGGAACGCCATGGCCCCGGGCGACATCGGCGTCTTCTCGGCAGCGGTCTTGCCGGTGAAATCCGACGATTCCTTCTCCTTCACGCAGCCGAGCGTGCAAACGCTTGCCAAGAGCATCAACGCGCAAAACCTCATCGCACACCTCCTTCGGGTAAGGGTAGACGCAGAATTGCATTTCACCGGCCGCAGAGAGCGGCCCATCCGCAGCGGGCGTCCACGGCATGGAACCGATGCGGTCTCTACCTATTGGACGCCCCGACACGCCGATTTATTCCCGAGTTTTTTGCAGACTCTTGAAGGCGTTCGTCTGCGCATATAGGATGACGTCCGGTGTACCGACGAAGTGGCTGGCGGGATGAGTCAGGAGAAATCAGGGGGAAGCGATGGTCGACGACGATCAACACCTGGCACTGCCTGCCTGTTCGGCGGCCGCGGAAGTCGTCCATTCAGTCAAGGCACGCGGCGGCTCGGCGTTTTCCGAGGTGCAATGGCGACGATTAGACATAAACGTCGATCTGGATCTTATCGGCCAGCACGGCCGGCAGCGAGCTGTCTACGTCGATGCGGACGGCGATGTTGGCGTGCCGGAAATCACTCTTGACCAGGGTGACGACCGTCGTGAGCGGTTGATTCAGTTCGTGGGCCAACCCGGTGGCCATTTCTCCCATGAGGAATCACTCCACGGCCGACCAATTCTGATCCGCAAGGGGGGTGTTCGCTCGGGGAA
Organism: Thermoguttaceae bacterium; assembly: GCA_035527455.1. GTDB lineage: Bacteria > Planctomycetota > Planctomycetia > Pirellulales > Thermoguttaceae > DATLAN01. The sequence continues at coordinate 35,112 of DATLAN010000094.1, forward strand.
GGAATTGGGGCGGGATAGCGATGGAGGACGTTCCTTGCTGCCACTCTCGGTCGGGGAGGGGCCTCGCACGCGGTCTAGCAAGTGGGCAGAAACTCCACAAGCTACTTGACATTCGGATGTTCGCGCTTGGTTCAAGACTTTGCCGCTTCGACGTGGTTTCCCGAATAGCGCCGTGGGAAACCGAATGCCGACGGAGCAGTTGACTGATTCTCACAGCACCGGGTAGACTGGGCATGATGGTGGGTTTGTCTCAAGTCCAGTAACCTTTCGTTTGTTCGAATACCAACCATGCCCAGCCAGCCAACGCAATACCAAAACCCCCTGATCACCCGCTACGCCTCCGCCGAAATGAGCGAGGTGTGGAGCCCGCAACGGAAGTTCTCTACCTGGCGACGGCTGTGGGTCGCGCTGGCCGAAGCGGAAGCCGAATTAGGGCTGCCGATCTCGGCCCGGCAGATTCAGCAATTGAAAGAGCACGTCGACGATATCGATTTCGAGGCGGCTGGGCAATACGAGCGGCGACTGCGGCACGACGTGATGGCACACGTACACGCGTACGGCGACGCCTGTCCCGACGCCCGGGCGATCATCCACCTGGGGGCGACCAGTTGCTTCGTGACCGACAACACCGACCTGCTGCTGTTGCGCGACTCGATGACGCTCGTTCGCAACCGGCTGGTGGCCGTGATCGACGCACTCGGAAAATTCGCCCAAGAGCACCGTGACCTGGCCTGCCTCGGCTTCACCCACATGCAGCCCGCCCAGCCGACCACGATGGGTAAACGGGCATGCCTTTGGGCCTACGACCTGGTGCTGGATCTGGCCGAGATCGAGCATCGCTTGGCGACCTTGAAAGCCCGGGGACCGAAGGGCACCACCGGCACCCAGGCCAGCTTCCTCAAGCTCCTCGGCGGCGATCATCGCAAGGTCCGGCAATTGGAGGGACTCGTCTGCCGGAAGATCGGCTTCGACGAGAGCTACGCGGTGACCGGCCAGACTTATCCGCGGAAGATCGATTCGCAGGTAGTCGGCGTGCTCTCCTGCATCGGCCAGAGCGCCCACAAGGCGGCGACCGATCTGCGGCTGCTGGCCCATCGCAAGGAAGTGGAGGAGCCGTTCGAGAAGGAGCAGATCGGTTCTTCGGCGATGGCCTACAAGCGCAACCCGATGCGGAGCGAGCGGATCTGTTCGTTGGCCCGCTTCGTGATCAGCCTGGAGTCGAGCGCGGCCCATACGGCGGCCACGCAATGGATGGAACGCACGCTGGACGACAGCGCCAACCGCCGGCTGGTCCTGCCGCAGGCGTTTCTGGCGACCGACGCGGTGCTGATCCTCTATCAGAACGTGGCCGCCGGGCTGGTGGTCTACCCGAAGGTCATTGCCGCGCAACTGGACGCCGAGTTGCCTTTCATGGCCACCGAGAACGTGCTGATGGCCGCGGTGGCCGCCGGAGGCGACCGCCAGGAGTTGCACGAGCGGATCCGCCGGCACAGCCAGGCCGCCGCAACGGTCGTCAAGCAGGAGGGCGGGCGGAACGATCTGTTGCAGCGTCTGGCCGACGACGAAGCCTTTGCCGGCGTCGACCTGGACGAAATCCTCGACCCTTCCCGGTTCATCGGCCGCGCACCCGAACAGGTCGACGAGTTCATTGCCGAGGTCGTCGAGCCGATCCGCAAGAAGTACCCTGATGCGCTCGACACCGCCGCGAAAGTGGACGTGTGATCGCGGCCTTCTTCCTTCGCTATTCCTTGTTCGACGTTCGATATTCAGAAGAGAACGCCACGCGGTTTTCCCCAGTAGCGACGTGGAACAGAGGCCGCATCTCCGCTCACTCCACTCCCCCGCAACCCTTGCACACGCCGGTGACGAACATCCGATGCCCGCTCACCTGAAACTTGTGTTGCCGGGCGACCTCGTTGCGAATGCGTTCCAACTCCGGACTGTGGAACTCGATCAGCTTGTTGCACACCTGGCAATAGAGATGATCGTGGCTGGGGTAACCGTACTCGTGCTCGTAGACGCTGCGTCCGCCGAGGACCATCTTCCGCAGCATGCCCGCCTCGACCAACTCCGAAAGGGTGCGGTAGACGGTCGGCCGGCTTACCTTGCGCTGGGCGATCAACTCCTTGAGGTGGTCGATCAGCTCATCGGCGTCGAAATGGTCGTGGTGGCTGAAAATGGTTTCCACGATCTGCCGGCGTTGCTGCGTGATCCGTTTGCCGCGGCTCTGCAAGAACTGGGCGAAACGGTCCGCCGGGGGCAGCGTCACGGAAACCGAACCAAGCGAATAGCGTTTCGACATGATCGCCAGGGTTATCCGATCTCGTCCAGGAGCCGCTCGACGGCAATATCGAGTTTCTCCCGCGTTTCGTAAGTCCCCTCGGCAATCCGGGCGCGGATCTCATCGACGCGATCCTGGCGGATCTCGGGAACCTCGCCGGCCCGTCCTACCAGCCGGGCGGCATCGGAAATCTCCAGTTCATCCTGGATCGGCGACGAGTCGGGCCGCGAGACGGGCTGACTCGCCCGAGACGTGTGCGGCGGGCTGACCGGTTGGGGACCGTGCAAGTGAGCCGGGCCGTATATGTGCATCCTTCCCTCCACGAAGACAAAACCGTTGGGGTCGTCGGAAAATTATACCTTGCGTTCCTGCCGCGCCGCGCTGACCATCCACCTTGACTCCGCAAGCGGGCACATCAGTGTTTGCACCCGTGACATCGGACGGCGACGGCCGACGGATTCAGTCATTTCAGCAGTGCGATCCCGGCGCCGAAGTACGTCTCTCGACGAGCTGTGACGCCTGTAACGGCTCGCCGCGTCGCCCCGTGATGCACGGCGAACTCATCCGAGGCGTTCGGGCAACGTCGCGTTGGTGAGGTTGCACAACACGCGTTGACCGCGGGCGACCTTGTCGTCCACAATCAACGGCAGCGGCTGGCGCCGACTTTGGCGGCGTCACTTTGACGGCCCGGTCGAGTGTGCAGTCGCACGATTCGGCGCGGACGGAAAAGAACCGGCTGTACGGCACTCTTCCGCTCGCAGTTACGACCCGTACCTCGCCTACCCGTCCCCTGAGACGAAACCGCTGCGCAACGCGCACCCTCGCACAGCAAACGTTTTTTCCTGTTTTTCAAGCCTCCGGTTGCGTCTTTACGAATATTCCTGTTTTGCACGGGAACCGTCTCCCATTATGCGCCAAAGGGGGTTCCAGGCCAAGCCGAGATCGTGCGGACAGGCCTGCGCGCGCCTGGTACATATACGGATTTTCACTAGCGATGGTTCTCCGCCCGGCTTCGGAGTATAACGGTTCGAGGCCGGGCGAGGGATTATAGGCAGTTGCCGAAAACTGGACAAGATCGAAAGGCTCGCGGGTAGATTATTCTCCGGCAGTTTTCGTATCCCCTTTCTCCTTGCCCCCCCTCTTGTCCATCTCCCCTCTTCGTCTCATTCTACTCGCGCCCCTAGTAACCCCCTGGTGAAGCCGTAATGCCCCCGTGACGGTGTTCCACCTCAATGGAACGGCGGGCAAGCCCGCCCGCTAAACGTTGTTAGAACAATTGGTTATGTCAAACACGCGCGCACGGTGCGCGGAAGTTACGGCCTATGCTCCGGGGTCTGCCTTCATACCGTTCCCAGCCGCGGCGGCGGAACTTGCGACGGTTTTGGTGGTTTGTTAAGATATGTTGGTTTCATTCCCCCCGTTTTCCCCAATCCCAGGAGATTAGGATCATGCGAAGGGTGTTTTCCTGTATGGTAACGGCTGCGGCGGTTGCCATCCTGCCGCAGGTTGTGGCGGCGGAAGATGCGAAGGACGGGCCGCAACGTGCCCGTGCCGCGCAATTGTTCCAACGGCTCGACCGAAACGACGACGGCCAGGTGACCGCCGACGAAGTGCCCGCCGGCGCCCCCGAACGTCTCAAAGCGATCCTCATTCGGGCCGACGGCAACGGCGACAAGAAGTTGACCTTGGCAGAATGGCGAGAGGCCGTGAAGAAGGCGCAGCAGGCTGGCCCGGTTGACCGCGCCGGACCTCCGCAAGTCAGGCCGGCTCCGCAAGTCAGGCCGGCTCCGCCCCATCAACCTGGTCCCCCCCAAGCCGGACCGAGACCGCAGATTCCCGATCCGAAGATCATGTTTGCCCACATGGACGAGAACAAGGACGGGAAGCTGAGCATGGAGGAATTTGTCGAGGGTGTGAAGCGTTTTCATCATCGAGCGCCTCAACCACCGGTTCGAAAGCCTGTGGCGCCGCTCGCTCCTAAGCCGCCGCAAGTCCACCACCCGGCGGCCGTGAAGGTCGGGGAAGGCAAAGCCACCGTCACCATCCACGTGACGAGGGACCCCGAAACGAAGAAGCTCGAGCTAAAGGCGACCGAGGCCAAGAAGCCCGAAGCGAAAGAGTGAGGCAGGTCGCCACCTTCTCGACCTGACCGAAAAGACGCGCCCGGCGAGGCATTGCTGTCTCGCCGGGCGTTATTGTTCGAACACGGAAAAAGGGGTCGGGAATCTTCGATTCGCACCGGACACCATGTGTCTGGCGAGATTTTTCGCGGCCTTTTCCGACTAGAAGAAGCCTCCGCCGCCTCCGCCGATACCGCCTCCGCCGAAGCCCGGATCGATGCCGCCGCCTCCGCCGATGCCGCCTCCGCCGAAGCCCGGATCGATGCCGCCGCCTCCGCCGAGGCCCGGATCGATGCCACCACCGCCACCGGCGACGCCACCACCGCCGCCGCCGAAGCCGCCGCCGGCGCCGGGCCCGAAGACCCCACTATAGCCTTGACCGCCGGTGCCTGTTCCGCCCGTGCTGCCGCCCGTTGCCATGTTGAACACGTTCACTTCGGCAATGCCGGAGAACAGCGGTGCGGACGTGATGCGGACGTAACGGCGATCGGCGGAAATGACGGCGGTGGCCATCATGTTGGCGCCTTCGGGCAGGGTGATGATCACCGGCTGGTAGCCGACGGCCCCGCGTCGGGCGAACCAGGGGTATCCGCCCCCGTTGTCGTCGCTGCGCGACATGGCCAGGCTGCCGAGCGCCTGGGGATCAATGGCGGCTGCCAGTTGCTGGGCGAGGATCTGGCGTCCCACGGCAATCTGCCCCACAGCTGCGATCTCGGCCTGCCGCTGCTCGAGCGGTTCGGTGCGCCGGCCGTTTTGCAGATCGAACTTCACCAGCGCTTCATCGTCCTTAAGCGGGATTTTCCTTCGCAGGACCTCGGGATTCTCGCTACGGAAGTTCTTGTGGATCTCGACCGTTACCTGATCGTTGGTCACTTTACCCCAAACGCGCCGCACCATCATCCGATAGTCGCCGCTGAACGCCTTGGGGCAAACATAGACCTCGCTGCGAATCCCCGAGTCGTCGAGGCCCGTTTGCGACGAGATATCGCCGACCAGCACGCCTCCGCCGGCAGTTCTGGGATTGCGCAACGAACAGACGGAACCGGAGGGTTCTTCGACCAGCAGGTCCACGTCGGCGTCTCCGGTGAAGGAGACCTTGACCCAGCAGTCGCGGAGCAGGGCCTGATTCAGCGCGGCCTCGAACTGCTCGGCTTCGGAAGTCCGTCCTTCGTCGCGGAGTTGCTTCAGCGTCGCGTGGGCCGCGTACAGACCGGTCTTCCAGACCATGCCTTCGTCCTTGGTCCACGCCTGGCTGAGGATGCCGAGGGTTGCCCATTGGATCCCTTCGAGGTCTTTCAGCCTCTGGGCGGTTTTCAGGCCGTGCATGTAGGGTTCGGGCCAGGCCGGCTCCATCTCGGCGACCTGCCGGAAGATTTGCAGCGCACACTTCTGCAAGTCGAGCCGGGCGGCATAGACGCCGACGTGCATCAGGTCGGCCGAGTTGTTGGCCAGATCGACCGCCGACATCACCACCCGCTCGATCTCCTCGCGGGGCCGGTCGTCGGCCTGCATGGCGATGGCCATCACTTCGTACATCCACCACTGTCGGGAATCGTACATCGGCTTCTCGCTCTGCTGGTGCCGAAGCGAGGCACCGATCAGGGCGATGATGTGCTTGAACCGCTTGGGATTCGTCTTGTTGTTGCCCAGCCGGCGGACCGCATCGCGGACCGCGGCCGGCGACGGGTCGTGCGTGCGGAAATACTCGTCCCAAACGACTTCCGGATCGTCGTTGGGGGAAACCTCCACGACGATCTCTTCGGATTTCTCCGGCTTCTGCAGGACCTTGTCGGGTCGGGGCACGTCGTCCTTCACCGAAAAGGCGCGGAACCCGTCGACGGGAACCCTGGGGATGATGTCGTTAGGCATGTTCATGAAGCCCATACCCATCCCACCGCCCATACCGCCCATACCGCCGCCCATACCACCCATACCGCCGCCCATGCCGCCCATGCCGCCCATGCCGCCGCCCATGCCGCCCATGCCGCCGCCCATGCCGCCCATCATGCCGCCGCCGCCGCCCATGCCCATGCCACCCATCCCTCCGTAGCCGCCCATCATGCTGTTGTCGATCGGCAGCACCAGATCGGCGACCGGATAGACCTTGGTCGTCAACTTGGTCTCGGCTTCTTCGGGGGTGGTGATCAGCAGCACTTCGTCCTGGATCACGTAGGTCAGATCCAGTTCCCGGAGCATCAGCCGCAAGGCCGAACGCAACGAAACTCCCTTGAGATTCTTCGTGATCGGCGTGTCGGTGGGGATCCCGACCTCCTGCAAGGCACGCTCGTCGATCTGGATCTCGATGTCATGATAGTCCTTCAGAAAATCGACCACGTCCTGCAATTGCGTTTCGATGAACTCCAACTGGGTGGGAGACTTCAACGCATCGTCGATCTCCTTCTCCTTCGCGCCCCGTTGGGCCAGGCTCATCGAGCTGTATTTCTCTTTCCGCCGGGCCGTGAGTTCCTTCCAGACCTCCGCCGGCGGATAGACGATCGGCGGTTCGTCGGGGAAAGGGATGTGGGACTTCTCGACCTGGTAGAGCGTGTCCACCACGCCCTTTTGGCGAAGGACCCGCAAGACCATCGCGTCTTGCAGATATCCGGTCGCCCGAGCCGTGTGCGTGGCGACCACGCCCACCGGATTTTCGGGCATTTCCTCGAGCACGGCGGCCGCGACCGCTTCCTCGGCCAGCCGGTAGCGTCCCTCATCCATCAGGGAGTTGAACCGCTCCATCAACCCGGCCACCTTCTGCTGCTTGCGTTGCAGGTTTTCCAGCACGAGCAATCGCTCGGCCGTCGCCGCCTCCCTTTCGTACCGGGCCTGCCGCTCTTTGTCGACTTCGATCCTTCGCCGGTCGGCCGCCCGCAACGCCGCC
>DATLAN010000095.1:0-4492 GCA_035527455.1 Thermoguttaceae bacterium
TTCCAGAAGGTCGGCATCGCCGATCTCGACGGCGACGGCAAGTACGATTACGTCATCAAGCAGCCCAACGGCAACGTCGACCCGTGGTACAAGTACTGGAAGCCAAGCCCCGGGACGTACAAGCTGGAGGCGTACAGCCACGACGGAAAATTCCTCTGGCGGATGGATCTCGGCTGGGCGATCGAGCAGGGGATCTGGTATTCGCCCTACGTCGTCTACGATCTCGACGGCGACGGCAAGGCCGAGGTGGCCGTGAAAACCGGCGAAGGCGATCCCCGCGACCAGGAGGGCAAAGTGCAGACGGGCCCGGAGTATCTGACCATCCTCGACGGGTCCACCGGCAAGCCGCTCGTGCAAGTCGCCTGGCCGACGCGCGAGGGTTTCACCGGCGAGAACGCCTACAACTATTATTGCCGCAACCAGCTCTGCGTGGCCTATCTCGACGGCAAGACGCCCAGCCTGATCGCCCAGCGCGGCACGTACAACGTCATCAAGACGGTCGCCTACCAGCTCCGCGACGGGAAGCTCCGCGAGCAATGGCGATGGGACAACGCGAAAGAGGACCGCTCGTACTCGGGCCAGGGCGCCCACTGGATGCACGCGGCCGACGTCGACTCCGACGGACGCGACGAGGTGCTCTTGGGCTCGTCGGTGCTCGACGACGACGGGACCGTGCTCTGGACCACCGGCCTGGGACATCCCGACCATTTCTACATCGGCGACATCGACCCGAGCCGGCCGGGGCTGGAGATCTACTACGGCATCGAGAGCCGCCGGCAGGATCGCAACGGCATGTGCCTGGTCGAGGCGGCCACCGGCAAGATCCTCTGGGGCCACGAGGGGGCCACGCGCCACGTCCACGGCCAGGGCCTCTGCGCCGACATCGACGCCCGGCACCCCGGCGCCGAGTGCTACAGCGCCGATACGGACTCGGAGAAGAAGTTCGCGTGGGCCCGGCTGCGGACCGCCAACGGGCAGGTTATTAGCGAAGAGGACCTCGGCGGTTTCAGCCCGCGATGCGTCTATTGGGACGCCGACCCGCAACGCGAACTGCTCCGCAACGGGCGGATCTCCAACTACGGGGACGGCGAAGGCCAGGACATGCCGCCGAGGGTGGAAGGCAGCGTCGTGGCGATCGCCGACGTGCTGGGCGATTGGCGCGAGGAGATCATCACCAGCGTGCCCGGCGAGTTGCGGATCTACACCACGACGATCCCCGCCGCCGACCGCCGGCCGTGCCTGATGCAGGACCCGCTCTACCGCATGGACGTGGTCGGCGCCGCGATGGGTTATTATCAGGTGCCCATGACCAGCTACGATCTGGCGACGGGCAAAGATTGACCATGTGGTGGCGTCACTCGTGTAGCTGAATCTGCAAAGATTCAGGGAATGGTGTATTGCTGAATTCTTGCGAATTCAGCTACGCCATCAATCCTCTACGCCATCAATCTTCCTTGAACTCCGGCGGCAACAGCGGCAGGTCGCGTTGGCCGTCGCCGTCGAAGTCGCCGCGGAGATACGCCTGGACGTCGATCTTCGAGCCGACCGGCCCGCCCTCGGCCGAGAGATTCGCGCCGGGGCTGTCGCCTTTCAGCCGCAGATCGAGCCGGAAATCGCTATTCTCGCCCCAATTGGCGACCAGCCAGCCCTTGACCGGCTTTTCCTCGAGCGGCGGGGCCACGGTAATGGTCGCTTCGTCGAGCCGCGTGATCCGCCGCCGGACGCCGTCGAAATTCACTTCGACGAAATCGCCCGCCTCGAAGCCTTGCGCACCGCCGCGAAGATACCAGGTCTCCTTCGTGCAACGATCGAGCCGGCCGCTGTCGAGCACGCGGAAGGCGACCGGGGCGTTGCGGAACCGCGGGTCGGCATAGACCGAATGTTGGTCCTCGCCGGTCGATCGCTGCACCGCCTGGAAATCGCGGTGCCAGCCGTCGTCGGTGGCGATGATCGTCGGGTTCTGCGACCGGGCCGAGTTCCAGAACACGTTGCGGTCGCCGCGATAGTCCCGGATGCCCTTGGTGCCGAACAGGACCGAATCGTGCCCGGTCGTCATCACGTTCTCGCATACGTCGTAGTCTTCCCAGGTGAGGTTCATGCAGCCGTAGCCGGAGAAGGCCAGCGTGTTGCCGTGGATCTTGTAGTGTCCGGCGTTCTGGTGGCCCATGATGAGCATGTACGCGCCGCAGCCGACGACCATGTTGCCGGAAAACTCGCCCTGGCTGGTCTCTTCCATCATCACCGACTGTCCGCCGGCCAGCAGCAGATTGTCGCGAAACCGCACGTTGGTCACGCCGCGATAGACCTGCAGGTTGTCGGGATGTCCCCAGAGGAGATGGTGGTGGACGCAGTTCCGCTGGACCGTGATATCGTCGGAATTCCACGTGACCAGGATTCCGTCCACGCCGTTGTGGCCCACGTCGTTCTCTTCGACCGTGACGCGACGGGAATAGCCGACGCTGATTCCGTACTCGTTTCGCCGGACGACGTTTTGGGCGACCAGAACGTCCTCGACCTCGCGGAGCAAGATGCCCAGGTAGCGGTTGGCGTGGACGATGCACCGCCGGACCTGGACGTCGCTTGAGCCGTAGACCTGGATGCCGAACTGCCGGCTTCCGGTGACTTCCAGCCCTTCGATGCGGATGTGGCTGCGGTCGCGGGTGTCGATCAGCGCCCGATCCAGCCGCGGTGCTTCGACCCGTGCCAGATCGGCCTCGTCGCGGGGCATGAAGGAGAGCTTGAACCGCCCGGCGTCCGGCTGCACGGCCCACTCGCCGGGCCGGTCGATGAACTCGGCCCGGTTCTGCAGGAAGTACTTGTCGCCGGCGGTGAGATTCAGCGTTGTTGTTCCGCGGTCGACGCTAACGCGAGCTTGCCGGGCGTCGAGTGTCAGCAGCGGGAACGTCATGAACGTGTTGCCGTGTTGCAGCCACACGCGGACCTCGCCGCCGGTCTCGGCCGCGGGGATTCCCTGCAAGTGTTCCGGATCGCTCAGCGTATCGCCCGCCGCGCCGGCCGACCGCCACCAGCCTTCGTTGGGCTCCCGGGCGATCGTCTGCTCTTTCGCAGCGACCAGGAGCCGTTCGGGCTCGAAATCCAGCGTCGTGGTCCACACGCCGCCGGTCGCCTTGGTCCATCCCGTCACGGGCACGCAGCCGGAGACGATCGCGCGCTGGCCGTCGGCCGCCCGCAAGGTAATCGGCCGCCCCGGTTCGCCGGAGGGGATCTTGAACTGTTCGCGGTAAACGCCCGCCCGCACGGTCACCACATCGCTGGGCTGAACTGTTTGCAGCGCCTTGCCGATGGTGCGAAAGGGGGCCTCCGGCGAACCGTCTTCGGTTGGCGTCGGCGAGCCGCCGTCGACCCAAACCGTTTCGGCCGGGCACAAGCCGGCGGTCGTCAGGGCGAGAAAAAGGCACGCGACGGCCGGGGACTTCGTAAGGGACTTCGTATGGAACTTCATCATGGCACCCTCCTCAATCTTCCTTCGCTCGAAAATCCTCGCGCACGGGACAAAACACTTCGACGACCCGCATCGGCCGATCGCCGACCTTCACCTGGTGCGGCACCCCGCCCGGCAGCCGCCACATCTGTCCTGCCCGAACGGGATAATGGGTGCCGTCGATGACGAACTCCGCTTCGCCCTCGATCATATATCCGACCTGTTCGTGCGGGTGGCTATGTTCGGGCGTCACGACGCCGGGCTCGAACTCCATGATCGTCAGCGTCGTCCTCTCGCACTCGGTCGCCAAAATCACCTGCCCCGCCGCCGGATCGATGCGAACGCAGTCTTCGCGGTTGAGGATGTATGGGAACATCGTTGCTGAACCTCCTTGAAACTGTCCGGCCCCTGGCAGAAGAAAGGCGTGTTATGGCAAATGCGGTAGTTTGAACCCCATTGTAGCCGCATCTCTTGCGTTGAACACCATTGCTTGCCGGAATGGCGGCAGGCTGCCACAATATCCGCTATGGTGATTCCTTCGCCCCAGACCGACGGTCCTGATCCCGGAGATCCGCGTCCCGTCGAGCCGCGTTATCAGCCTTTGGTCATCGTGCTGGTCGCCGTTTGTGTGGGCATCATGGCCGATCGATTTTGGCCGATGGCGGTGGGCTCGTGGTGGGCGGTTGCCGCCGGGGCGTGGATGGCGTGGATGGTGGCGTGGCGGTGGAAATGGGATCGATGCGCCGCCGGCGCGATCCTGCTGGCCGTCGCCGCCGCCGCCGGTTCGTGGCACCATTGCCGGTGGTGCCTGTTCGGCCAGAACGATCTCGGTTATTACGCCTCGAACGACGGTCGACCGGTTTGCGTGGAAGCCGTGGCGCTGAAGTCGGCGCGGGTCGTGCCGGCCCCGCCGCTCGATCCGATGCGGGGAATCCCGGCGAACGACCGCACGCCGCTCGACGTGCAACTGGTCGCCTTGCGCGACGGGACCGAGTGGACGCCCGTCGCCGGCCGGACCAGGCTGGAAGTGTACGGCCGGCTCTCGGGTAT
>DATLAN010000096.1:0-3270 GCA_035527455.1 Thermoguttaceae bacterium
AAAAAAACAGGGGCGGGCGGCTGAGCCGCACCGCCCCTCGACCTGAAACACCGCCGGAACCCGACGCGTCCTCAGATTCCGCGGACTGGTACTGATTAGGCACCTGTGCTCTTGCCCACGTACACGTAGTCCGTCGCCCCAACCTTCGAGTCGTAACGGACCTTGTACGAGGCCACGATGTCCTTGCGCCAGGCATCCTCGTTGTTGTCGCCGTAGCGGCGCGTGACCACCTGGGGCGGAATGACCACCTTCTCGACGAACTGCCGCTGGAAGTCGCCCAGGTACCACGCCGTCGAACTCTGCGTATCTAGGTCCGGATGGGCCAGGATCTTGAAGTTCGCCGGCAAGACGACTTTGAGCACGTTCCGCTCGTTGTTGGTGCCGCCGGCCAGCACGTCGTTCATGATGATTCGCGACGCGACGATCTGCAGCGCCACCGGGACCAACAGAACGTTCGGCATGACGTCGATGGGATCACCGCTGTCATCCTTCATCAGCCGCAGCAACGTCCAGAGTATGTTGACGTCGGTGTAGTCCGCCAGGACGTCGGCCACGAGGTTGTCGTACGTGTGGCTGTCACTTCCCGCTGCGTTCTGGTAGAGATCCTCCTGTGTACCAGAGGGGTACCAGGCCTTATAGCCGGTGATGTCCTGGATGATCTTCATGATACGCGATTCCCGGTCGCGGCCCATCTTCTCACCCAGCTTGCCCGCCTCACGCAGCACCAGCCCCGTCCGGTCGAACCGGATAGCCTCATCGGTAACGTCGAGGATCAGGCCACGCTTCTGGTGGCCGATCTCCACGTACTTTTCCTTGATGTCAGCGGTGTGGGGGTAAGGAGCCCCTTCACCAACGTCCTCAAGGGAGCCCGAGAGGTACGCCCCCGGAACCTTGTCCGTCTCCATCGTGGAGGTGAACTTGGTCACCAGCTGATCGACGATCTCGGTGTAGCGCTGGTACGCCGTCATCACCTTGGTGGAGACCAGCACGCCGACGATTGTGCTGAACTGGGAGGCCGACACGGCTTCCTGGAACACCGGCTGGCCGGAGTGATGTCGAAGATCTCCGCCAAGCCCCTCGGCCATCTCCCGGAAGCTGAAGTTCTCCGGAGTCAGATGCTCGGGGTCTTCCGGTTTGGACTCCAGCCGTTGAGTGATAATTGATTCCATCAGACCAAAGTTGTTCCCGCACTTCTTGGAGAACGCCCTGATCACATCACGATGCAATACGCCCATTTTCATGATTGGCCCTTTCTATCTGGCCCGTTCGATCGATGGCTCTCAGACTCGAGGTCCTCAGATCAATGGATCAGGGGTTGTTAGGTTTGCGGGTTAGCCCGCTGCATTCTCACCTGCGGCAGGAGCTTGATCTTGACGTCCGTGCCACTGGTAATCGCTTCGGCAGCCACGGCGATCTTGGAGGTTGTGCCAGCCACCAATGTGTAGTCGCTGCATGCGCCGCCATCGGAGTAGGGTTCGAGTGCCATGCCAAAGCTCAGACTGGCAGCCGCCGCCAACTCGCCCTGGAAGATGGCCCCACAGCTGACATCGACCAAAATAAACCCCGCCGCGTCGGCACTGCCGTGCGCCGTCTCTGCAATGCCCAGGAAGTTGTCGGCCGCGTTCTCGCGATTGGCAGCCGCGTCGCCCGGGTCGTTCATATCGCCCAGCGGAACGGCGTATCCGCCATCGAGGGCAACGTTGTCACCCTTGTAAATCACCACCGCTGCTTCGATGGGGACCTGTATCAATTCGCGCGGCCCGCTGACGTACCGCTCTCTGTTCTGAGCCATGATTGAATCCTTTCCCTAATACGATTCCCTATGAAACCGTAGGTTCCTATGTACGCCTCGACTCGATCAGAGTTGCAGTTCGGCGTTTGCCTCTGCCTCTTGGGTTTTGACGTCCCCACTACGCTTCTGCTCGCCACCCTGGTTCCGCACACCCGTCTGATCGCACAGCGACTTCCGGTCCTTCACCAGCTCGGTCACCTTCTCCTCGTATACCTTGAGGTCGAAGGTTTCCCCGCCGGTCTGGACCCCCAGACACTGCATGCGGAACAGATCGGTGCGGGCCTGCTCGGGCAACTCCGACATCGCCTTGTCCACGACCGATTCTTTCTGTCGCGTCGCCTCCAAGACTGTCATCTCGTCGATCTTGGCCTGCAGTTGCTTGTTCTGCTCTTCCAGGGCGGCTTTCTCGGTGCTCAGAGACTCTGCCGACGTGGTGAGCACTGCTTTTTCGTTGATGAGGGCCTGGATCTCTTCGTCCCGGCTGGCGGCGCCTTCCTGGACCAACTGCCGAGCCATGTCCGGCCGCGCGGTTCTCAGGTCCTCGATCTTGACATCATTGAGTTCCATGGTGTCTTCCTTTCCCGAGGAGTCATCATCCTCGAACACGTGCTTGGTCGTTGCGCCTTGAACGACAAGGTCGACCGAATGGACACGAGTAATCTGTTCGACATATTTCTTGCCGCCCTCTTTGACCATTTTGCCATCGGCAACATGGCTACAACCCGCCGCCTCCGGCATGTCTTGGGCGATATTCCAGAATTTGCGACCGTAGTCGTCATCCAGCAAGAAGGCGGTCCCTTTGATCTTGCCGTCCTCGTGCTTCGACTCGCGGAAAATACCCGCCAAGTGCATCAGGTCCCGGCCTTCGCGGGAGTGATTGATGAAAATTCTCACCCCTTCGTACAATTTCCCGTCGACCGCCACCCTCATCGCTTCCTGTTTGTACTCGTAACCATGACTCGACACAGGCCCCAACATGACCACGTTGCGCACCAGCCGCTTGCCGCCTTCCTCGACGAACTCAGCGCCGCTGAAATCGACCGTTTCGACCAGATGCGCCAGCGCCGTCCCGGACTCCCGCAAACGCGGGGTCTTTGGCGTGCGATACGCTTCATATCGCGATTCCGGGCCACTTTCATGCTGCTTCAAGAGGTTCTGCAGTCTCGCTTCAACCGATTTCGGCACCGTCATGGGCTTTCCCGTCCGAGCCCCCTCGATCGTGGCTTCGGCCGCCCGCATGGCATTGACGTTAACAGGCCCCCGCTCACGGTACATGCCGTTCTTGCCAATCCCACCGGTGCCCATGTAGACCGGCAAATGCCAGCTGCCCTTCTTCCTCTCGTCCTCGACCCACAGGAAACAGCTGGCCGGCAGACGCGACTTGTCGACCTTCGACCAATCAGCCGTGGATACCTCCAGGATTCCTGCGTCCGCCGGGTGGGCCGATTCGAAGCGGGCCTGCCATGCCATGAAACAGA
>DATLAN010000097.1:0-18414 GCA_035527455.1 Thermoguttaceae bacterium
TGGGGATTCGGGGCTCGGGACTCGGGGCTGGGGATTCGGAGTTGGGGATTCGGGGACTGGAACTGGAGACTTGGAACCATGCGAGGGACCATTGGATTCCGGTGTTGTCTTCCCGAGTCCCGAACCCCGAGCCCCCAGTCCCGAGCCCCCAGTCCCGAGCCCCGCTGTAACCTACATCGAAAACTCAAGAGTACCTGAACCGCGGGAGATGACCATGTCGCGTGCACCCTATTCCCAGGAGATCAGCCGCCAGAACAAGGCCTGTTTCCTGTTCCTGCTGGACCAGTCGTTCTCCATGGAAGAGCCGCTGGGGAATTCCCCCAACCGAAAGTGTGACGAGCTGATCACGGCGATCAACGGCTGGCTGCAGAACATGGCCATCCGGGCCAGCGGAGACGAAGGGATCAAGGACTGGATGGACGTCGGCGTGTTCGGCTATCGCACCGACCAGAGTGCCAACCCGATCATCGAGTCGGCCCTGCAAGGCCCCCTGGCCGGGAGGATGCTGGTGTCGATCGCCGAAGTCGGCGCCAATCCGGCCCGCATCGACACCCGCATGCAGTACATCCCCGACGAGGAGACGGGCGAGATGATCGAGGTGCCGTGCGAGGTTCCCGTTTGGGTGGACCCGAAGGCCGAGGGCGGCACGCCGATGTGCCACATGCTGTATCACACGCACCAGGTGCTCAGCCAGTGGATCGCCCAGCACCCGCGCAGCTTCCCGCCCATCGTGGTCCACATCACCGACGGCGAATCGCAGGACGGCGACCCCAACCCGTACGCCGACGCGGTGAAGAACCTCGCCACCGAGGACGGCAACGTGTTGCTGTTCAACTGCCACCTCTCGATGACCGCGGCCGATCCGTTCATGTTTCCTTCCAGGGAGGAGGGCTTGCCGGACGAACTGGCCCGCGTGCTGTTCCGCATGTCCAGCGTGCTGCCCGACCCGTTCTACCGGCACGGCATGATGGAGGGCTTTCAGTTGCAGCAAAGCGCCCGGGGAATGGCGTTCAATGCGGACATGGTTTGCCTGATCCAGTTCCTCAACATGGGAACGCAGGCGGCACCCGGGTTGCGCTAGACGACTAACACGAGCAGAAGAACCGATGCCATTTCACTCGCGGGTTTTCAAGCTCGCCAAAGATATCGAACATCCCGAGGAAGACCAGGACGCCTACGCGCTGGACGCCGCCGCCGGGATCGCCGTCGTGGCCGACGGGGTCTCTTCGGCCATCTTCTCGCGGCAGTGGGCCGGCGTTTTGGCCGAAGCCGTCATCGCCGACACTCCCGACCCGGACGACAAGGAGGCGTTCGCCCGATGGCTGGCCGAGCGGCGTCAGGCGTGGTCCGAGCGGATCGACACCAGCGGACTCGCCTGGTTCCAGAAGGCCAAGCTGCCCGTGGGCGCGTTCTCCACGCTGCTGTGGGTCCGCCTGTTGCCGGTCGAGGAGCAACAAGAGGGCGCGTTCGGGGCGTTTCGGTTGCAGGGTTTCGCCATCGGGGATAGTTGCCTGCTGCACGTCCGCCACGGAGAGGTCCTGCGGACGTTTCCGGTGCAAAAGGCCGAGGAATTTCAGGACGATCCGGTCGTGCTGGGAAGCGTCGATCTCAGCCGGGACCACCTCATGGAGTTCACCTCGCTCGACGAACTCTGCTACGCGGACGACCTGCTGGTGTTGTGTACCGACGCGATCGGCGAGTGGGCCCTGCGGTCGTTGGAGTCGGGCAAGTCGCCGGACTGGGATGCCTTCTGGAACATGACGCAGCCGCAGTGGGAGGACGAGATCACCCGCCTGCGCCAGCAGCAGGAGATGCGCTACGACGACGCCACGCTGGTGCTGTTGCGCGTGGCGGCCGAAGGCGTCGAGGTCGGTCAGCCGAAAGAACCGGTCGCTTCCGCACGGCCTCCCGAACTCCCGCCGCCGCCCGTGCCGGACGACCCGAGAGCCGACACGACGGAAGAAGACGACTGGAAGGAGAAGCTCAAGTTGGCCGGCAAACAGGTCGCCGAGGAGGTCGAGGAGGTGTCCGGCTACCTGTGGCGGGGCCTGAAGCAATGGAAAGACAAGGCCGTCGAGAAATACCGCGAGCGATACCGACCCGACGACCGATAAAGCCGCTCGCGGCTTCGCACTCGCTTCCGGCTTCGCACTCGCTTCTCGCTTCAATCGCCGCGGCGCGACCCCAGGCAAACCACGACGCCGTCGGTCAGCGCCATGTACAGCCTGCCGCCGGCCGCGGCCATCCCGTCGTAGACCGGCGAGGCGTCGAGTTCGATTTCGCCGAGCTTCTCGCCGTCCGCGGCCGAAATCGCTTGAAGCAGCGAGCCCCTTCTGCCGTCCAGGCCCGCCCAGGGATCGGCGGGATCGACCACGTCGGGCGGGCCGGCCACGAAGAGCGTCTCCCCGGCGACGACCATCGCCACCACACGCAGCGGGACCTTGATCGACCATCGCGGTACGTGCTCGCCGCGCCGGTTGGCGAACAGCGTGTAGCCTTCGGTGCCCGGTCTGAATATCGCTCGGGCGTGCCGGGCGGTGGCGGCGAACGGCTTGACGCCGTAGGCCGTTTCGTCGTCGAAGACCAGCAGCTTGCACTGCGACCGGCCGTCGACCGTCCAGAAGGTCTGGTTGAACCAGCAGTCATCCAGCAGCCCGGCGACGGACATCAAATGGCCGCCCACGTACGGATACGCGCCCCGGTTCTTCTGCGGCGGCATCGCTTCGGCGGCGTTTCGATAGTCGAGGTCGGCCGGGTCGAACTGCAGGTGTCTCATGTAGACGCTCGTGCCGTCGCCGACGAGGATATCCGGCAACGCGCCCGGCGCGTCCGGCGGCATGTCGTACGGCAGCCGGCACTCGACCATGTCGCCGGTGTCCGGATCGCGACTGTCGATCCGCTTCTCTCGCAGCAGCCTGCCCGTGGCCGGCTCGACGGCACAGACGTAGATTCCCCCGTCGAGGAACGACGATCGGCCGGCGACAATGTAGGCCACGTCGTTCTGGATCAACACGTTTCCGTGTACCGGCCACGGGGACTCCAACTGATCGTGACTGACGATGCGCGAATCGTCGGGCGCGGCACGGCGGCGCCACACCAGCTTGCCGTCGTCCGCTCGCACGCAATAGACCCACCCGTCGGCCGACCCGAACAGAGCCAGCCCCCGATACACGGTGGGCGGCGTGTCGATTCTTCCCCCTGCCGTGTAGCTCCAAAGCGGCTTTCCATCGGCCGCGTCCAAGGCCCAGACGGTATGGGTGTCGCAAGAGGCAACGAAGACCTTCCCCTCCGCAATCACCGGGCTGCTCGGCCGACCGTCGATCTGCGCCGTCCACTGAGGCCGCAAATCGCGGGAGATTTCCGTGCCGGCGCAGCCGCTCCGGGCCGGGTCGTGGCGATACGTCGGCCAATCGTCCGAAGCCGGAACATTATCGGCGGGAGGCCCAGATGCCCGGTTCGCATAGGCCGGGCCGTGTTCCAGGGGAGACGAACCTGCGGCCGCCGGCTTCTCGCTTCCCGTTTCCCGCTCGGGAGCCAGCGCCCAGAAGCCGTTGAGCTTCGAGGTGATATAGCAGATGCAGGGGTGCGGCGGCGCGTAGAGCAGCCCGTTGCAGGGCAGCACGCCGTATCGACACGTCCCCCGCACCCAATGATGGCGCAGACTCTCTCCGGACTCGACGTCGATGAACTCGGTCCCCCTGCGCCCGGTGACGAAGTAACGCGACGTGGCCTTGTCGCGGTAGCAGCGGTGATGGTGTCCCTGGTCGAGGGCTTCTTGCGTGGAAAGCCGGCGTTTCACCTCGCCGCTGTGCGGGTCCAGGCCCATCATCGAGAAGCCCTCGCCGTCGTGGACCCACGCAAGGGCGTCGATGACGAACACGTCACCCTCGTTGTAGTGTCCCCACATGCCGCACGGGCGCGTCCAGAGGACTTCGCCCGTCTCGGCCGAGATGGCCGACAGCTCCGACCGGGCCGGCGCGTTCCAGGGCTGCTTTTTCAGCGTGGCGTCGGGTTCCATGAAGAGCACCACGCCGTCGTGATAGACCAGGCCGCACAGGTTGGTGAAGTAGTAGCTGCCGTACGTGACCGGTTTCGGGCGGGCGGGGCGCTCCTTGCGCCACGTGCGTTTGCCCGTCGCGAGGTCCAGGGCGACGACCGCGTCCTCTTCGATCAGAAAGACCTTTCCGCCGCCGAGAACCATGCTCAGATGGGTGACGCGCTCGATGGCGTCGGCCTTGGAAGCGACGCCGGTGAAGCCGTCCGTCCTCCAGAGGAGCTTTCCCGTCTCGGCGTTGAGCGCGACGACGGCCTTTTCGACCGGCGGGTTGGCGTTGATGTGTCCGGGACCCTGCCGGGCCGTGTTGACCGCCAGCACCAGCGTTCCCTCGTGATAGAGGACCTCATCGGTAAACTGCGTTTCGGGATAAGTCATCACGGTTTCGCCGGTCGCTGCATCCAGGGCCGTCAGCGGCGCGTTGAAACCCAACGTCACGTAGACGCGATCGCCGACCGCTACCATCCGCCGGGCGATATGCGTGGGGTGGTTCCAGCGCCCCTCCCCGTACGAGTGATCGCTCCACTGATTCCAGCCCCACTCGGCGATGGGACGCTTCCACAAGAGCGTTCCGTTGAAGGCGTCGCGGGCCACGAGCGTCCACCGATCGGGCAAACCGTCGATGCCGGGCGGGGCCTCGTTGATGATCGCAAACAGCCGTCCCCCGCAAGACACCATGGCGCTGAGGCTGGGCGTCATCTCGTGGTGACGTTGCCAGCGCGGCTCGGCGACCCATTGCACGTGCTGCGGCGGGCCGACCGTCCGGTCGTTGGCCACGGCGTTGCCGTCGGCCCCATGGAGGTAATGCGTCCACTCGTCGATTTCCTTCGGCCATGGCTTGACCGTCTTGATCCACGCGTCGCCCTGCCGGATATAGGCCACGCCCAGCGGGGCGAGCGTCCGCATGACCTCGGCCGTCGAGACCTCGCCCAACTCCTCGGCCACGACCAGATTGACCAGGTTGTCGACGTAGGGCAGATGCTCGCCGTCGAACGCGTGGATCGACACGCGGCCGTAGAGACCGAGTGACTTGACATGCTCGCGCGCGTTTTCGACGTTCTGCGCGTCGGCATCCAGGCCCTGGATCAGGCAGCGGTCGCCCGTCGCCAAGGCCGAGGTCAATCTGCCGTCGCCGCAACCGAGGTGTACGATCAGGCCGCCCTCGACTGCGGTGGCCTCGAACACCTGCCGGGCCAATTCTCTCGCGGCGCTTTGGTCCGCAGACTCAGCGGCGTCGAGGGTCGCCATGGATGCAAGAAACATCGCGAGCGAGACGAATCCCACGCGCACAACAGAGGCAAATCCCGCGGTTCGGAGCATGACGTCGTCTCCTGGTTTCGTGGGAATCCCTGGCGAGGGTGGCACGCCCTGAGGAACGAAGGGCGTGATTTGGCAGGTTTTCCACGCCCTTCGTTCCTCAGGGCGTGCCACCCCATTGAACAAGTCGTCTCTGCGCGGCCCCTCAGTCCCTCGGCGTTCCGTTCTCGGCATAATCGTCGCCGTTGAGGCTTTGCACGACCGATTTCAGCCATGCGTCCAGCTCGCTGCGCATCTGCCCGACGCGCTCAGGCTCGCCGGCGGCCAGGTCGTTCTGCTCGCTGGGATCGGCGGCCAGATCGTAGAGTTCCCAGGCGACTCCACCTTGTTTCCCGGCGATCCGATGGAGTTTCCAGTCGCCGTCGGTCCACGCCGCATGTCCGGGGTATTGGTCGAGAGGATAAGCTGGGTTCGGCAACTCGGCGGCCCGCTGACTGGACTCGTACGGCGGGAGATCGCCGCCGGCCTGCTGTGCCTCGAGGAGTTCTCCCATCCATTTGGCCGAAGGCGTACTGATGCCGCCGGCCGAGTAATCCCAGAATCCCATCGGGCGGCTGCGGGTATCGAGCCGGCCTTCGATCAACGGCACGAGGCTGACGCCGTCCAGCACGGGCTGCCGGGGAATCGTCACGCCGGTGATCTCCAGCAGCGTGGGATAGATATCGTAAGTGTTGCAGCGGACCTTGGTGATCCGCGGGCTGGGGATTCGGGTCGGCCACTCCAGAATGGCGGGTACCAGCAGGCCGCCCTCGTAGATCTGGCCCTTGTTGCCGCGATGCCCGCCGGTCGAACCGACGCCGGGCAAGCCGCCGTTATCGCTGCAATACCACAGGATCGTATTGTCGCGGATGCCCAAGTCCCCCAGCGCGTTGCGGAGCTTGCCGAAGGCCCGGTCCATCCCCGTGATCTCGCCGTAGAAATGCTGCACCTTCGCCGGTTGATCCGCGTACAGCGCCCGGTCCTCTTCGATCGCGACATGAGGACCGTGCGGCGAGCCGAACCAGACGACCGCGAGAAAAGGTTCGCTGGATTTCGCCCGGGCGGTGATCCACTCCAACGCGGCGTCGACCGTCACGGTGGAACTCTCGCCGCGGGTTTGCACGGCCGTGCCCTGGCGGCTGAGGATCGGATCGTTGTCGAAGAAGTTCGGCGCGCTGAGCCACTCGTCGAATCCGTTCCTGCCGGGGTGAACGGGACTGGCACGGCGCACCGAGCCGAGATGCCACTTGCCGAAATGTCCGGTCGCGTAACCCGCGGTCTTCAGGGCCTCGGCGACCGTGACCTCTTGGGGGCGAATCGGATATCCCCATTTGAAGACGCCCATCCGATTCGGATGGCGTCCGGTCATCACGCTGGCCCGCGTGGGCGAGCAGACGGGTGCGGCGGCGTAGAAGCGATCGAATCGCAGTCCGGCCGCCGCCGCGGCGTCGAAGTTTGGCGTCTTCAGGGTCGGATGGCCGTTGTAGGCCATGTCTCCCCAGCCCTGGTCGTCCGCCATGACCAGCACGATATTCGGTTGGTCGGCCGCCGTGGCCGGAGTCGAGCCGACGAGCAGAAGAATCGCAACGGGGATGAACGCTCTCATGATGGCTACTCCCAGGGATAGTTGGATAGAAGACGCGACAGGCCGGGGCAACGAGCACCAGGCGGTTTTTGGCATTTAGGGTGGCACGCCCTGAGGAACGAAGGGCGTGTTTTCCCGACGTTCCACGCCCTTCGTTCCTCAGGGCGTGCCACCCACGATCCATTATCCAATGCCCCGGCGGCGTTTGCAACTGCTCGCTAATCGCCGGCGTCAACGGTCGGCGTCAACATGCCGATCCGCCACTGGAACTGGCCGTAGGCCATCCCGGCCTTGTGCTTGTCCCACATGCCCTGGAAGATGAGCCTCAGGTTGTCCGGATCGACCGTCAACGTCTGGTCGTATCCATCGCGCAGAAGTTCTCCGTGGCTGATGTTGTCGGTCCAGGGCTCCACGCCGGGAGCCGGCCGGACGTTTTTCCATCCGGCGAAAGGCTTCTCCGCCGTGTCGGCCACGGGCGTCCACGGGCCGTCGAGGCGATCGGCCAGATAGGCCTTGTAGTACCGCCGCCCGTTCTCCTCGATGATCGTCAGATACTTGTCCGTTCCTTTGAGCCGGTACGTGTGACTGGCTTCGAAGATATTGGCCTCCAGAGCCAGTTGGCAATGGTCGAATCCGTTGGGAAAGTCCGCCAGGTTCGTCCACAGTCGCCACATCTTGCCGTTGAGGCTGGTCAGGAACAGGTAGGCCCGCTGATCGTCGCAGATGATCCAGTAATCGAGCCCGCCGGCCTGGCGCGGATCGTTCTCCCCGCCGTCGAGGATCGGCTTGGCCGGCGTCCACGAGTCGGGGTCGGAGATGGTGCTCGTCGTGGAATAGGCGACCCACATGTATTTTGCACCGGGCACGGCCATCTGATAAACCAGATACCACTTTTCGTGCGGCGCGAAGTAGAAGACCTGCGGGGCGCAATAGTAGTTGCTCTGGCTGATCTTCAGGATCGTGCGCGGGGAGCTGTCGGCGTCTTCCCACCGCTCGAACGAGCAATACTCGATGGCCGATCGGCCGGGCAGCTTGACGGTCATGAAAACGTGCCACTTCCCGCCATGGAAAACCACCGTGGGGTCCTTCTGGGCCCGGCTGGGATCCTGCTCGCGCGGCTCGGGAGCGATCAGCGGAGCGCTGTAGTCCCACATTACGGGCACCGCGAAAGCAGGCGGGGCCGATCGATCCGGCGCTGCCGGCTCCGCGGCCCGGCCGGCGTGGGCGATCGAGCCGATCAGGATCAGAAGCGTGCAGTTGATAAGATACCTCATGACGATCTACCTCCCTTTGGTTCTCGTTTTCTTTACTTTTCATGGAGACGTGGTAACTTCGATTCTGCACTCTGAAAATACGGTTCTTCAGGAATCTCCGTGGCTCGATTCCCCGTCCCTCGAAGCCGACGGCACGGACGAGTACGGGTTCCTCTTCTCTGATTCCACGTCCTTGAGCGACGTGAGCAGAGAAGAGGAACCCGTACTCTTCCGACGGTCAAATCCGCTGTTTCACTCGGCAGCCACGAAATTGCCCGAAGAACCGAAAACACTGGCCGAGCGGTAGCCCTCAGTTTGCACAAGATTGTACACTTTCTCGGCGAGGGTGGCACGCCCTGAGGAACGAAGGGCGTGGTTTGGCAGGTTTCTTCACGCCCTTCGTTCCTCAGGGCGTGCCACCCCATTGAACAAGCCCATTGAACAAGCCCATTGAATAAGCCCATTGAATAAGTTGTTGCCGCGTAACCCCTTACAGCGACAGCACGAACTCGACCAGGTCGTCGATTTCCCGCTCGCTCAGGTCGTCGCCGCGGCCGCGTTGCAGGCCGTGCTCGCCCTCGACGAGCAGTTCCTTCATCGTCGTGTAGCGGCCGTCGTGCAGGTACGGGGCCGTCCGCCAGACTTCGACGAGCGTGGGCGTGTCGAAGCGGGTGCTGTACTCGCGCGGGCTCCGCGTGCCCACGTCGTGCAACCTGAGGTCGGTGTAGAGCGGCCCCGGATGGCACCGGTGGCAGCCGACGCGCGGGCTGTGGAACAGCGTGCGGCCTCGCTCGGCCGCCGGGCTAAGTTGGCCGTCGACGAGGTGGGGACTCGGCACGGGCCGGAGCGACTCGAGATACGCGTCGATGGCGGCCGACTCCTCTTCGGGCCGATCGGCGAAAAGAATGTGCATCAGACCCGAACGCACGGCCACCTCGGCAGACGGTCGCACGCCCTCGGCCATGGCGGGCGGCGTGCGGTGGGCCAACAACATGCTCTTGGTGTTCTTGGAATTGCCGGTGCCGTCGTTGGCCAGGTCCCAGTTCAGGCCGTCCACGCGGCCGTCCGGGTGGCAACTGGCGCAGCTCTGCCACTGCTGGTAGCAGAGGGTCGCGTCGTGGAACAGCAGTTGGCCGCGCCGTTGCGGGGTCAGCTCGAGCGCCGGGCCCAGGGCGATCGAGCGGACGGATCCGCCGGCTGCGGCTGGAAGGTCCACCACGGCCACGGTGTCGCTGAAGTACTCGGCGACGTAGACCTTCGAGCCGGCCAACGCCAATCCGCGCGGACCGTTGCCCGGCAGCTCGACTCGCCGCCACAGGCTGTCGCCCAGGGCGAAATAGATCGGCCAGACGCCCATCATCGGCTGCATGGTTCGATGGGCAAAATCGCCGAGCAATTCGGAGCGGTCGATGAGGAGCAATTCGTGCGTGCCGGCGATACTGACGCAGACCGATTCTCCGTCGGCCGTACAGGCCACGCCGTGAGGATTGCCGGTCCCCAGATCGTACTCGTCCATTCCGATCGTGCTGAGGACTTTCCGCCGCCGGATATCGATGACGCTCAGCACGTTGACGTTGATCCAGCCCGTGTTGACCTGGAAGGGAATCTGCTCGAAATTGGACAGGAGATGCGTGACCAGCGCGTGATCGCCGCCGGGCAGGATGCACAGGCCGTGCAGGCCGTTGGCTCCATGGGGCAGTTCGATCGCGGTCGTTTCGAGCGTCTCGGTGTCGATGAGCGTAACGACGGGCGCCACGTCGCCTCGATAAGCACGGTCCGTCCGCGTGTTCGGCAGGTGGTTGGCGACCAGCACGAAGCGTCCGTCGGGCGTGACGGCCGCGGCAATCGGCTCGCGCACGGCCTTGACGCGAGCCATTTCCCTGCCGGCCGCCAAATCGATGACCGAGACGTCGTTGTCGAACCGATTGCAGATGTAGATTCGCTTGCCGTCGGGGCTGAGCGCGGGCCCCGTGGCGGTGTGCCCAGCGCGGATCGTCGTGATGCGATCACCGCAGTTCGCATCGAGCACGACGACGGTGCTCCTCGATGACGCGCACGTGACGATCAGTCTTTTTCCGTCCGGTGTCGTCACGATGCCGGTCGGTTCGGCCGGCATGGCCACGCGCCGGGTCACGTTGCCACCGGGCAGCTCGACCCAGGCCACCTGCTGCGCGTCGGAGCAGACCACATAGAGGGTTCCGCCGTCTTTCGACACGGCCAGGGCGCACGGTCCCAGATATTCTCCGGTTTCTGAGGCGGCGCCCACGGCCGGAATCATTCCATCCGAAACGGCAAGCCGGAGCGTCAGCAGGCCGATCACCAAAGTGGTTTTGTAGCGCCGTTCGGTTTGCATGGACGGCTTCTCGCGACTCACCCCCCGCAACGCAGTGCGGGGGCGTTTTGCTCCTTCGATCCTTCACCACTGCCCACTGCCCACTACTCCTCCCCGACCTCTGCCATGACCTCGTCGGGGATGTTGAAGTTGGCCGAGACGTTCTGCACGTCGTCGTGATCGTCGAGACCTTCCATCAGTTTGAGCACTTTTCGGGCGGTGCCGGCGTCGAGATCGACCGTGTTTTGGGGGATGCGGGTGATCTGGCCGACTTCGGGTTCGATCCCGGCTTCGGCCAGCGCCCGGGAAACGTCCCGGTAGACGCTCGGGTCGCAGGTGAGTTCGAAATTGCCGGCGTCCAGCTTCACGTCGTCGGCGCCCGCCTCCAGGGCAATTTCCATCAGCGCGTCTTCATCGGCCTTTTCCTTGGGGATCAGGAACAGCCCCTTGCTGTCGAACATCCAGGCCACGCAGCCGGTGCTTCCCAGCTTGCCGTCGGACATTTCGAACAGTTTGCGGATTTCCGGCGCGGTACGATTGCGGTTGTCGGTGAGCACTTCGCACAAGACGGCCACGCCGCCGGCCCCGTAGCCTTCGTAGACGATCTCTTCGAAATTGCCGCCGTCGAGTTCGCCGGTGCCTTTCTTGATCGCCCGTTGGATGTTGTCCTTGGGCATGCTGACGGCCTTGGCGTCATCGATGGCGTAGCGGAGCCGGAGGTTGGCGTCGGGATCGCCGCCGCCCATCTTCGCGGCCACGATGATCGCCTTGGACAATTTGCTCCACGCCTTGCCCCGTTTGGCGTCGACAAGCGCTTTCTTGTGTTTGATACCTGCCCAATGGGAATGGCCTGCCATAGCGAGTTCCTGATCTTGCGTTAGGAATTACGATTGTTTTTCAATTTTCTTCTGCGTGGCTTCTGCCTTCTCCGGTTCTTCCTGCTGGCGGAAGAGTTCCACCGCCCGGCGCCAGGCGTTCTCGGCTTTTTCCGCCTGTTCGGTTTTCAGATAGGCGTCGCCGAGGTGGTCGAGGATCAGGGCGTCGGGCGGACGGTCGTCGCTTTCGACGGCGGCGTTTTCCAGCTCGGCCACCGCTTCCTCGAAGCGTCCCAGCCGGTAGAGGGCCCAACCCAGACTGTCGCGATAGGCCGCGTTGTCCGGCTGGGCCTCGACGGCCAGGCGGATTATCTTCAACGCGCGCTGGAGGTGCTTTCCCCGGTCGGCCCAGAGATATCCCAGGTCGTTGCTGGCGCCGACGTCGTCGGGAAATTCATCGAGGACCTGTTCCAGCCACTCTTCCGCCCGGGGAAAATCGTCCTTGAGCACGCAGAGATGGGACGACGTCAGCCGCGCTTCGCGCAGGGTTTCACGGGTCTCGGGCGAATCGTACTGGGAGTCGAATTGTTCGATCAACTTCGTGAACGCCTCGTACGCCTCTTCATAACGCTTCGCGTCGAACAGCACCCAGGCCACCAGGCCGTGATAGCGGGGCGAGTCCCTCTCCAACTCGACGGCCTTGCGGGCAGCGGCCAGCGCCTCGTCGGTCCGATCGCTCATCGCCAGCGCCCGGGCAAGGTAGGAATGGAAGATCGGGCTCTCCTCGGGCAGCGCCTTCTGGTCGAGGGCTCGCTGGAACACCTTGGCCGCGTCGGCCGCGCGGTCGGAGACCAACAACCCCACGCCCCAAGCCAACAGGACCTCGGCGGCTTCCTCGGGCCGGGCCTCGACGGCCAGGTCGAAGAACTCGGCCGCGGCGTCGAACCGTTGGGCTCGCAGGGCCAGCAGGCCGACGGCGTATCGCTTGCCGAAATCGAGCAAGTCGGGATCGCTTTCGTACTGCTTACGCGCGATCTCGATCACGTCGTTCAGCAGGTCGTCCTCGTCAAGGACCGCCTGGCTCTGCGGGCCCAACGTCTCCAGCGTACCGGTGATCCCCACCGCCTGGCCGAAGACGTCCAGCAACTGCTCGGGACGCTTCGTCTGGCGGTAGATTTCGGCCAAGGTTCGGAAGCCGGTCGGGGTGGGCGCAGTCTTGATCAGCGCGAGATAGAGCAATTCGGCCTTTTGCGATTTCCCCGTCTCGCGGTACTTGCCGGCCAGGGAATATCCCAAGGGCACGTTCTTCGGATCGTCGCCGTGGAGTCTCTCCAACTTCTCGATCAAGCCGTCCTTGCGGCCGAGGTCTTCGAACACTTCCGCCAGAAGCTCATAGGGCGCGAGCCCTTCGTCGGCCAGGTGTTCCCCGAAGGAGGCCTGAAGGGCGACCAGCGCCTCGGCCGGCTTTCCGCGGTGGGCAAGGACCTGGGCCAGGTGGTATTGCAGCAAGGCGTCGTCCTTGCCGGCCTCGTGGGCTTTTTGGAACGCGGCCTTCGCCTCGTCGGGGCGATCGGCACGCAGGAAACACTCGCCGAACAGGGTGTAGGTCAGCGCCGGCTTTTCCAGGAGGATCTGCTTCTGCTGGTCGTCGCTGAGTTCGAACTCCCGCGGGTCCTCCAGTGCACGGGCGACCAGCGCGAAACATTCGGCGGCGTTCCGGTACTCGTCGATCAGGTGATAGAGCCGGCCCATCTCCATCTGCAAGAGGACGTCCTCCCCCGTCGGTTTCTCGCCGGCCCGCACGGCCACCGCCCTTTCATACAGTTTTACGGCGCGGGCCCAGTCCTTTTGCCTGCTCAGGTAGATTCCCAGGAACCGCAAGACCTGGTGGTTGGTGTCTTGGAGTTGGTCCCCTTCGAGTTGCAGAGCGACGCGGGCCGCTTCGTCGTAACGGCGGAGCGAGAAGGCCAGGTGGATGACCGTGTGGGCGATGTGGAAGGCTTCCGGATCGTACCGCCACGCCCGCTGATAACGTTGCACGGCCTGTGCGTACTGGTGTTTTCGCTCGAGCATTCGCCCGGCCGCGAACAGCGCCAACGCATCGAGGCGATCTTCCTCGGCCTCGGTTCGCGGCTGCTTGGGGACCAGGGGCTGGGGCACGTCGTCGAGAATCAGCGGTCCGGGCCGGCCGCTCTCGGCCGTGGAATCCGCCGGCGGCGTTTCGGGTTCGGCCGTCTGAGCGCGGGAATCGGCGGCAGCGAGGACGACGGAGAGAATCCACGGGCCCAAGAACCACCGCATCGGGTGAGCGTACACGGCAAGTCTCCTCATAAGTGGGCCTGCTCAGCGCGGCGATGCGTGCAAGCTGCGTTTGCGCGGAACGCTCAACGCGGTTTCCGCTTGGCGAGTCCTTCGGAAGTGGATTTCCCCTTTTTCCGCTGGGATTCGGGCGGTGTTTTTTCGGCGTCCGTTTTTTCGGCGTCCGTCTTTTCCCTTGCCGAGGATTTCTTCGGACCCAACGTCCGGTTCTTGGTGTCTGCCGGGTCGGACTTTTCGTGCTCCGACGCGGCGCCTTTGGATTTGGGCGATTTTCTCTTGCTTTCGGAGGAGGGCGGTTCGGCCTCGGCCGATTCGGCCGGCTGTTGGGTCGCCTTTTCCGGGGGTTTCTTTCGAGAGCGGCGTTTGGGAAGCCGGTCCTGCGCGTCCGGATTGATCTGCAGGAGGATCTTCCGCACGGCGGGCGAGTAGGGATTGGCCGTGAAGTCTGCGCCGAACTGGTGGAGCATGGAGCCGAATTCGATTCCCTTGGCCTTGGGGATGGCGCGTTCCAGGCCCGGCAC
Source organism: Thermoguttaceae bacterium (assembly GCA_035527455.1). Taxonomy (GTDB): domain Bacteria; phylum Planctomycetota; class Planctomycetia; order Pirellulales; family Thermoguttaceae; genus DATLAN01. The sequence continues at coordinate 14,176 of DATLAN010000097.1, forward strand.
GACGCACCCGGCCACGTCCTCGTCGGTCACCAGCTCGACCACGTGCAGTGCTGCCGACACGCCGGCGTCGATGGGGATGGCGTGGCCACCCAGGGCCGCCTGCACCAGGTAGGCGACCGTGAAGTTAGTCGTCCCGTCGAGCTTCTGGAACCACTTGACCGTGGGACCGAGATTCTTCTTCCGCTCTTCTTCCAGGTCGAAACAATAGGTCGCCTCGAAGACGCTCTGCAGCACGCGTTTGAACCGATTCGCCGCCGCCCGAGGATCCGGCAACGCGGCCATGATCTCCGAGAGTTCCGCAATCGAGGTCACCCGCATCTCGTTCCAGTCGAAGAAGGTATGGACCAAAGCGGCGAAAACCTCTTCGGCCGCCTCGTAGTGGGCGTTCTCCAGGCAGCAGGCGAACAACAGATGTTCCAGAACGGGCCGGTCGGGATCGGGAGCCACCGGCTTGTAGTGTCGCTTGAGGACCTTGGAGATCTGGCCCAACTGTGCCGTACGACTGACGGGTGCCATAGAAACTGCTCTTGAAGGTCGTTATGGACGGGTCAACGTCGAATTTTCGGGACGCGGTGGGTTTTCTCTTGCGTACTTCTCTAATCGACCGCCTCGTCGTCGTCCGAGGCGGCCGCCGGCTCATCGGGCACGGCCGCTTCGGGCTCGTCTGCGTCGGCGTCTCGGTGATTGGGCAGGACTTCGTCGAGAATGCGGGAAATCTCGATCGACCGCTTCACGCCCTGGTCGAGCACGAAGTGGAGTTTCGGCGTGTAGCGAAGGTCGATCCGTTTTGCGACCCTCGACTGGAGAAACCCGGCCGCGCTGGTCAGGCCGCGCAGACTGAGGTCCTGGTGTGCCTGATCGCCCATCACCGACACGTGGATCTTGGCGTGCCGCAGATCGCCCGACACCTCCACGTAAGTCACCGTGACGTCTCGGACGCGGGGGTCCCGCAATTCGCTCAAGATCGCCATGCTGACCACTTCACGGATGGCTTCGGCTGCTTTTTGGACACGTCGGGACGGCATGGCAATTCGAGTCGGAGGGTTGGTGTCAAAACGGCGGACTTATTCCTGGACATTCCCTCAGAAGGTTCGGGCGACCTCCTCGATCGTGTACGCTTCGAGCACATCACCCTCCTTGAGGTCGTTGAATCCGCTGAGTTTCACTCCGCATTCGAATCCTTCCCGGACTTCGCGGACGTCGTCCTTTTCGCGTTTGAGCGAATCGAGCGGATAGTCGCCGATCACGCGACTTTCGCGGATCACGCGCACGCGCGCGTCCCGCGGAATGGTACCCATCAGCACGCGGCAACCGGCCACCGTTCCCACGCGGCTGATGTGGAAGGTTTGTTGCACCAGGGCACGGCCCCTTTCCTTCTCGAGTTGTTCCGGCTTGAGCATTCCTTCCAGGGCGGCCTTGAGGTCTTCGTTGACCTGGTAGATGATCTCGTAGCGGCGGATCTGGACGCCGCGCTGGTCGGCCAGCATGCGGGCCCCTTCGTCGGGCACCACGTTGAAGCCGATGACCACCGCGTCGGAAGCGTCGGCCAGGTGCACGTCGGCTTCGGTCACGCCTCCCACGGTGGCCTGGAGGATCTTGATCTGGACCTCGGGGTGTTCCAGCTTGCCGAGTTCCTTCCGGATGGCTTCGATCGACCCGCGCACGTCCGCTCGCAGGATGATGTTCAGCGTCTGCACCCGGTCCTCTTCCAGCATTTCGTAGAGGTTTTCCAAGGTCACGTGTTGGCGGGCGCCGGTGAGTTCCCTCTGGCGGACTTCGGCCGCCCGTTTTTCGGCCAACGTCCGCGCATAGGAAACGTCGTCGAGGACGTAGAAGCGGTCGCCCGCGCCGGGCGTGACGTTCAATCCCGTTACGTTGACCGGAGTGGAAGGGCCGGCCTGATCGTGTTTCTTGCGAGGTTCGAGCGTGTCGTACATCGCTTTGACCCGCCCGAAAGTCGCCCCGCACACGATCACGTCGCCGACCTTGAGCGTTCCGTTCTGCACCAGCAACTTGGCAACGACGCCGCGTCCCGGCTGCAACTCGGCCTCGAGGCAGGTCCCCACGCCCTGGCGATCGGGGTTGGCCCGGTATTCGTGCAATTCCGCCACCGTCAGCAGCGTTTCCAGCAGTTTGTCGATCCCTTCGCCGGTCAGCGCACTGGTCTTGATGACTTCGGTGTCGCCGCCCCACTCGGTGGGCAGCAATTCGTTGGCCGCCAACTGTTCCAGGGCCCGTTGAGCGGTGACTCCCGGCAGGTCGATCTTGTTCAGCGCCACGACGATCGGCACGTCTGCGGCCCGGGCGTGACTGATGGCCTCCTCCGTTTGCGGCATCACCCCGTCGTCGGCGGCGACGACCAGCACGGCGATGTCGGTGACGTTGGCACCTCGGGCCCGCATTTCCGTAAACGCCTCATGGCCCGGCGTATCCACGAACGCCACGGCCCCCCCGTCCTTTTCGACGCGATACGCCCGAATGTGCTGGGTGATCCCGCCCTTTTCTCCCGAGGCGACGTCGATTCCGATGATGCGGTCCAGCAGGGAGGTCTTTCCGTGGTCCACGTGCCCGAGGAAAGTGACGATCGGCGGCCGCGGCTTCAGTGCGGCCGGATCGTCTTCCTGTTGGAAAGATGCCAGCAACCTGTCTTCCAAGCTGGATCGCTGGCGGAATTCGACTTCCAAACCCAACTCCGCGGCCAGCAATTCGGCGACCTCGCTGTCGAGCGCGGCGGTGACGCTGCTCATCGTGCCGAGATCCATCAACGCGGCCAACACACGTGACACCGGCGCCCCAACGGCTTCGGAGAAACCGCGAACCGTGATCGGCAGTTCCACGACGACTTTGCCTTTGCGCGGGGCGGCCGTGTTGGTTCCGGTTCGCTTGATACGCGTGCGTCGCCGGGGCGAGGCCGACGTTTCATCTTCCGAGCCGCCGCGCCGGCGCCGGACCGACGCGGTCCGCTTGCGCTTCAGTTGCCGGGCTTCGCGCCCACCCAGCGCGGGCGCGGCCTCGTCCTTCGCAACGGCTCCGACACGGCCTGCACGACGGGATCGGTCCCGGCCGGGCAGTGGAGGTGCGTCCGACGAGGGCGTCTCCGCCGCGGACCGCTTCTCGGCCGGCGTCTTCTTTGCCGCGGCGGCCTTCTTCTTCTCGTGCTTGCGCAGGTGTTCCGAAAGCGGCTTCGTACCCGCCTTGCCGGCACGAATGGCGTCCAACGGAAGTCTGATATCGGGCTTCTGAGGTGCCGGCTCCTTCGACTTCGGCTTCTTCTTGGGCGCGGCCGTGGTGGGCATCGGCGCCAGCTTGATCGACGGCGCCAGCTTCTCCGGCGGCTTGGGTGGCTCCTCCGACGGCTCGCCCGGCTTCGACGGAAGCACCGGCGGCTTCGACGGAAGCACCGGCGGCCTCTGCATGAGCGGAGGGACCCTTGGCGGCAACGGGGGCGGCACCGCAGGCGGTCTGGACAGCGTTTCCGGAGGCGAGGGAGTTGCCGGAGGCGAAGAAAGTGCGGACGGGGCCTTCGCCACCGGTTCCGCTACCCGCGGCGGTTCCGCAGCAGCCTCGGTTTCTTTGCTCGGGGGCTTTGCCGCCGGCGGTTCCTTTTTTTGCAGTCTTCCGGGCAGGACGAGCACCTTGCCGCTGACGCCCCCTCCACTTGGCGCAATGTAATCCTCGCGGCGCAACGGCCCGGAAAGCACCGGCGAGGCGACTTTCCCGGCCCCGGCGCGTCCTACCCCCGACGCAGCGGCCCCCTGACTCTTGGCAAACCGGTCTTTGAGCCGGGTCGCTTCGTCGTCCGATAGACTGGCCAGCGCAGAGCCCTTCCCCGTGATACCTAGCTTCTCGCAGATATCTACCAGCACCTTGCTGTCGACCTTCAGTTCTTTTGCTAACGCGTAGATGCGGATGGGCACCTGGCCTCTCCCTTATCGAATTGCCTGGGCCGGGGCGTGCCGGCCGTCACGTTCTCCTCGAATCGGACTAATTCATAAGGTCCTCCCTGTCAACTGGTTCCGTCGTCATCGACTCACCGACAGTTTCCTCAGAATGATCTTCCGTTGACGGTACGGTTTGCTCGGTCGCCGTTTCATCGGCCGGTTGTCCGACGGGTTGCTCCGCCGACTCGTCGGCCTCGGTTGCTTCCTCGCCGGCTTGTTCGGCGGCTTCCTCGCCGGCTTGTTCGGCGGCTTCCTCGCCGGTTTGTTCGGCGGCTTCCTCGCCGGCTTGTTCGGCGGC
>DATLAN010000098.1:0-27036 GCA_035527455.1 Thermoguttaceae bacterium
TGGTTCATCCGGGATTTGCGTACCGTGGAGGTGGCAGAAGTACGGGTTCCTCTTCTCTATTCACGAGTTTCCGGGAAGAAACACAGCGTTTTCCGGTACTTCCAAACAGCCAGGAATAGAGAAGAGGAACCCGTACTTCCCCGGGGTAAGACGTCAGGTACGCGAATTTCGGATGAACCAGAAAAGTAGCCATCTCGCTCCGCGAGATGAAGCCACGTCTCGCGGAGCGAGACGGCTACTATCCAACCGCCGCGCGCTCCGAAGCAACGCCTAGTCTTCTTGCACGTCGACCACCAGCGGCTGGGGCAGCTTGACCGCCTGGTCGAAGAGCTGCTCGCGCCGGGTGAGCAGGACGCGATAACCGTCCACGGCCTGGGCGCTTGCCGCGTTGTAGAAGAACGTGTGGCGGACGGTGCCCGTCTTCCGGTTGTAGTAGTGCCGGACCTTCTCGGGCGTGGGCGCCATTTCGACCTTCATCGTGAACAGGTCGCTCCCGGGAGGATGTTTCTCGGCCACCGTAACCTGGCACGGGTCGTCCGCTTGCTCGCCCAATCTCTTCCCGATCCGGAAGGTCACCTCCGGCTGCCCTCTCAGTGAGAAACCTTGTTGCAGGTACTCTCCCACGGGGACCACCGCGTCGGGCGGCGTCTGCTGGAACTTGCACCAGAATTCAATTTCCGCCCGGGTCGCTTCGACCGGCCAATCGGGCGCCGGGCAACCGAGCATGGGCACGGGATAGTTCGGCTCGTAGGCCGCGTCGAAAAACACGTACTGCGTCGGCTTTTCCGGATCGGTGGGCGTGGGGATCGGCCGGATGCGCACCCAGGTCTCCGCCGGACGGGGACTGAACTGCTGCTCCTCGGCGTTCTGCACGGTGAGATAGAACCGCACGCCGTCGCGCTGCCGGTCGGGCTTGTGGGCCGCAATGTACCAAGAGCGCCCCTGCGGGTCCGACGGATCCGCAAGGCGATCGTACCACTCCCCCCGTCGCGTTTCGATGTAGCGACGATGCACCAATCACCGCCAGATAGAGCGGCGTCGCGCCCAGGTACCACAAGGAATCGAGCTTCGCCCGCACCTGGTCCAGTTCCTTGTCGGTGAACCGGCCGGGGGTCAACAGCCACTCGATGTCGGCGCTGGGGTGCAGGTCGAGGTCGGCCGGCTTGGGGAGAAACTGCGTCGGGTTGTCGGGATTTCGGATGATGATCTGATTGGCGACCTCGCGATTCCAGCCGACGCGATGCCCATAGGCCATCACGCCCACGTGATACGGCAGGCCGGCGTCCGGAGGGGTCAGTTTCTCGAGGATGGTTTTCAGGGCGCCCCACGCCCAGTCGATGGACCGCTTGGATCGCTTCCCGCAACTCGTCGAAATCTTCGGGGTGGGACTGGTGGAGCCGGGCCAGCAGCCACTCGGCCAGGTAGGGCATTTCGGCCCACGCCCGATCGCGCAACTGAAAGGCCGCCGCGATATCGTCGGCCTGCTGGACGGCCTGGCGATACTCGCCGTCCTCTGCGATCAATGCGGTCCAGATTTCATTTGCCTTCTCCAGCGCTGTCGGGGAACCGATCAACAGCTTGTCTTCCGCCAGCCGCAGCCGCCGGTCCGCTTCGTCGACGAGCTCCTCGACGGCATAGTGGACCCGTTCGTCGCCCGGTGCGGCGGCCTGCTCGGCCAAGCCTCGCGCGGCCGCGGCGAGCCTGACGTAAGCGGCGGGGGAACGGGCGTCCCAATCCAAGTGGCGAAGGAGCATCCGCAGAAAGTGCATCTCCAGCACGTCGACTTCCGGCTTGGACTCGGCCGCATCGACGAACGCAAGCAGTTCGGACAGCTCTTGTGGCGAGATTTCTTCCGGCGAGATTGGCCCCGCGTGTTTGCTCCACTGGTCCCAACACACGGTCGCCGCGGCCAGATAACCGTAGGGCCGCTGCGAATCGGCTTCGGGCCTGTTGTCCGGCTCATCGGGTACGGCTTCGTCTGCGGATTTCTCCGCCCCGTTCGCGCTGGGCGTTTCGCGGTGATCACGAAGGTCTTGCCTTCCTCGGAACTCGAGCGGTGGCTTTTGATCTTGAATTTCCCGCCGGGGGTGAACGTGCGGCAGTTGCTCGCCGCGTCGACCACGTCGTGTTCGACTTCCACCTCTTCCATGCGGATCTTGGTGTAGGCCGCCCCGTCGCTCTTGCTCTGGTACGCGCCCGGGTGCCGACCAGCAGAAATACGCCGATCGGCCGCCGTGGATCGGTCAGGTTCGCGCGGGAGGTGCGGATGCGCTGGGCGATCGCGTCCAGGGCGTGCGACTGGCCGATGATGCGCTCTTCCATTTTCTCCTTCAGCCCGAGGACCGTGCGGATTTCGTCGGTCACCATGCGGCCGACGGGGATGCCGGTCCAGCCGGAGACGACCTCGAGCGTCTTGGCCAGGCCGCGCATCATCTCCACGCCGACCGCTTCGGTCGGCTCCTCGACCTTCACCACCTGGAACCGCCGGGCCAACGCGGCGTCCTTCTCGAAGTACTTCTTGTATTCCGCCCAGGTCGTGGCGGCGATGGTCCGCAGTTCTCTGCGTGCCAGGGCCGGCTTGAGCAGATTGGCCGCGTCGCCCTGGCCCGCCTGGCCGCCGGCGCCAATCATCGTGTGGGCCTCGTCGATGAACAGGATGATCGGCTGCGGCGAAAGCGGTACTTTTCCCACGCCCGATAGAACAACGAAACGATGCGATGGTGGAACGGGTCGAGGAAATCCCTCAGCGCGAAGTCCTTCTCGCGGATCCGCTCGATCAGCAGCGTGGTGTAATGTCGCGGCAGCACGCCGGCCGGGCCGACCAGCCCCATGAATGCCGTGACCAACTCCGGCCCCTTGCCGTTTTCGTCGGCGCCGCGATCGCTCGACGGGCGGATCTCGCTGATCGAGCCGGGTGGGAAACCGTGCGAAGGAAGGGCCCGGAAGCGGACGGCCTCCTGCTTCGGCGCGTGGTCTTCTCCCACCGCATGACGGTGCGGCGCGGCGTCCTCATGCAACCTCTCCGCGGCCAGGCGCTGCAAGAGGCGCACCGCCTCTTCGTCGAAGTGGACCGTCACCTCGACGCCGCGGCAGAACCCACCGGCGTCGGTCGGCGAGCGGCCCGTCACGCGGCGGCTGCGCACGCTCCGGATGCCGTCGATCATCGCCCGGGTTTCGGCCGAATCGGCAAAGTCGTAGAGCTTGAGGATTTCCCGGAGCGCGTCGGCGCCTTCTTCGTAATCGACCAGCGAGAGGTGGTTGAGCGAAAGGTGCGAGATCAGCCGCCACATGGCCCCGTGTTTCATCGCCGGGCGCAACGTGGGCGTCGGCCGCCCGGTGACGCACACGATCCGCCGAAGCGGCCCCCCTTTGGCCAATCGCATATTCGGCTGATCCTCTCCCAACGGCAGGCGATGCGGCAGGTCGCGGTTTAGGCACGTCGTTTCCACGTCGAGCGTCCCGTCGGCCGGCGACGAGGGCGAAAAGGCCAGGTCGACCAGCGACAGGAAGACCTCGGTGCCCCGGTCGAGTTCGCCGGCGGCGGGCCGACGCGTGGCGTACCAGAACGCCTTCCGCTCGCAACGGTCCGAGGCGTGCTTGAACGAATAGAACGGCTGATATTCCACCTGGCGATTGTCCGGCGACGTGGCCGTGACCCGATCGATCGAATAGACCTCGCCGGCCAGCGGGCGCCGGGCGTCGGGCACCACGCGGTACTCCGCCTCGGCGTGCGTCAGCGCGATCGGCTCGGCCCGTTGCCGAAACAGGTTGACCACCGGCGTGCAGCCGAATTGAAACATCTCCTTGCCGACGTTCCGTTCCAGATCGACGGTGCTCCGATCCAAATAGAAGTAGATCTCCAGCTTGTTGCCCGCCTTGCCGAGCACTTCCGGATCGAGCCCGCCAAGATCGAAGAAAAGGAACTTCTGCGGGAAGGTGAAGAACTCGGTCAACAGGCGAAGGCCTCGATCAACCGCTCGACGTGGGGATCTTCGGCCGCGTCGGGACCCAGGCAGAGACGTCCGGCGATCTTCGGATGGGCCTCGGCGAATTCGGCCCCCAGACGCCGAATGAAAGCCAGTTCGCGGTTGTAATAGGGCAGCAGTTCGTCGCTCATCGGCTCGTTCCCTTCACCTCCACGTTGCCGGTCGCCGGTTGAAGCATCGAATCGAACACCACCGGCTCGGGCGCCGCCTCGGCGTGCAACAGTGCGTCGATGCGAAACCGCAAGGTCCTCTCCAGCGGTTGGGCCTTATCGAGCATCTCCACCTTGACCTGCTTGAAGCGGGGCTCGAAGTGCCGGATGACCTTCTCCACCAGCCGCCGGAACCGTTCGCGTTCCGCGGCGGAACCCAGATCGGCGCCCGTGATGTCGGGAATCCCGTAGTTGACCAGCGACAACTCCAACTCGTCGAGGTCCTCCGGCCAGGAAGTACACCGCCACCGGGTGTTCAGCAGGTTTTCCAGGTCGCGCCGCAGGCTCTGCTTCAACTCGCGCAGCACCTGGCTGCGGCTCTTGGCCGGCTCGCGCTTCACGTCCGGCCGATCGTCCAGCAGGCGGTCGAGCACGGAGGGGACCAGTGGTTGATCGGCTTCAATCTTCGCCACTCTCGGCACCCGTTACGGGGTTGGTGAACGTGATTTGCGTCAGTTCCATCATGGTCCGGTCTTCGTCTCCGACTTCGAACATGCGCTGTCCGATGCCGCGGACGGGCGCGCGCTGGCCGCCTCGCCAGTCGGTCATCCGCCCCAACCGGACGCGGTCGTCGTCCTCGGCGTGCGCGCCGGAATAAAGCGCCGGCAGGAAGACCTCGCCGTCGGGACCGCCGCCGACGATCATGTGGGCGCGCCCCCACAACAGGTCGCGCAGCCGCTTCGGCGCTTGGAACCGGATCGTCTCGACGCGTTCCATGGGGATCCAATAATACTTGCCGTTGCTGGTGAGCACCTCGAAGAAGGAGGCCGTCAGGTCGTCGATGTCGCGCAGATCGTCGAACGGCTTTTCGTCCAGCGTGCCGGTCACCGCGGGCCGCAGCCGCTCGGCCTCGTCGAGTTGCAGATCGGCCCGCTCGAAGTCCCCGGCAAAACAGAGCAGCTCGGCCAGGAAACCGCGTCGCGAGACGTGGCCTCATCTCGCCCCAGCGAGATGGCTACTATCATTGTTTCCGTTCCGAAGTCAACTGGGTCGACCCGGGAGCCGTCGTCCTCGTACGGCAGCCGCATCAACACCCGCGGGAGCGTCAGCCCGACGAACCGCGAGTCTTCCTGCTGCCGGAAGTTTCGCCACTGGAAGTGGTCGGCCTGCTGGAAAGCCGCGGCGAGGTTCATCGGCTGGGCAAGTCCCGAAAAATCGCCCAGCAACACGCCGAACGGTTCTCCGCCGGGCGTGTCGAACTCCTCGCCGCAGACCTTGCGGAAGAGCTGGCTCTGGTCGAACTCGATCGCCCGTTCGGCGTCCCGGGCGAGTTCCTTCCAGGCGGCGCTGAGCACGCGGATCTTGACGTTCTCGTCGCCCTCCAGTTGTTCGCTGAGGTATCGCAATCCCCGCCAGGAGGCATCGAGCTTCTGGAACCGCGGATGGTGGATGATCGCGTTGACCCGGGCGTTGAGCAGCGCGTCGAGTTGGGCGACGTCGCGGTTGAGTCGCTGCTCGATCTGCCGTTTGTCCAGCACAGCGCCGCGCGGCATCGTCCATTCGATCCACCGGGCCAACGCCTTGCCGGGCGAGGACTCGTCGAGAAATCGGTCAAGCTCGAAGCGTGCCTCGCTACGACCGGCGACCGTTGCCTCGAGCGGCAGGGCGTCCACCAGTTCGTGGAGTTTCTCACGAAGTTCCCGGTCGATGGCCACCGACGCGGGGGAGGCTGCCGCCGCGTCTTCGACGTCTCCCGGGCCGGAATCCTCCTCGTCGTCGCTCTGCGTTGCCAGATAGACCATCGCCAACACCCCCGCGATGTCGCGCAACCAACGCATACCCTCTTCGGCGGACTCTCCCACGGAGGTCCCACCTTCTTCACTCTCCGCCTGGAGCGTCTCGTTGGCCATCTGCTCATATCGCAGGCGTTCATATTGGGCCCGGCTCAGCCAGGTCATCTTGGACAGACCGTCGTAGATGGCACCCCGGATGCGGTAGTACGCATACGTGGAGAAGCGGATACCGCGCGAAGCATCGAAGTCGCGGGCAGCCTCCGCCAATCCGACCTGGCCGTAAGCCACCAGGTCGTCCAACTCGAAACGGGAAGGCAACCCCTTATGGATTTTCGTCGCCAGCGACCGCACCAAGCCCTGATTCTGCTCGATGAGTTGTTGGGGACTGCCGTCCGGGGTTCATGACTTGCCTCCCCCCAGGCGAATCCACAGGGCCTCGAGCCGCTCGCGCGATACGGGATCTTCGAGCAGCGTCAACGCGATCCGGACGTTGATCGCCTGCCAAAGCTGCGAGGCGTGCGGCTGCGTGGGGAAGTGATTGCGGAGCACCGCTTCGACCAGTTCCACGCCGACCGGTTCCAGCGTCAACGGTTTTGCCCCGATGGCGGCGGGCGACCTCTTCCAGGGCCTGGCGGTCGGCATCGCTAAGCGGCTCGTCCATTCCGCAAATCCCCGAGGTTTCCCGGAGCACCTGGTTCAACAGATCTTCGCCGCGGGCCCGTTCCGAAGGCGGCCGGGTCTCATCCCGAGCCGGCTGCGAGGAACCTGCCGACTCTCCCGGACCGGATGCAGATGCCGACACGGCCGAAATCTCCAGACTGGCGGTTTGCGGAAACGAAAGTAGCCGTCTCGCTGGGGCGAGACGAAATCAGTAGCCGTCTCGCTCCGCGAGACGAAGCCCATTTTGCCCCGGCGAGTTGACCACGATAGCGTGGCCATGCTGCACGAGGCGGCACCAGTCCAAACAAATAGCCGCCATCTGTCCAGGTCCCCCAAGAAGTATGCCATGGCGGCGCATCGCCGCTCAACCGGGACCATTCGCAGGTGGTTCGCAGGGACTGCGGGTGGGAGAGGGACCCGATGAATCGGGTCACTGCGAACCGCGAAACCGGTCGTTCGGACCCCATCAACGGACCCGCTTCCACCCTCGCGCAGGCCCAGTTACCCCATAGGGGTACTGGCAGATCGGCCGGGCAGCCCGCGTGATCGAATAAATTGCTAGATTCTCACTGCAATTTACTTCCCTTTATGCCGCGGGTCTGGTATGCTCAGGACGTCTGGACGGACTTTGCCGGTCGTTACTGCGAGGTTTCGCCGGCAAACCCTGCCTGTCGGAACCAGGAAATAAGTCGCCGGAGACTTCAAAGGAGAAAGAAATGAAACGAGCAGCGGCGGTTCTGATGATCATCCTGTTTGCGGCCACGAGCGCTCAAGCCGCTTTCATCATCGTGGGCGACCACCAGATCGAACCCGGCCCGGGGCAAACCATCCCCATCTACGTCCAGGCAGAGCCGGGGGACCCGAACGTCGCCGGCGTGAGCCTCAACATCCAGGTCGGCGACGGCGGACCGGCGGTGGGCGGAACCGTGGGACCGACGATCGAGTACGTGCAACTGGTCAACGACCCGGGAGATCCGCTTCGCAACGCCTACTTCACCAGCGACTACGGCACGGGTATTTTCGAGGGCGTGGGCAATCACGGCCATTTCGGCGTCGGCCAACTGGTCCCGCAGATCTACTCTGAGAATACGGCCACCGTCAGCGGGGCCATCGCGGCGAACGGCCTGCTGGCCGTGATCACGCTGGACGCGACCGATTTCACGCCCGACGACGGACCGTGGGCTCTGATCGTCAGTGCCACGCCCAACGGCCCGACCCAACTGGTCGACGACACGCCGCAAGTCAACCCGATTCCGTTGACCGTCGTGGACGGGTCGGTGGCGATCGTTAATCCCATCCCCGAGCCTTCCACGCTCGTTTTGCTGGGCATGGGGGCGGTGGGGCTTCTGGCGTACGGCCGACGCAGACGCCGGGCCGCGTAACGCCCCCCTCGAGGCAATTCCAAGCGGGCCGGGAAACCATTGCACAGTAGCCATCTCGCTCCGCGAGATGCAGCCACGTCTCGCGGAGCGAGACGGCCACTCTGACTGTGCAAACCTTCGCACGGCCCCCCCAATCGGTCGCTCTCCCAAAACCCTCGCCCCGGAGCGAGGGTGTCCTCCTGCGAGCATTGACGTATACTCGTAGAGAACGATTCGGCCCTGTCCGCCTAGCAGTCCGGGGGTAGCATCATGGAATTCCGTACCAAACGGATCGGTTTCCTGCCGGCCGTGGTCTTGTTGTCGGTCGTTTCGGTCGCTGCGCCCGCGGCGGCCCAGTTGCGAATCGCCCTGCCTCCCGTCCAGCCGCGGATCCAGGCCGAGGCCTTCACCGGCGGTCGCTTCGGCGTGGGGCTGCTGACCGTCGATCCGTCCAAAGAGATGCTCGGCGGATTGCTGGGCGCGGAAGGCCTGGCCGTAAAAGACAGGGACGGCCGGGTGCTCTATCCGGTGCTGAGCACGCCGCCGCTGGCGCCGATGGCAAAAGAGTTGTTCCGCGAAGGATCGCCTTTGGCGTCCGGGGGCCCGGTCCGGGAGGAAGTCGGCGGGCTGGTCCGCTCGTTGCTGGAGAGGCCGCCGCGGACGAAGATCTACTTCCTCTTCCGCGGCGACGGCCCGCTGGAACTCACGCTCGAGGGCGCCTCGAAGATCCCCTTGACCATCACCCCGCGCCGCAACCCGGCGGCCAACAGGCAACTCTTGCAGCAGTGGTGGTCCGCCTACACGGCCGCCCCGCGGCTGTTGGAGACCCGGCCCGACTATCCGCCGTTGGTGGAAAACTATCTGAAGTCCACGTTGGCCAGACGGCTGAGCCTGGATCTACCCCGGCGCGAGCAGACCGACTCGTGGCAGGATCAGCTCGAGCAGGCGCTGGGCCTGTCGCTGGGAACCGAGACGGTCCGGTTGGCGATGCAACAGGACCGGATTCTGGGGCTGAACGAACTCCATTTGCCGGCCGATGAGGCCTTGCCCGATCCGGTCGATGCGGCCGAAATCGAATACCCGCCGGTGCCCGAGGGCGTGGAGATCGAGCCGATCGCCAAGCGAGTGCCGGCCGAGTGTTTCTACATGCGGTTCGGCAGCTTCGGCAACTTCCTTTGGATGAACGACACGCTGGAGAAGTGGGGCGGCGATTTTCAGAACCTGCTCGCCTCGCGCGGCCTGGACTACGGCCGGCAACAACGCACCGAAGACCAACTGCTGACCAAGCAGACGGTGCTGAGCCGGCTGTTGGGCGGCACGATGATTTCCGACGTGGCCATCATCGGCACCGACATGTTCTTCCGCGAAGGGGCCGCCTACGGCATCCTCTTCGAGGCCCGGCAGACCGACGTGCTGGGAACGGCCCTGGTCCAGGAACGGCTCAAACGACTCAAGCAAGGCGGCGTCGCGGAAGAGCAGATCGAGATCGGGGAACACACGGTTTCCTTCATCTCCTCGCCCGACGGCCGCGTGCGATCCTATTACGCCGTCAGCGGCGACTATCACTTCATCACGACTTCCGAGCGACTGGCCCGGCGGTTCCTCGAGACCAGCTCGGGCATCGGCGCGTTGGGCACCTCGGCCGGCTTTCGCCACGCGCGGGCAAGCATGCCGCTCGGCGACGATTATACGGTATTCATCTACTTCTCCGACGCGTTTTATCGCTATTTCACCAGCCCGCACTATCGCGTGGAGATGGCCCGGCGGTTGCAGGCCGCCTCGGACGTCGACCTGGTGCAGCTTGCCGTGTTGGCTTCTGCGACCGAGGGCAAGCCGGGCGAGACGATCGACGAGTTGATCGGGGGCGAGTTGCTCCCCGAAGACTTCGCACGGCGGCCCGACGGCAGCCGGACCGTGCTGGTCGACGGCGAGGTGTTCGACTCGCTGCGAGGCTATCGTGGGGCCTTCTTGCCGGTGCCCGACACGCCCGTGGAGAAGGTCGGCCGCGCCGAAGCGGCGGCCTATCGCCGGTTCGCCGAATTCTATCGCGAGAAGTGGGACGGCCGGATGGACCCGACCATCATCGGCGTCAAGCGGGAGGCGCTGAAGGGCGGGCAGGAAACAATCGTCTTGAACGCCCACTTGAGCCCCTTTGCCGCCGAGCATTTCGAGTTCCTTTCCAAGTGGGCGGGCGAACCCGATACGAAGGAACTCGCCCCGGTCGAAGGCAACTTGATCTCGGCCGAGTTGGTGTTGAAGGACCAGACCATCTTCCTCGGGCTGACCGACTTCGGGCCGCCGCAACAAATCGACCTCGGCACGTTGTTCGGCTTCTGTCCCTTGCGCGACGTGCTGGTCGGCTACATCGGCACCACGGGCAGGGTCGGCCTGCTGAGCTTCCTGAACATCCGCATCGCCTCTCCGCCGGATGCCCGGGGTTACGCGACCGGCCCGCTGGGGCTTTGGCGGCGAACGCACAACGGGTTTACCGTCTACTCGCTTCACCCGGAGGTGTTGGCCAGCGTCACGCCGCAGCTTCGGTTCCAGGAGTCGGAGCGTGCGGCCCAACTGCGGCTGGACGTCCGCGATCTTTCCCATGCACGGATGACGCCGCTCTTGAACGACCTCGGCTACCGCCGCACGCGCGACACGTCGCTGGGGAACATCCGGCTGATGCACGCCATCGAGCAACAACTGCACGTGCCGCCGGAAGATTGCCTTCAGGCGGCCGAGTTCCTGCTGGACGCCAAGCTGGTCTGTCCGCTGGGCGGCCAATACGTCTACCAGCAGCGCCCCGACGGCACCGGCTGGTGGACCTCCACGGCCATGCCCGAGGACGTGGGCAAGCTCTTGGGCTCACAGGCTCCCGAAGGCTATCAGGCCCCGCCGCTGAGCTGGTTCCGCGGGCTGAAGCTCGACGCCGCGATGACGCGCAACGTCCTTTCGGCCCACGCCGAAGTGATCATGCAGTCGCCACAGTAGGTCAGGGCTTGCCCTGACTCCTTACGGCATCACAAGCCCGATATCGCCAAGTCTCGCCCTGACGTCTTGCGTTCGGTTCACCTCGCCGGTTCACCGTCTTCGCCGGATGAGCAGCAGTAAGGCCAGCAAGCCGCTCAGGAGCAGAACCACCGTGCCCGGCTCGGGGACGACGGTGATCGTGCCGCTGTGGCGCGGGCTGCCGAAGCCGAGCATGTACTCGAACGTGATCGCGCTGGGATCGGTGCCCGGCTCGACCAGTTGGCCGAGTTCCACGTCGGCGTACGACAACAGGCCGACGAGCGAGCCCGCGCCCACCACGTCGCCGTTGGCCGAGACCAGCGTGCCCTCGCCCGAGGACAACGCGGCCGCCACGCCCTGGACGTCCTCGCCGGTCAACTGGCCGTCGACCGACAGGGCCCAGGCCATCACGCCGTCGACCGAGACGGTGAACC
This sequence comes from Thermoguttaceae bacterium, assembly GCA_035527455.1. Classification (GTDB taxonomy): domain Bacteria; phylum Planctomycetota; class Planctomycetia; order Pirellulales; family Thermoguttaceae; genus DATLAN01. Next base: position 11,384 of record DATLAN010000098.1, read on the forward strand.
GGCCGGTCGCCGGGTCGTACACGGCCGTTGCCGAGCCTTCCGCCACGCCGGGGTCGGCCTTGCTGTAGTTCTGCAACAAGGCCATGAAGTCCCGCAGGTTGACCTGTCCGTCGCCGCGGTCGGAGGGGCCGCCGGCCACGTCGCCGTCGAGCCACGTCTTGTTCGGCGTGGGCTTCCACCGGTTGCCGGTCCAATTGCCGATCATCGCGGCGACGTCCAGACCGTTGACCGCCCCGTCGCCGTCGGCGTCGCCGCTTCGAGCGATGAAGAGATCGCCGGTCACCTTGGAAAAGGCCTCATCCTCCGCAAGCCGGGGGATGCTGCCCAGGTCTCCGTAAGAGATCACACCATCGTCGACCAGGTGGTAAGTCAGGCCGTTGGCGTCGGTGACCTTCGGCAGAAAACCCGAGTTCGGGTCGCCCGGATCGACGGGATAGTATCGCCATCCCCAAGCCTCTTCGGGAATAGGCTGGCCGAGCAGATCCACTTGGCCGAGTTCCAGCCAGAGGAGTTCGCCGGGCACGGCTTGGTCGTACACCTCTTGCGTCGTCGGCAGGACCGGATGGACGTCCATGTTGAAGATGCCGCTGCCGATGTGATGGCCGGCGAACGCTTCCGGAACGTCGAACATGCCGGAGAGGGTGTTAGACGACGTGTCTTGAACCTCGACGAACGTCAGCGTCAAGGGCTCGGGAGGTACGTTGCCCGGGTCGGTCGAGGCGATGTGGCCTTGCGGCACGCTGCCGTTCCACAGCACGCCGATCCCGCGCAGCGTCACGTCGCCATCGAGGGTCATCTCCGAGTCGATCGTCGGCGTACCCGTCAGGACGATCTTGTCGCTCTGATCGCTGAAGATCTCGAACGTCGTCCTGGGCGTGGAAAGGACGTTGCCTTGGGCGTCTTCTTCGACGACCATTTGCGGATGCCCCACGAACGTCAACGTGCCGATGTGCTGATCGAGCAAGCCGTGGCGGATCGTCGGGTTGACGCCGGCGGTGGCCGACCAGAGCGGGGCATCGCCGGCGAGGCTTAGGTTTCCGCTGATCTCCAACTCCCCGTAAACCGCCGTGCCGTCGTCGGCGGTCACGTCGGCAAAGGTGTAGGTGCTGACGTTCCCCACACCCGGGTCGAACGGTCCGAGCAACAGTTCCGAGTCGCCCTCGACCGTCAGGTTGCGGAACTGCCCGGCGAGGCCGCCCAAGTCGATGGCGGAATCGCTCTCCACGACGATGTCCGTATTCGGCATACTGATGGGGGCCGCACTCGGGGTAATCGTTCTCCAGAGACCTTCCTGGGCCGGATCGCTGAGATCGACTCGCTTTTCGGCTCCGCCCGGCGGCGTAAAGTACCAGTTGAAGGTCTGATTGCCGGCGTACTCCTGGCCCATGGCCACGAAACTGTAGCCCCTGCCCGCTTCCAGGGTCTTGATGCCGTTAGAGGTCCACTCATAATTGCCCACTTGATCGACCGTGTCGTCGAACGTGCCGTTATCGTCCATGTCGATAAACATCCACGCCCGGTCGTCGCAGTCGAAGCGGAACCGGTAGTCCCCGGTTTCCGGGGGATAGAATCGACCGCTGTAAGCGGTGATGAAGTCATCCGCGTTCCCATCGAAATTGGGGAACGAATTCCAGGCCTGCGTAGTACCGGAGAGGAGCAGATTGTTCGCCCCATCCTCCGCAACGGCTAGGACGGTGTTCGCCTTGTCGCCGGTGAATATCCGGGTGGCGGATGGGTAGTAGGCGGCGCCAATGAGGTTCATACGCGTATCGTTGCGGGGAGTCCCGCGGAAGATCGACCCCATCAAACCGTCGCCCTCCGCGCCCGTGGTAGTGGCCATAGCGAGCGTGCCGTTGAGCGTAATGCGTTCCGGTCCGTTCTTGGTCAGATCGGCGCCCATGAACGTTGCCTGGCCGTCCCCGACGGTGAAGGTCGGAAATACAACGGTGTCAACGCGGTAGGACAGACTCGCGGCGATGACCAACGAGCCTTCCACGTCCGCCGTGCTGTTGCCGTCGAAGGTCACCTTATCGGCCAAAACCAGCCCGTCGGGGCCGATCTTCAGCGAGCTGTTGGTGACGGTCAGGTTGCCGCCGTCGAGCATTCCGTTGACTTCCAGCTCGCCGTTGTCGACCGTCGTGGCCGCGGGTATCGCGTCGGGCTGGATGAACAACTCGGCGTGCGCCGCGTTGCCCAGATTGACGACCGAGTTGGTGGGGATCGGGCCGTCGGGCGGGGTTTGCATGAGGAACCTGATCCGCGAGCCGCCGGTGCCCTCCATGTGGCCGAACGCCACCGCGTACTCTCCGGCGTCGAGGTACTGCGTCTTGACGCCGTTATCACCGAGCATCCGCTCGGTGCTCTGGAAGACTCCGTCCCGGTCCAGGTCCAGATACATGACGACGCGGTCGTCCCTGTTCTGGAATTCCAGGCGGTAGTCGCCCGACACCGTGGCGTTGAACATGCCGGTGAAGAGCGTCTGGTACAAGTCGTTCACGGTGATCCCGGGAATCAAGCCTCGGAAAGTACCGTCGCCGCTGATGTCGAAATTGCCGCGGAACTGGGTGGTTCCGACGGGCACCATCGCCATCAGGCCGCCCCCGTTGCTGAAGTCCATCAGGGCGCTGTTGGTGGGGTTGGCGGGGTCCATGAACCCGGACATAACGAGCGTACCGAGGAGGTCGCTGATGTTGACGATCACGTCGGAGTTGATCACCATCTTGCCGCCGAGGACTTCCAGTCCGGTGGTAGCGTCGATCGGCGCGTCGACCACGACCGTGCCGCCGCGGACCACGGTTTTGCCCTGGTACTCCATGGGCGCGTTGGCCTGGAGGTTGACGTTGCCGCCGAGGAACTCGACTCCACCCTTGCCGGACATGGGGCCGTTGAGGTTGAAGGTGTAACCGTCGTTGGCCTCCAAGGAAAGGACCGCATGGTTGTCGAACGTCACGGCGTTGAGGGCCACTTCGACGTTCCCCACGCCGCCGGGTAACTCGGCGGTGGTTGCGAACGTCCCATCGCCGGTAACTGACAGCGGGTTGTCGAACGTGAGGTTTCCGCCGGTGCTCGAGACGAGCAGCCCGCCGCCGTTGAAGGCGACCGAGCCGAAGGCGCCGCCGGGATCGAGCAACCCGACCAACTCGCCGGAGTCGAGTCGGAAGGTGGTGTTTTCCAGGTTCGTCCCCGGCCTGGTGAGGATCGTGCGTCCCGAGCCGCTGATCGCGATCGTCAGATTGCGTCCGCCGCCGTCCAGGCCGGAAGCTTCGGTCAGGGTGGTGTCCGTATTGGAGTGGATCCCCACGGTCGCGTCGCCGTCACCCTCGAAGTTGACGCTGGAAAAGGTGATCGGGCTACCCGTGGTCGTCAAGGTTTCTCCGTCGCCGATGTTCAGCACGTTGAGATTCAGACCGGACATAGCCGCACCGAGCGTACCGCCGCCGACGACCGTGATGTTCGTATCGAGCAAATCCACCGGCAGCAGGGGATCGCCGCCGGCGCCCAAAACGTCGATCGACAGCGTGCCGCCGGAGATCCGGCCCTCGGTGGAACCGCCCCAAGCATCGATGCCGACCATCCTCAACACGCCTTCCCGGGCGTCGAAAGTCGCGTTTTCCAGCCCCACGTTGGGCTGGGCCAAAGCCAGTTCCAGCGACCCGCTCTTGGAGATCACGACCGCCGGGCCGGCGCCCGGATCACCCTCGCCGGTGATCACGCCCAATTCCAACGGCCCTTCCACCTTGAATCCGACGGTCGTAGCACCGTTGGGGATCGTCGTCGAACTGAACTCGATCGGTTGACCCGCCGTTTCCAACACGCCGCTTGCGATGGTCAACGGGCCGCCGAAGAAGTCCATCTGGGCGTTGATGCCCGTTACGTCGTCCGGTGCGGCCGTCTCCACGGTGGTCGAGAGGAAGGTCACGCCGTCGGGCGCGCCCGTCACGCTCATCACGCCGTTCTCCAGCCTGAGGTTGCCGAAGTCCGCGGAGAAATCCGTGTCGGCAAAGAGCGTGGAGTCGGCCGCGACCGTGAAGTGTTTGTCCGTCAGAGTCAACGCGGGGATCGGCATGCGATACGAAGTGCTCAGGCCGTACTTGTCGGCGAAGTACGTGCCGACGGCCACGTGTTCCGCGTCGCTGAGCGTGCCGGTGTAGACGAGCACCTCGGCGACGTCCATGTCAAGACTGGTAAAGCCGCCCAATTGGGTGAACGGGTCGAACGTCTGTGTGGACGTCGTATTCGGTCCGAACATCACGCCGTCGACCCACAGTCGGTAATCCTGCGTCTTCAGTTGGAAGGATTGCAGGTGCCACTCGTGGGCCGAAACCCCCGAGAAAAGGTTCTGGTCGCCACCGCCTTTTTGCAGGGAGCGTTCCTGGTCTCTGGTCATGTGGAGCCAGCCCTGGGTGGTGCTGGTAGCGTCCATTGGATTCCGCCAGCCGGAGCCGGCGTTCATCTTGTACATGATGAACGTCGTAGTGTCTTGAGCCGCGACGTCGGCGTAGTCGAGACTGTCGCTTTCGGCGGCGACGAATCGCAGCACGGGCTTGCCGTTGACCCCATCGGCGACGAATTGCGGCATGCCGGCCGGCGCGGTGGCGACGTTGCCGCTGCCGTCCTTGTCGGCCCAATAGGCCACGCCCTGGCCGTCGGCCGGCGCCGGGCCGGTGCCGTCGGCGGTGGTGGACAACGTGGTCGGATCATCCGCGTCGAGCCAGAAGGCGATTCCGGGCGGCATCGCGGGTATCGGGAGTGCCACGTCGGTCACTATGAAGGTCCCGCCCGAGAGCCTCGCCTGGTTGGCCCCGGCCCAGGCGGCGTTGCCGATGAGCGTCAACGGGCCTCCGCCGGCATCCAAGACGGCGCCGGTCATGCCCTGGAATTTCGTCGCCGTGTCCGGCCCGATAGTCAAGCCGGCCGGACCGCGCATGGAAAACACGAACCCGTCGGCGGTGCCTGTCGCGTCGATGGTGCCCAATTCGGTCGCCACCTGCAGATCCACGCCCGCGGAGTTGATACCCGGAACAAACGCGATGCCGGTGGGGAAGACGATCGGACCGGTACCCGCCGTGGTCAACACGGCGCCCTCGTTGATCGTCACGTCGCCCAGGGTAGTGGCGGTCTGGGCATGGACGCCGGCCGTCCCGGAAACGGTCGTGGAGGTGAAGCTCATGCCGCCGGGCGCGCCGGCCGTGGTCAGGGTCCCGGCGGTAAGAGTCAAGGGGCCGAAATCGGCCGTGGGTCCCATCGCGTTGAGCGTGGAATCGGCGATCACCTCGACGGTGTGACCGGTCATGGCCAGCGACTCGCTCGCCCCGGGCGTCGGCTCGCGAGACAGGTACTGCGGGTCGATACCGTCGCCCAGGTTGCCGTAGTCCCAAGTCAACTCGATACCCGACTCGAGCGCGATATCGGAGTACCCGACGACGATGTCGTGTTGTCCTTCCTCGCCGGCAGCCACGGTGAAGGTCCCGGTTGCCGGGACGAACTGATTCGCGCTCTGCGCGTAGGACGCCACCTGCTGTCCGTCGATCCACAGCTTGCCGCCTGCGTTCGTCGCGAGGGTGAACTTGTAGTCGCCCTCGTCCGGCATCAGGATCTTGCCGGTCCAGCGCACGGCGAAGTCATCGCTGTATGTGTCGGCGGCCGGGTCGAAGAGATTGCCGAAGATGTCGCCGTCGCTGGCGTCCACGTCGCCGGCCGGGTAATTGAGGGTCGGAGAAATGCCCTGGGCGTCGACCGTGAACGCTTCGAAACTCGTGCCGCCCGCACCTGCCAGAATGGGGCTGATCCATCCCCCGGAATACGCGACCACGTCTGCCATGTCGACGTCGCTGCCGTAGAATTCGCCGAGCAGGCCCGGCCCGCCGTTGTCCAGGGGGCCCGGTCCCGAGGCGATCGTCATGACGCCGCCGGAGAGCAGCATCGCGGTGGATCCACCCCAGGCCTCGGAGCCGATCATGACCAGCTCACCCTGGTGGGCGTCGATGGCAACGCCCGTCATGCCGGCGGGAGCGAACGCCAGCGTCGAATCCGGCGCTCCGAGGATCAGCTTGCCCGATCCGCCTTTCGAAAAGACCTCCAAGGCGGTTCCCGTGGCGTCCAGCGGGTCGACGCCGAAGTCCGTTTCGATTTCCGGGTTCACGCCCACACGGGTAGCCGCCGGGTCGATGGCCGTCGAGCCGAAGGTGACGCCGCTGGAGGTGCCGGTGGTCGTGAGGATGCCGTTCTTGAGGGTCAGTGTGCCGAAGGTCACGTCGCCGCCGGTGTCCAGCTTCAGCGCGGAATCGGCGCTAAGCGCCACGTCCACGCTCGACGCGTCGGTCGCCGCACCGAGAAGACGAAACGCGCCGCCGGCGAGTTGGAGACGCGTGGCCTGGTCCAGGGGGTCGGCGCCCTGGCTCTGAAGCGTGCCCGCCTCGACCCGGAAGATCGTGTCCGCGACGGCCGACATCCCATTGCCGGCGGAATTGTCCAGGATGAGCGTTCCGGCACCCGTCTTGACCAGCGTGCCCGCGACGCCGCCGTCGCCCAGCAAACCCACCGGCAAGTTCGTGCCGACGTCGATCGTGGCGTTGCCGGCGGTGGCCACCAGCGAGTCGATCGAGCCGTAGCGGGCCGACAAGACGGCGCCGTCACCCAACTCGACGTTCGAGCCGTCTACTCGCGTGCTCACCGCCAGCGACTGGTTCGCGCCCACGACGACCTTGCCCGTACCCAGGATCTCCAGAGAATGGGCCAGGCCGGCGGCGGCGCCGGTCTGAATGGTCACCGTGTGTCCGTCGTTGACCACGACGGCGGTATTGTCGGTGGGAATCGTGATCGTCGGGTCGGTCGTCGACCAGACGGGAGTCGCGTTGTCGTTCCAGTTGCCGGTCAACAGACTGCTCAACTCCGCCGCGGTGATGTCCGCGGTGATTCCCGCGTTGTAGTTGAAGAGCACGTCGTCGGCCGAGAGCACGCCGTCGTGGATGCGGATTTGGGCCGTCGAAAGCGAGACCGGCAGGTCCCCCACCGCGTCTCCGGCGTTGTTCCGCTGGGCGCCGATGTTGATGCTCAGTCCGTTGAAGGAGTCCAGCGTATCGCCCAAGTCCTTCGAGTTGAGTTCGACGCCGTCCGCATAGACGCGCATCATGGTGCCGTCATAGGTCCAGGCGAGGTGGTGCCATTGACCGTCGGCCGGATGCGGGTTGTTCCAGCCGATGTCGTTGGCGCCGCCCCAATGGCCGGCCGCACCATAGGCGTCGTCACTCCCGTAGCCGTACGAATTGTTCCTGGCATTCGTTCCCCGGTGGCTCCAGGAAACAATCATTTCTTCGGCGGCCACGGCGGGATTGTAGACCCAGGCTTCGATGGACCGGGTGCCCTCATCTTCGATGCCCAAGGGGGCGTTGGGCCCGACGAACCAGTCGCCGGCGCCGTCGAAGGTCACTGCAGTGGCGGTGAGGACGCCGTCACTGACGTCCTGGACCTGCGGATTGCCGTTGACCGCAAACACCCCTCCGAGCGAACCCTCGTTCACCCAATCAAGGGCCGGACCGAGTGCCAAGCCCCGGGCGTCCAAGTTAACCAGCAAGTCTTCGGCGACGACCAGGCCCGCCCGGGCCGCGCCACCGCCGGTCGACAACAATCCGATCAACACGCCGAGCAAAAGCCTCTTCATCGTTCTTACTCCTTAGCGACCAGGCAAGAGAGCACCCTAGACAAATAATGAAATGACCCTTGGCCGGAATTCATTCACGAACACTGCGTGAATAGTCCCAGTCGGATAGGACCGTATCCTGAGATGGCCAAGAGAAAAGCTGCCTCGCTGCAAACCGATCTGTTGCAGGTTCCGATGAGTTCGGGCAGGTCGTGATGTTTCTCGGCGAAACGGCGGATCGAGTCGCCGATGAGCACGGCCCACCCATTCTCGATACTGAGGGCTAACATACCATTGTCTGGTCGGACTTGCAAGCTTTTCGTGAGGGTTTTAATGATATTCCTGGATCTACTACCCTTGGGTGTCTAGTGGTAATCGTAAGTGCTGGTCGCAAAGCCGCAAGTGGCTGATGATGGTTGGTGACTCTGCGGGGGCAATTCCAGGCGTCTGCAAGCAGTGTCCACGTTGCCGCCGAACGCGACGCATCCGTCTTGCCGATGCAAGAACTATTTGCCGTTCTCGCAGCCTGACGATCGTGGAATAATAGATGGATTGCGTGAACTCGGACCTCTCCGGCCGCAGGACCCAACCATGAATCGAAGTCGTTTTCAGGGAATGATTTGGATCTCCGGTTTGCTGCTGTTGTGCGCGGCGAGTTGGCCGGCGGCGGGCCAGGACGAACCGTTCTTTCCGGGGCAGCCGTTGCCGGGGCTCCAGGACCAATGGCAAACCGGCCCCGCCTGGAATACTTTCGACAGGGTTCAAGTAACGGCTCAGTTTACGGAGCCCACCGAGCAGAAGCCCGCCAGGTTGTTCGTCCAGGCGACGATCGATCCGGGCTATCACATCTATTCCCTGGACTACACCGGCAGCGGGCCGACGGCCCAGACCGCCGTCAAGGTGACGGGGGCCGTTGGCATCAAGCGGGTGGGGACCTTCCAGGCTTATCCCCCGGCCGAAGAGAAGCCGGTCTTCGACTCCCAGGTGCCGATGCACGAGGGGAGCGTGATCTTCTACGCGCCGATCGAACTGGCCGACGGCGTCAATCCGCAGAATCTGAAAATCGAAGGAACGCTGCACGCGCTGCCCTGCACCGACAATAAGTGCGAACAGCCTCTGGACATCGCCTTCACGGCACTGAAGGGCCCGGGGATGGAGATTCCCGAGGTCGCAACCGCGCCGAGCAAGCAGATCGCCGAACCCTTGGACCTGGGCAAGCTGGCGCAGACGCTCGCGTTTGCCTTCCTGGGCGGCTTGATCCTCAACTTGATGCCGTGCGTGTTGCCGGTGATCAGCCTGAAGATCCTCTCGTTTCTCGAACAGGCCGGTGAAAGCCGTGCCCGGGTGCTCGCGCTGAACGTCTGGTACTGCGTCGGGCTGCTTTCGGTCTTCATGGTCCTTGCCGCGTTGGCCGCCACGTTGGGACTCGCTTGGGGCGAACAGTTTACTTTGCCCTGGTTCAAGGTGGTGATGACCGGGCTGGTTTTCGTGATGGCCCTGAGTTTCCTGGGCGTCTGGGAGATTCCCATTCCGGGCTTCATCGGCCGCGGGCGGGCCGGCCAGTTGCAGACCAAGGAAGGGGCCGGCGGCGCCTTCTTCAAGGGAGTCTTCGCGACGATTCTGGCCACACCGTGCAGCGCACCGTTTCTCGGCCCGGTGTTTGGTTTTCTGCTGGACCAGCCGCCGTACATGGCTTACTTGGTCTTCACCGCCGTCGGATTGGGGATGGCCTCGCCCTATTTGTTGATAGGTGCTTTTCCGAGACTGATTCGGTTCCTGCCGAAACCGGGCGCCTGGATGGCAACCTTCCAACAAGTGATGGCGTTTCTGCTTCTCGGCACGGTTGTCTACCTGTTTACGACACTCAGCGCGACGTACTTCGTTCCCACGCTTACTTTGTTGATAGGGCTCTGGTTTGCCTGCTGGCTGATCGGGCGCACGCCGCTGACCGCCGGCCCGCAGGCAAGGTCGGCCGCCTGGGGCGGCGGCATGTTGGTTGCCGCTTTGGTGGGCCTTTTCGCCTTCACGGTGCTGCTTTACGAGTCGAAGATGCCCTGGAAGCCGTTCTCGCCGGCCGCCTTGGCTCAAGCCCGGGCAGAAGGCAAGACCGTCATGGTCGACTTCTCGGCCGACTGGTGTTTGACGTGCAAGACGAACCTGAAATTCGCCGTCGACACGCAAGCGGTCCGCGACCTTGTCGAAAAGAATCAAGTGGTTCCCATGTTGGGCGACTGGACCGACCGGTCGCCGATGATCAAGCAGGCCATCAACGACCTCGGCTACAATTCCATCCCCGTCCTGGCCGTTTGGCCGGCGGAGAAACCGGACAGCAAAGTCATCGTTCTGGCAGACCTGCTGTCGCAGAGCGACGTCCTCGAAGCCTTGAAGGCCGCCGGACCGTCGAGGCCGGAAGAAGAGCAGGAACAGTCGGCAGGGCTTCGGGGGCCGGCGAACGGAGCCCTATGAGACGGCTCCTTCTGAACCAAGACTCGCCGGGCGGACCTTGTACTCGTACTTTCCCAACCGGATGATCTCGATCTTGTCTCCGGGTCGAAGGCCATGCGATCGAAAGAGTTCTTTGACTTCGGCGTGTGCGGTACGAAACGTCTTGTGTCTGCCGGAAATGTCGGTCGTTACCCGGCCGATGCCTTCGAACTCGACGATCAGATGGTGTGCCGCGCGATCCGTGTTCCCTCCGATGCACTCTTCGGGCCAGAAGTCATCGAGCGGCTTGATGTTGATGTAGCCGTTCTTGAGTCCGCCGGCCGTGACGGCCGTTCTGCGAATCTCCAGCGGCTCCGCAGTCCGGACGCGCTGAAGCGGACCGGAGACGTTCGCTTTGGCTTCCGCGATGTACGGCTTCAAGGCCAGCACGGGCAACGGACACGTCTCCCAATCGTGCTCGTAGCAGACAATCAAATCGCACGCATCCGGATCATGCCCGTGCCGCTGGAAATTGCTGCTCTTGAACTCGAACTCGATGGCGAGTCGTTCCCAGCCCTTGTCCACTTGCCGCCGGGCGACGCAATCGGGGAACTCCGCACGAATCTCTTCGATAATGAAGCCGAGTTCCTCGCACACCTTGGCGAATAGTGCAACCACTCCCATTTCGTTGACCGGTCCGTAGACCAGTCCACGAAAGTTGATGATGTCGCCGACGATGCTCGGTTTTGCCATGCATATCCCTCATCGTGCCAGACGGGGCTGCATCTCGCGGAGCGAGATGGCTACTGTACAATCAATTCCTGAACGCCCGTAATCACTCCCCTGCCGCGAAACAGATCACCCGGCCGTCTTCCAGCGACACCACGATGTGGCCATCCGCGTCGACGGCCGTGCCGCCCTTGACCACGCCGGCGGGCAGCTTCTGGTACCAGACGTCCTCGCCGGTCTTCACGTCCATCGCCGCCAGGAACGACTCGGCAGCGTCCTGAGGACCCGTTCGACCGGCCGTGAGCAACACGTCGCCGCCGAGGATGAAGCTGTTGTACACCCGGCCGGTCTGCTCCTGCCAGAGCACCTTCCGCTGCGGTCCCGGCTGCCGGTCCGCCGGGCGGTCGGTCACTCGGTCCGTCGGCCTTGGCGGGGCGGCCGCGCCGGCCGAAAGCGGCGCCAGAAGCGTCAGACGCGAGTGCTGCACGCCGTCGTAGCTGGCCATATAGCCCAACGTCTTGCCGTCGTCGTACGTGTGGGCAAAGGAGAGGTACTTTCCGTAACGCGGGTAGTACGGATAGTAGGCCGTGCGAAAACTCGACTGCACGCTCTGGTTCGGCGCGTTGAGACACTTGCCCGTCGCCAGATCGTAACGGGCCACGTCGTGCACGTTGCCGGCGGCGAAACGGAGTTCCCCGTCGCGGATCTGCAATTCGCCCTGAAGGCTCACGCCGCTGTTGCGGGCCTGGGAGACCGTGCCGGACGTGTCGTTATACCACTTGACTTTCCCGGTGGCCGCGTCCAGAGCGTAGACGTACGTGCCGTCGTAATTCACGATCCCGGCCGCCGCGTAAACGACGCCGTCCTGGACAACGACGCCGCCGCCCACCGGCCAGCGGGAGATCAGCTTGTCGAAAACGGGAATCCGTTGCTCGGCCGGCGCGGCACGGAAGCTCCACAGCATCCTCCCCGGCGTTCCCGCCTCGAACGCATAAACCCGCCCGTCGGCCGAACCCACGAAGACGCGTCCATCGGCCACGGCCGGCGGAAGGAAGACGGACCCGTCCGTGTAGCCCTTCCAGTGTTCCAGGCCGGAGGCGATCCCGAGCGCCCGCACCACCCCGCTTTCATCGCCGACGAACACGACACCCCCGGCGGTCACCGGCGCGGTCGGACGGCAGGGCGTCGAGGGCTGGAACGTCCAGTACCGCTTGACACGACGAGGGATCTCCACCTTGGCCACGGCCGTCCGCGCATTGTCGCCCTGATAACAGGGCCAATCGCCCGGCCGCACGGCGAGTTCCGGCCCCAGCGGCCCGTCGTATCCCGTTTCCAGACGGGAATCGTCCACCGCCGGGTGAAAATCGAAACCTCCGGCCGACGCCAGCCCGACGTGTCCGTACAGGCTCAATTGGCAGCCGCACATCCACGGTCCCCAGTAGAGCAGCCCGTCGGAGATGATCACCCCGTCCTGGCAGGGCGGTCGCATCGGGGCGACGTGGTGGGCCGCACCGGAGGCGACGTCCAGCCGCACCGTCCCGCCACTCGTGCGATAGAAGATGCTGTCGATGCTTCCGGTCGCCCTGGTACACGCCCGGCGGGTGGGCAGCACGGCAAGCTGCCGGCCGGTGGCGTAGTCCATCTTCGAGCCCGTGTCGCCCGGCCCGGCCGCGTAGATCGCGTCGTCGCGGAGCACGAGCTGCAGGTTCCCGTGTTCCTTCTGCCACAACAGCTTTCCGTCCTCGGCGGAAACGACCACCAGCCGGCTGCGTTGCGGCCCGGCGAAGAAGAGGTGCCGATCGTCGCACTTGATGTAGGTCTGCGTGGCATAGCCGGTGACGTAAAGCTGGGCCCGGCCGTTGGGTCCGATCGCCCGGAGCAGTTCGGCGTCGGAGGTCTTCCAAGCGACTGCGCCCTCTTTGGCGTCGAGACAGCCGAGAAACTTCTCGGGGCTGTAGAAGCAGATGCGGCCGTTCTTCATGCACACGCCGCGGCTGTCGATGTATTCTTCTTCCCGGTGCGACCAGAGGATCTTCTTGCTGGCCGGATCGATGGCCACGAAGGTCCGCCCGAAACCGAAGTTCGTCTTGGGGTCGGCGTACTCGTGTCCCTGCCACATCCCCCAGGGCCAGTGTCCCATGCCCGGGGTGCTCGAGGGCTGCAACGCCACCTCGATCTCCTCGCCGCCAACCAGGGCGTACAACACGCCGTCCTCGAGCGCCATCCACTTCCAGACCGGTCCGTCGGCCAGCCCCTCGGGCAGCACGATCTCGTCCTTCACCCGACCGGTCCGCGCGTCGATCAGCTTGCACGATTCCGCGTCGCCGAAGTAGAGCGTCTCCGGCGTGGCGATCATCGTGCTGCGATGGATCATGAACCCTTCGGGCACGTCCCGCCGCCAGAGGATCGTGCCGTTGTAGCCGTTGATGCACAGCATCGTATTGAGCATCGCGTTCTGATTCGCCTTGTGGGCGATGTGGCCGAATGCCTTGAAGATCCTGCCGCCGGCCGCGACGGTCACCTCGGGCATGGGGCAGAACTTCGGCCCGGCGAGAAACTGCGTCAGGTACGGCACCCGGGCGAGCCGGTCGGTCGACAGCGGGTTGTTGTCCGGGCCGTGATAGAGATGGCTCCAGTCGTCCGTGCCCTCCGGCTGCGGCTTGACGATCTGCACGTCGCCGAGGATCGCCTTTCCTTCAGGGTGCAGGACTCGCAGGAATTCATTTGGGGCCGGGCCGTCGTAGGCAGCTTGCGAAACGAGCACCACGTCGGCCACGTTGTCGGCCAGTTGGATCGAATTTCCATTGCCTTGATCGACGAAAACCCGTTGGCCCAACAGTCCGGCCGCCTCGGCCGCTTCTCTCACCGCCGCCACCTCCTCGGCCACGGGAGACTGGAAGTAGACGAGCAACTCGCTGCCTTGGGCCAGGTCCGTCACAAAATCGGCTTGAACTCCCGTTGGCAGGCCCACCACGGCGCAGATGCCCTTGGTAACGCCGATCTTCTTCAGTGCGGCCCGTGCGTTGCTCCCGACCGCAGACGGCTGGGCGGCACAAACCACCGCTGCCCAGCACACGGCCGTCATCGTCAGGACCATACGGAAAAGGCCGACTGCGAAAGCTCTTCGTTCGTTCATCTGAATCCCCTTGCTGCGAATGGGAAAGTGCGTACCCAACGCCGCCCGCTAAACATAGCTACAGTAGTTTCGTGAAACTGCGCACTGCGTGCTAATCCCCAATCCCCAATCCCTAACCCCCTATTCCCCGTGCTGGCGGAAGTGATACGCGCTGCCGTAGCGAGTGGTCTTGAACGGCTCCAGCTTCCCGTCGCCGCCGGGCTCTTCCGTCTTGGCCAGCAACCGTGCCATCTCCTCCTTTCGATGAGTTGCCGGTCTTCCGGATTTTCGCAGATTCCCCAGCTGGAAGAAAGCCGCTCGAGGGATTGTGGCCTTGTTGCCGCGGGGATCCGCGGAGAGCGAACTTGCCCGGCAGCCCAGGCTTATCGAGGGGGCCGGAATGCCTCCCGGATGGTATTTCAGGTCAGGCGTCGGCTCGATGCGGACGCACGTTCCCACTCGCAGTGGTTCCCGCAGCGCCCATTTCTCGTCCGCAGCGCCCATTGGGAAGAAACTTCTTGGCCGGTTGCGTCGTCTGATAGTGTGAAGCAGTCCGGCGGCGACCTCCCCGGCGGGGTCAAGCGGCAGGAATCTGCGGCCAAACGCGACTTCCACCCCCACGATGCGGTGGATCTACGCTATGGTTGGGTATTGGCGTTGTCGCCCAACGATGGACCGAGGGGGATCGGGCCGTCGAGACGGAAAACAGAAACGTGCAGAATGAGGATTTGACGCATGTATCGATACCGATCCTTTCCGGCCCTTGCCGTGTTCTTCGGCCTGACGGCGACCAGTTTGGCCGCCGTCGATCTGGTGACCATCCCGCGGCGGGAAGCCACGCAATTGACGATCTACAACTCCGAAGACATCACCATGGTCCGCGAGCACCGGTTGCTGACCGTCAAACGGGGCGTTAACCGCATTCAATTCTCCTGGGCAAACACCCTGATCGACCCGACCAGCATCGATTTTCGGATCCTCGACCAGGCCGACCAGGTCGACCTGATCGACACCACCTTTCCCGCCGGGCGCAATGACGCGCTGCAGTGGAATATCCAGAGCCAACTGGACGGCAAGATTCCCGTGGAAATCCGCTACTTCACCAGCGGGATCACCTGGGCCGCCGACTACGTGGGCATCGCCAACGAGGATGAAACCGAACTGAACTTGACCGGCTACGTCCGCGTGTTCAACAACTCGGGCGAACTCTACGACAACGCCCAAACGCGGCTGGTCGTGGGCACGATCAACCTGGTCGAGAAGATCGCCATGTTGGCCACGAAACCTCCGCCCACGGCGACCGGCTATTACGACCATGATGAGGAGGGAAAGGAGAAGATGCGGGAGGCATTTCGGGACAGCCTTCGCAAAGCGGAGACCTCGGCGTCCCCTGATGGCGGACCGCCCATGGACGCTCCTGCTACGCCGAAGAAGGTCGTCAAGGAGGGCCTCTCCGAGTATTTTCTTTTCACGATCGAGGGTCGCGAGGACATCAAGGACCAGGAGCCGAAACGGCTGGTCTCGATGAAAGTCGGCGAGGTGCCGCTGGAATGCTTTTATAAGCTTTCCGATCGGGACGGGGGAACGCAGTTCACGAAGTACTATCGCTTCAAGAACCTCAAGCTGCTCGACGACCAAGGCAATGAAATCGACCTTCCTGCCATGGAGAACCTGGGGCTTTCACCCCTGCCGGACGGAATGGTGAGACTCTTTTCCGAATACCGAAACAAGGACCTCGCTTACGTC
>DATLAN010000099.1:0-5516 GCA_035527455.1 Thermoguttaceae bacterium
CATCTGGCGAACCGCCGACGGCAGACAGTTGTGCATCTTCACCACGACCATACCGACCGACCGGCGGCAATACACCCTGATGCACGACCCCACGTATCGACTGAGCGTCGCCTGGCAAAACGTCGCCTACAATCAGCCCGCGCAGACCGGTTTCTATATGGGCGAGGGCATGGAACCGCCACCACGGGCGAACGTGCTTGCAGATTGATCCACCTCAGGCGGAATTGGACATAGGGAACGGCGTCAGGCACAGCCGGCCAGCGTGCGGAGACGTTCGCCGGGGAGGAGTTCGTCGGCGCGGACGAAGGTTTGGTGGTCTTCGGACCAGAAGGGGTGATTCGCCGTGGTGCCGATCGGCGCGGCGAGACCGGAGACGTGGACGTCGACCACGGCCGCCGACTGGTGCTTGAACGTGCCGGTGACCACTCGGCCCGGACCGGGCGGGATCGGCGGACATGGCTCGATCGAGAGGATTTCCGCCCGCCCGTCGATGCCGCACTCGGGCACCGAGATATCCACGCGGGCGCCGACCTCGGCCTCGCGCTCGGCCAGCCACGCCACCGGCCGCAGCAGTTCGACCTCGGCAAACGACCCGTCGGTCTTTTCGGCGCGGAACTTGATTCCCCGCCAGTGTACCATCAGGCGTATTGGACGACTTTCGGCCTGCTATTCGAATACACTTCCGTACAAACTCCAGGGAATAGAGGACTATCTTCGTTACTCCCCAAGTTTTGTCCACCAGTCCCCGGCGTCCTCCTTCATGCGTGGCTTCCCTTCCCGTCTTGCTTGAAGGATCGATAGCTCCTTCTCAATCGCCCAAGCCAAGTCCGAACTGGTTTGCACGATTGGCACGCGCAGCATTTCTCGAAGCCTGTCGACCGCCTTGGCAAGCGTCGATTCCCAAGAACCGATGGGCCAAACCTCCGGCTTGCCCAAGAACAGGAAAACGGAGATCGCCGCGCGGACTTGTTCGTGATTCGACGGGTCAACGGACTGGCTTAATGCCTTCTCGACCAGTTTGTCGGTGCCGGTCGCTTCGAAGAACCCCTCGAACCATTCGACGGCCTTGTCATTTCCCCAGGGTGTCGCATCCCACGCTCCCATCTTGTATCCTCAATCTAGAATGGTTCTGTGCCCGGAAGATAGTCGATCTGACCACCCTTTACAAAGGTGGAATCAACGAGTACAGTTGGGCCGTGGTCAACCCGAAGGCATGCCCGTTCCTCATTGTGAATGGCGAGGAGGATACGACCGTGCCGCTGTTCCACGCCCAGCTCATGACCGAGGCGCTGAAGAAGGCCAACGTGCCGGTGGAGCTGATCATCGTGAAGAACGCCGGCCACGGCTACACATTCGTCGCCCCACCCGGCGGCCCGCCCGCCCAGCCGTCGCCGGCCGAGGTGGACGCAGCCGTCCTGAAGTTCCTCGATGCGAACTTGAAGAAGTAGATGAAAAAAACAGCGAAATAGGAAAACAAACAATGAAAACAAACAGATCTTTCCTCATCGTGGCGGCGCTGGGCGTTAGCCTGGCGGCGTCGGTCTTTGCACAGAGTTCCAGGGTCGCAGACAACGCCCCCCCGCCACCACCCGCCGGTGGAAGCGGCACGTATTTCCGGCTCGACTATCCGGGCTCGACCGAGCCGAACCAACTGCAGACGGCGGTCAGCTACCTGCTCTGGGTTCCCGAGGGCGTGACGCAGCTCCGCGGTCTGATCGTCCATCAGCACGGCGCAGGCACGACGGCATCGATCGAAGGCTCCACAGGCGCCTACGACTTGCAGTGGCAGGCCCTGGCGAAGAAGTGGGACTGCGCGCTCTGGAGTTCCTCGTACCATGTGCAGAACGAGGCTGTCGATCTGACGCCCGGCGGATCGGAGCATTGGTTCGATCCGCGCCGCGGCTCAGAGAAGACATTCCTCAAGGCCCTGGATGAGTTTTCGGCCAAGTCCGGCCACTCCGAACTGGCGAAGGTGCCCTGGATTCTTTGGGGACACTCCGGCGGCGGTATCTGGGCAGACGTGATGACCACACTGCATCCTGAGCGAGTTGTGGCGGTCTGGATGCGATCGGGCTCGGCGGAAATGTTCCGCCCGAGGTCCGAGTTCCCGCAGCCGCAAGTCCCTGATGGCGCCTATAATGTTCCAGAGATGGGCAACCCAGGTGCGAAGGAGGGTGGCCCTTACACTGGCACGCTGGCTACGTTTAAGCAGTATCGACTGAAGGGGTCGCCGGTCGGATTCGCGCCCGACCCGCGGACCGGCCACGAGTGCGGCGACAGCCGCTACCTGGCCATCCCGTACCTGGATGCCTGCATGGCCATGCGTCTGCCTGACAAGGGGAGCACTGACCAGACGCTCAAGCCGGTGGACATGAGCCATGCCTGGCTGGCTGCTCTCGTCGAAAAGGATCCTCAGAACGCGGCTGCGGTGCCAGCGGCTGAGTATAAGGGCAACCCCCTCGAAGCGGTGTGGTTGCCTAATGAAGCGGTCGCCAAGGCGTGGGTCGAGTACGTCAAAACCGGCGCGGTCAGCGACACGACCCCGCCGCCTGCTCCATTTGACGTTAAGGCGTCGAAGGGCGAAACGGGCGTCGAGATCACGTGGAACGCAGCAGCGGACTTTGAGAGCGGCATCCGCAACTTCATCGTGCTCCGTGACGGCCAGGAGCTGGCCAGTGTGCCGGAGAGGCCCATCGGCCGATTCGGCCGTCCGCTGTTCCAGTCCATGACCTATCACGATACGCCCGGTCAACCCCTGCCAGAGATGCGCTACGTGGATTCCTCCGCTAAGCCGGGCGAAAAGCACACGTATGCCGTCGTCAGCGTCAACAGCGTCGGCCTCAAGTCCGCGCCGTCTGCGGAAGCATCGCAACTCAAAGAGCCATCTCCGCCAACGCAGCCTGCGATGGCCAACTCGCAGGTGCGCGATTATCGTTTCGACGGAAGCATCTCGCGCCAGGTGCTGGAGAACTACTTGGATCGTTCCATCTCCTACACCGAGTTGCTCCATGACGATCTGAGCCAGCCGCGCAACAGGATGGGAGTCGATCCGCGCGACAACCTGCGTTTTATTCTCAACACCGGAGCCAAGTTCGTCGGCCGGGCCCTGATGTGCTGGGGACGGGAACGCGAACTGGACACGCTGCTCCGCAACGCCAAGACCTTCGCGGCCGAGTTGCATAAGGCCGACCCGGATATTGTCCTGCAAGGAGCGGCGTTCGAGATCGTGACCCGGGGCGTGGAGTCGGTCGCCATTCCGGAGTACGTGTTCAAGGAGTTCGGCCTGCCGGTGGTCCAGCGTAACTTCGTCTTTGCCGACATCGGCTACCCCACCGGAACCCACCGCATGGGCAACGGCAACATCCCGGATATGAATCAGTTGGAAGCCCGCATGTGGTTCTTTTACCTGTGCAGCCAGTATATCGATGCGGGAATCGAGGCCATCCACTTTGGCCAGATCGGCCTGATGGACCAGAATGACCGACAACACGTCGGCTGGGTGGATATGCTCGACCGGGTTCGCGCCTACGCCCACGCGCATGCCCGCCGG
The DNA here is from genome assembly GCA_035527455.1 of Thermoguttaceae bacterium. Taxonomy (GTDB): domain Bacteria; phylum Planctomycetota; class Planctomycetia; order Pirellulales; family Thermoguttaceae; genus DATLAN01. The sequence goes on from DATLAN010000099.1 coordinate 3,551, forward strand.
CATTTTGTGATTTGCGACGCCCACACGGCCAACGGCGGTTTCTTAAAAGATGGCAAGCTGCTGTTTGATGTCCACGCCTTCCCGCTGCGCATTGCCCAAGACGGCGATCAGCCGCTGAAGGGTAAGCTGCAGGTCGGCTATACGGACGCGCTCTTCCTCAAGAGCAAGGGCGGTATTACTCCCAGCGGCTGGTCCTGCGAACACCTGCCTTACCTGGTCGAGTTCGACAACTTCGGCGGCCGTAACCAGGGCCAATCGAGCGCGGGTACGATCTTCGTCTGGGGTTATGACGAGATTACCTGGTTCTCGGTCCTACCCGAGGCAGAACGCAACCAGTGGCTGCACTATGCCTGGAAGTGGATCAAGGAGACCGATCCCAATGGCCACCTGGAGATGCCAGGCAGCCGCGTGATAACTCCGGCGCGGAATAGCGGCGGGCCGCGCTGGTATTGGGCCAACACCCGCAGCGACGCCTGCCCCAATGGGTCCAATACCGAGCAGACCATCAGGGAGATTTGGGCGGCGGACTCGGCAAGGAAGTAGCCGGAGACGCGCCGACGATGACGTTCCGGTTCGGCCGACCCATGATTGGGTTGCGGCCCCTTTTTTGCAGAAGTATGGCGGTCACCCCAAACCACTGGAGAGAAGACATGATCGATCCAATGAGCACGAGTGTAAGAAGGTATTTGCGCCGTGGCCTCGGAGCAGCCGCCCTCCTGGCAATTCTGCTGACTTCTCAAAGCGTGCTGGCGGCCGAGGGATACGTCCCATTTGACGGTGCAAAGACCACATGGCACGGCTTCGACCGCTACGACTACGTGATGGATGATGCGACCGGGGCCGTCACTCCGGCCACGCAGGGGGCCAAGGGCCGGCAGTGTATCGTAGTCGTTCCCAAGCAGCCGGCCGCCGGCACTCCGTGGTCCTGGCGGGGCTGCTACTGGGACCACGAGCCCCAGACCGAAGTCGAGTTGCTCAAGCGCGGGTTCCATATCGCGTTTGTCGCACCCGACGGCGGCAGGCAAGGCAAAGCGTGGGACACGTGGTACAACTTTCTGACGGAAAAGCATGGTCTGTCCACCAAGCCGGCGTTTATCGGGATGAGCAAAGGCGGGGTGAATGAGTTCAACTGGGGCGTGGCTAATCCCGACAAAGTGGCGTGCATCTATGCCGATAATCCCGGAGTGTACGAGGAGGACTTCGCCAAGATTCCAGAGTTGGCCAAGCACGACGTACCAATATTGGAGGTTGGCGGCACTGAGGATGGTTTGTTGCGGCCGAATGCTCTGGCCGTCGAGGACATTTACCATCAGGCAGGCGGCCTGATCACGGTGATAATCAAGGAAGGCACCGCCCATCACCCGCATAGCTTGCAGAATCCCAAGCTGATTGCCGATTGGATCGAGCAGCATATGACACGGTCCTCGGCCAACCGGCCCGCTTTCCTGGGTGCGAACTACACGAAGAGGTATTACTACAGCCTCGAGCCTTCCTACATCTTTCTGAAGGAAGAGAACACCTATGCCACGGCCCGCGGGCCAGGGTACACGGAGTGTTACGACCGCTACGACGGCAGTCCCGGCGCCAACTTCAGGTTGGACGCCGTGTCGATCATTGTGCCCAAGACGGCGGCGCAGGGAAGACCCTGGGTCCTCACGGGGGATGCCATAGACAGGGATTCGACCGTCGAGCAGGCGCTGCTGGCGAAGGGCTACCACATTGTGATCGTCCCAATGGAGCGAAAGCGGTGGGACGATACCTACAAACTCCTTGCGGACAATGGATTCTCGAGCAAGCCGGTGTTAAAAGGGACCGGGCCGAAGGCCGGCGAAGCCTACGCCTGGGCGATTGCGAACCCGGGCAAGGTCTCCTGCGTCTATGCCCGGAATCCGTACATGCACAGTCTCATGGCCGGCAACGCCCAGCCGATTGACAACCTTGCGGCGTTGGCGAAGGCAGGCGTGCC
>DATLAN010000100.1:0-5723 GCA_035527455.1 Thermoguttaceae bacterium
GCAGTGTACTCTCCAACGTCGTAGACAGGCGGGGAGCCGCAGACGTTGCGTCGATTTTTCCCCGGTTGTACGCCGCACCGGCAACAACCGGCAACGTCGGCCGCTCTTGTAATAGACGAAGATGAACCGGCCGTCGGTGACCGCCGACGGGTTGCAGCCCGAGCCGTTGCGGTGCTTGCCTTGTCGCTGGGGTCCCAGGGCGGTTTGCCAGCGCGTGTTGCCCGAGAGGTCCAGGTCCACCACGGCGTCCTGTCCGTCGATCGGCGCGGTCAGGATGATGTGATCGCCCCATACGACAGGCGTCGAGCAACCCCGGCCCGGCAGTTCCGCCTTCCACGCCAGGCCATCCTCGGCCGTCCATTTCACCGGATACTCACCGGAGTCGGTGCTCCCCATCGAATACGGCCCCCGCCAAACCGGCCAGCAGCCCGCCGGCAACTCGGCGGCGTGACCAACAGCGGAAAACAGAAAGACCCACGCGACGGCTTGAAGGTGTCTCGACACGTCTCGTTTCCTCAATAACACGGAGTCCGCAAACCTCCATATTACCGGATCGAGCAGCCGAACGCGAACGAGAAAGCGGGGCACGAAAAGTAGGGTGGGCATTGCCCACCAACTCTCTCCAAACGGCAGAACGACATATCGGGGACCCTGCTCGCGCTTGTGCGGGCATGGTTCGTCCTGCTACCATTGACCCGAGACGGAAAGCAACAGCCCCACGTCACCGGGCACGCCGGCCAGCCACTGGAACCCGTCAGAATTCTCGTTGAAAGGCTCAACGAGTCCTGCAATGTTGTCCCACGTCGCTCGACTCACCGGCAAGATCGCGGGTCTTGGTCCGCATCAAGAGGAACTCACAAGGCCGCTGGGATCGGCACGGAGCTTCGGCTTGCCGAGCGCGAGCGCCGAGAGTACATTGGGAACATCCCCACCGAGACTGAAGCTGGAGCCGAGAAATGAGAACCAAGTTTCTGGCCTTCTGTTTGCTGTCGTGTGTTCCTGCCGCCGCGGCCCAGTACGATCCGCTCGGCAAAGCCGTGGCGGGCGGAGCCCGAGCGGCCGAGGCCCAAACGATGGACCTTTCCGTCGAGGACGGAGCCCGAGAGCGGGTGATTCCCCTGAAGGTCTACCTGCCGCCGGCACGCGATCCGTCGCCGGTGGTGCTGTTCAGCCACGGGCTCGGCGGCACCCGCGAAGGCTGTGTGTACCTCGCAGAGCATTGGGCCGCCCGCGGTTACGTGGCCGTCCTCCTGCAGCACCCCGGCAGCGACGACTCGGTGTGGCGGAACGAGCCGTTGGCCAAACGCATGGCTGCCATGAACCGGGCGGCCTCGGCACAGAACTTCATGCTCCGGGTGCAGGACGTGGCGGCCGTCCTCGACCGGCTCGAAGCCTGGAACGAACAAGCGGGCCACGCCCTGTCCGGGCGGCTCGACTTGTCGCGAGTCGGCATGTCGGGGCATTCCTTCGGCGCGATCACGACCCAGGCCCTCAGCGGCCAGTCGTTCTTCGGCGGCCCGCGGCTGACCGACGAGCGGATTCGTGCGGCCATCGCCTTCAGCCCGAGCAGTCCGCCGGCGGGCGATGCCGGGCGGGCCTTCGGCAGGGTGACGATCCCGTGGCTCTTGATGACCGGCACCAAGGACACGGCGCCGATCGGCGGACAGACGGTCGAGTCACGGCTGGCGGTCTTTCCCGCGCTGCCCGCCGGCAACAAGTACGAACTCGTCCTCGACAAGGCCGAGCACTCCGTCTTTACCGACCGCGCCTTGCCGGGCGATAGCGAAAAGCGCAACCCCAACCATCACCGCGCCATCCTCGCGGTGAGCACGGCGTTCTGGGATGCCTTCCTCCGCGGCGACGAGGCGGCGAAAGCCTGGCTCGACGGCCCCGGCCCGCGAGCCATCCTGGAAGACGGAGACCGGTGGCAGAGGAAATAAACGGCGCGGAAAAGGTGTCAGGAACGAATGGCACTGTCGATACTCGACGGCATATTTAAGTCGTTGGGGCGGAGAGGGTTCGGATGCGAGATGTGAAATTCGCTCGGGACGACCTTTGGGCGCAGACGTTCCACGTCGACATCCGACCGTTTCTTTGTTAAACTACGGCCCGTCGGATGCAATCTGATAATTGATGTTGCGGATGTGACCCTCCTTGGCCTACGATTCGCAACATGTTCGACCCTCCTTGGTCATCCTTTCCAGGAAACGACTAAGGAGGGTCTTTATGTCTTACCATATTTCTGCCGAACGTGGCCAGAGCTTTCACGTCGTCCGTCAAGCTTTCTTGCAGGATGAGCAACTGCCGCTGGCCAACGTGCTGACCGAAGAGGAAATCGAGGACTTTTTGCGCTTAAGAAAGTTGGTGGGCAGTGCCCACCCTACGGGCTGTTCGCGCCCCGTGGTTACGGCCTATAATGGATCAGAGGTTGTCGCAGAGTAGGTGAAGGTCGCAGTTCTCAAGAAGGGGTCCATTCGATGACCGCACCGGAAGCCACTGCCGAGGTCTTCTTGACCGCGTTGCGTGCGTTGCCCAAGAAAGAGCGAGACGCCGTCTTGGCTGGTATTGCCGACGACCAGCGGTTCCGAGAAGACCTGCTGGACCTGACCCTGATTGCCGAGAGACGTCACGAACCGTCTCGCCCCTTTTCCCAGTATCTCGCGGAGAAGGGCAAGTGACATCGTCGAGCCAGTACGAGATTCGGATCAAGGCGTCCGCCGAGCGAGAAGGTGCAAAAAGTTGCGCGGGCGCGAGGAATATCGACTACGAGTGGGAGCTTACAGGATTCTGTACACGGTTGACGACGAGTCTCGATCTATCGAAGTGGTCGCCGTTGGGCATCGAAGGGATGTCTATCGATAATCTTAGGCCGAGGAAACGCCGTCTTCCTTCTCCAACCGGGATTGTCCGATTTTTCTGATTCGTGAGTAAACGCAGGGTGGGCACCGCCCAAGGAACTTCTTGCCCTTAAGAAAGTTGGTGGGCAGTGCCCACCCTACGGACTCGCGAAGTGTCAGGCACAGCCTGACCTACTGGTGCGACTACCGATAAATGTCGGCCGCCGCACGGCGACGATGTAGCTCGTTTGAGTATTCGCTCCCTGACATTTACCGACAGTCGCACCACTACTTGGCTGCCGAATCTCGCCCAGTATGTCAATATCGGGTGGTGTCACCCGAATCCCCCGTGGTATTGCTGCTTGCTGTCGAATTGGATTCTCATGAGGCTTTTGTCTCTTCTCCAAACAGACCGCGCACACCCGAGAGAAAAACACCGAAGCTGTGTGATCGGTTGTTGTCAACATCCAGATGGGGGGCGATTTTGCGAGACCCCGCAATCTTCTGATATTGTGGAACCAGTCGCCGGAGTTCCTGTTCCGCGTTTGGCAACGCGTCCGGATCACGGAACTTCCGCTGATTTTGCCGACGTGCTATTCCGTTCAGGGCGAACGCCTTCTCCACAGCAGCCAAGTCCCCCAAGTGCCAAGACTCAAGATGATGGCACACAATGCGAACCAATGTGTCCGGCCGCCTCCCCTTTCGGCACAAGTCAAGCAGTTTGTCCTTTACGGTGTGACAATTGCCTTGGTCTTTGTCTCGCACCACGACAAATCGAACACCCGGCGTCTGCCATGCCCGAAGTTTTCGAGGAATCGATTTCTCCAAGTCGCTTTTCCCCTCGTGTGGCACAAAGCGGCAGATTACATGATCCGGCACAAGGACTGGCACGAGGACACGGAGAACCTCTATGATCGACGGCTCTTCAAGAAGGAATACAAGCTCATTCATCTTGGATCCGCTCCTCTAAAGAAGCCTTGTTTCCACAATGCTCCGGGAAGATCACCTGCTTCGACGAGATTCCGCAACAGTTCCTCATCGGGGCCGTACTTCACCGCGGTGAATCCCTCGCATTTGGTCAGCCAGAAGATCTCGTCGAGCTTCACACCGTTCAAGAAGTCCGGCGAATGCGTTGAGATGAAGACTTGACCTCCCCGGCGAGCATAGTCGCGGAATTCTTCGGCAAGTTCCCCCAGCAATTGGGGGTAGAGCTGGTTTTCTGGTTCTTCCACACACAACAACGGATGTGGGCTGGGATCGTGCAGCAGGACGAGATATGCGAACATCTTGATCGTGCCGTCCGAGACGTACCTAGCCACGAACGGATCTTTGAAGGAGCCGTCCTGGAACTTCAGGACAATTCGGCCGTCTTCCGTCTCGGTCGCCTCCACCTTCTCGACGCCTGGAACTCGTTCCGCCATCCGTCGAAGCACTTCATTGAATACGGAGCGATGGTGCTCGAAAACGAACTGGGCAACCAATGGCAGGTTGTCTCCTCTTGACGAGAGGTGCTCGGCGTATCCGGCCTCTTGGCTTGGACGAGCGTCGGATATGTGAAAATCGGAAACGTGCCAGTGTTCGATCAGCCGGCGGAAATCACTTACCACCTTGAACTTCTGAAATTGGCCAAGCCCCTTGATGGCCAGGATGTCGTTCGACTCCAGTTCCTGTTCATCGCGTTGCATCGTGGCCGCCGGTTTCCCGTAGTCCTCTTCGTTGACGACGGCCATGCCTTTGCCCATGCGAAAATCAAGAAAGTGCCAAGGCTGGCCATGGCTCCCGCGTCGATACTTGAGGACCTCGCGTTCGACGACAGGGAGGTCCTGCTTCAACCCGATTGCCAGATCATAAGTCACCAAGGGTTCGTTAGGCTGGCGAAACTTCAGTTCAATTTCAATCGGTCCTGTCTGGCCCCGGCTGACGACTTCCTTGAAGCCCCCACGCTTCGCCAAGGCCGACCGCACGTTGTGGATCAGCGAATCCCGTAGAAAACCAAACATATCAAACAACGTTGATTTGCCGCTGCCGTTGGCACCAACGAAGACGCACATCTGTTGGAGCCCCGTAATCGTCACGTCTTGAAAGACGCGAAAGTTCTTAATGCGAATAGATTCGATCCTCATGTACACGGCTCCTTATGCGTTACGGAATTCACTTCCGTGGGATTCTATTTTCAGGACGGTGTTGGTTCTTAGTTGGTCGTTGCCTACGAAGGCCGGGTCGAGGCAGACGACTCGTTGAGGTTTTGGCTCGATCATGGCCCGAAGGCACTCTTGGGTGATGGGGTTGGTCAGGCAGATCTGGAGCAAGCCATCGGCGATCGAATAGGCCGTCTGCGCAGCCACATCGTCAATATGAGGAGCGAAGACCGAGGTGTCAAGGGTCCGAGAGTTCGGGCCGTACAACCCACAGTCGAATTAAGCCACCCACGCCCCAACCATGCGCCGGGTGCCCAAGCTTGGTGTGGCACGGCTTCCTGGGGAAGAGGTCGATATCGTGACCAATTCGACACGGCTTGCAGCTTTTCCGATATGGAGACTTTCCGGCAAGCGTGGTTTCTGGCGACGGCAAGCCCGATCAGCCGTTCGGCAAGCTGCGCCACACTGGCGGGGCTTGATGAAGAGCCGGAGGCGGTCGAACGGGGGCGGGGGATTCGAATTGTTGTGCCCGGATGATCGAAATCGAGAAGAAGTGGATAACAATGCCGTAACGTGCTATAGTGAAGCGGCTTGCGTCGAGGTGGCAATGGCCCAGGCGAGTCGATCGACGTGGGTTTGTCAAGATGCCTTGGGGCGATCTAAGTCGTTTGCTTGGAAAGACTTGCGCGGCAAGACGCCCGGCGGCGATCGGCGGACGGTTGGGCGTGGGGCGGATAACAACGGCGAC
>DATLAN010000101.1:0-31871 GCA_035527455.1 Thermoguttaceae bacterium
AGATCGATTTTGTCAGTTCGATTTTGTCAGATCGATTTTGTCAGATCGATTTTGTCAGATCGATTTTGTCAGATCGATTTTGTCAGATCGATTTTGTCAGATCGATTTTGTCAGATCGATTTTGTCAGATCGATTTTGTCAGGGCAAGCCCTGACCTACGATTCTCGATCAGAGGCCTTGCGGGAGTTGGTCGAAGGCGCGATCGATCAGCTTCTCGCTGATCGTCACTTGCACGTTGACTTCATTGCCGGACTGGGTGATCTTGATCGATTCGAGCAGTTCCCGGACCATTTCTCGCTCGTCCGGGGGCATCTCATCGAGAAACTGTTTTCCCATCACGAGCAGCCCGTCGATCATTTTCTTGATGTCTTCGGCATTCTCGGCCGTCTTGCAGACCCCTTTGGCAGCGAACCGTATGTCGGCGTCCACGTCGGCATGGAAGGTCAGCACGTCAACGGTCTCCAGCATCTTGACGAAGCCCAACGCCTCCTCAGGCATTTCCTCGGTGAATTGCGAGAGATCCGCTGCTTCGCCAGAATTCACCGCCGCCCCGACCAGGACTTGAGAGAAGTCGAGTTCGTCGACGTACTTCTGCAGCCTGGAAGAGAGTTTTGCTTCGCCGCCTCGCTTGAGAACGGCCTTGAGCGTCTCGGACGCCCCGATGAGGACCGTCCGATCGTCGGGATAGCAGAAGCCCAGGCCGAATCCGGGGATCTCGACGGGCATCGGTATGGGCACTTCATAGACCGTCACCCCGCTGTACGTCCCCTTCGCGAAGTCGGGGGGCAAGTCTCCCAGGAGTGACTTGAAATCGACCGGCTTGCCGAACTCCAGGACCGCGACGAATTCGGGGGCGCCTTGCTCCGACGTTGTTCCGCCCATCGTCAGCCGCGAGAAGTCGGAGAACGTCAAGTCGGCTTGCTCCACGAGGCTTTTCTCGAGTTCAGCGATGTCTGGAACCTTGCTCTTCAGTCGCCGGAAGACCTCGCTGTCCAGGAAGGCGGAGATGTTGACCGACATGATGCCTTGGCTGCCGTCGGGCAGATAACGCATCGCCTTGGATATTCCACCGCCGGAGGTGAGCATCAACGCCGCAACCAGCCCGCCGGCCGCCAGGAGCATGATCGCCACACCGCCGATGATCAGGGGCAACGTGCGTATTCTTGGGCGTGTACCGGCGGCGTATGGCTGGGCCAGCGTACTGCCACGGTCGATCATCGGCGGAGGACCGGCCGCGGCAGACGGCAGCGTGGGCGGGAAACCCATCGCGGACGGCACCGGGGGCGGCCCGGCCCCGGAAGGCAGCGACGGGGGAGCGGCCGAACGCGGCGCGGCCGGGGCTGCCGCCGCCGGACCTTTCGGCGTTGCTGCGGAAGGTCCCCCCGAAACGGTCAACTCCCACGTTTCGGCCGACACGGTCAGCACCGTCTTGCACGCGTTGCAGCGAACGCGCCGCCCACGGACTTTCTCGGTCAGCCGAAGCTGTTTCCCGCATTTCGGACAAGGCCGGGTTATCGGGTCTTCGATCATCTCACCGCTCCTGAAGCGAAAGGCCCCTGTCTTCTCGACCCGCCGTTGGGGGGTTTCGAGTCTCAGTCTATCATGCCGAGAACGTAGACGCCAGTCGGCCGTGTACTTTTCACTTCTTGCTTGGTATCACAGCGCTGGTTTGGTTTGCCGAACGTGCAGAAGAAGCTTCTCCAACAATGAGTTGACTTGATTTCGGCGCTATGTGTTTAGCGGGCGGGCTTGCCCGCCGTGGGCCGGACGGAGAAGCGCTGCTTCGACAACGGCGGGCAAGCCCGCCCGCTAAACGTCAGTTTTCTGCGACCCCGTGCTGCGGGACCAGAATCCGGCCGTGCAGGTACACGTCGGTGCCGACTTGCCGCCACTCGGGGGCTCTTAGCGCGAGGGCCTCCGACATCCGCTCGACGCCCTCGCCGGCGATCGGGCTGCCGGCCGCGGCCCCGCCGACGAGCTTCCCAGCGATGAAGACGTGGACCTCGTCGATCGCCCGGGCGTCCAGCAGGCTGCCCAACAGCCGGCCGCCGCCTTCGACCAATAGATTCGTCAGACGTCGCCGACCGAGTTCCTCGAGCAAAGAGCCCAATCGGGCGGCGTGCGTGTCGCCGTCGCAGAGGAAGACCTCGCAACCCGCCTCGGTCAAACGCCGGCGGTCTGCTTCGTCCGCGGCATGTCCGGCAGCCACCAGCACGGGCACTTCGCCGGCCGTGCGGACCAGCCGACTCTGCGAGGACAGCGAGGCACCGGTGTCGGCGACCACGCGCAGCGCGGTCCGGGGTCCCGGCGGCCGGGCGGTCAACTGTGGGTCGTCGCACCGGGCCGTTTCCCGCCCGACCATGATCGCGTCCACCCGGCCGCGCAGCGCGTGGACGATTTCGCGCGACGCTTCACAGGAGATCCACTGGCTCGATCCGGTCCGCGTGGCGATTTTTCCGTCGAGCGTCATGGCCCATTTGGCGATCACCCAGGGCCGGCCGGTCTCGACGAGTTTCAGATAGGGCGCGTTGATCGCTCGGGCGTCTTCCTCCAGGAGACCAACATCGACCGCCACGCCGGCCGCCTGCAATTCAGCCAAACCGCCGCCGGCGACCTGCGGGAAGGGATCTCGCTGGGCGACGACGACGCGGCCAATACCTGCCCGGCGGACGGCCTCGGTGCACGGGGGCGTTTTTCCGTGATGGCAACAGGGCTCGAGGGTGACGAACATCGTGGCCCCGGCGGCCCGATCGCCGGCCAGCCGCAGGGCCTCGACTTCCGCGTGATCGCCGCCGAAGCGGCGGTGCCAACCTTCGCCGATGATCTCGGCCCCGCGTGCGATCACGCAACCGACCATCGGGTTCGGCTCGACGCGACCCTCTCCCCGGGCCGCCAGTTCGAGCGCCCGTCGCATATGCCAGCGGTCGAGGTCGGGTTGGGTCATGCGGATTGGTTGGTAGCCATCTTGCTCCGCAAGATGAGGCTTCTTCTCGCGGAGCGAGACGGCTACTTTGTCGTCACTCGTTCACGTAGGTTTCCAGGAATCGGGCGAGGCGGTGGAAGTCGGAGTCGGGTTCGATGTAGCGGACGACCGTGACCAACGTGGCCGGGTCGACCAGTTGATTGAACGGCACGTAGTTCAGATCGAGCTGGCCGGAGACCGAGACCATCACGCCGTCGAGCCGCTTTTCGACCAGCGCCCGATAGGCCCCCACGCCGAGTTGGCTGCCCAACATCACGTCGAAGGCCTGCGGCCGGGCACAGCGGCTCTCGTAGCCGAGCTGCAACCCGGTGATCTTCCGCTTCCTGCCCGTCTGCTTCGTGTACTCGGCCCCGATCAGATCGGAGAAGAGGCGGCTGAGGTTCAGTTTTGCGATGGCGATGTGTCCGTGCTCGTCGCGGGGCACGCCTTCGATGTGCTCAAAAGGCAGGTACTCGGCCAGGCCCTCGGCCAGCACGATCACGCCGAACTCCTTGCCTTCGGCCTCCTCGCGGACCCGCATCGTGGCCACGATCCGCTTGACCACTTCTTCCATGTCCATCACGCGGCGGATCCGCCGTTTACCCGATTTCGGGTCGACGATTTCCTCGCTGGCCTCGTACTTGCCGGTGATGTCTTCCACGCTGATCACCAGGCTGGCTTCGCCGGCGATGGCGGCCCCGTAGGACAACCAGCCGGCGCTGCGGCCCATCGTCTCGGCGACGAAGTAGGCTCGGGCGGCCTCGCCGTCGGCCAGCAGGTTGCGGATCTCGCCGGCCAGAACCTCCACGGCCGTGAAGTAACCGAACGTGAAGTCGATGCCCATGTAGTCGTTGTCGATCGTCTTCGGCAGGTGGACGACGGGAATGCGGTGGCTTCCCTCGGGCAATTGCTCCTGGAAGAGCTTGAACTTGTTGGCCGTCTTCAACGTGTCGTCGCCGCCGATGGAGATCAACGCGTCGACGCCCAGCGAGACCAGCGCGTCGTAGACGGTTTTCAAGGGCGCGGTCCGCTGGGGATCCTTCAAGTGTTCGGGATCCGAGACGTTCTTGCCCGGGTTGGCCCTGGCCGTGCCGATCAGGATTCCCTGGCTGTTGCGGGTGCGTTTGAGCACGTTGTGGGTGATCTTGATGTAATCGCGGCCCTCGGCCATGGAATGCTCGGGCGTGTACTCCATCAGGTGCGAGTAACCGTGCAGGATGCCGAGCACCTCGATGTTGTTTCGCAGGAAGGAAACCGCCGCGGTGGAGATCACCGCGTTGGCCGCCGGGGCCGGTCCGCCCGCGAAGAGAATGGCGGCTCGGCGGATATTCGTCGTCAGATGGGGCGGCCGGGACAAAGTACTACTCATGAATGGCTCCAATCTATACCTTCCTGTAACTCTTGTTCGATCGTTCTCGAATCCCGAATCTGAAATCTGAAGTCTGAAATCATGAATGCGAAATCCCGAAATCCTAACTCGGCCAGGTTCGCTCGATGAACGTCGTGTCGATCGGCCCGTCGGCGAACGCGGAGTGGTTGAGAATCTCCTGCAACAACGGGACCGTGGTTTTGATGCCCTCGATCTTCAGTTCGTCCAGCGCGCGTTTCGCGCACTCGATGGCCAGCGACCGGTCCGCCTGGTGTACGATCAGCTTGGCGATCATCGAATCGTAGTGGGGCGAGACGACGTAGCCGGCGTGGACGTGCGAATCGAAGCGGACGCCGAACCCGCCGGGAACGATCAGGCGCGTGATCTGGCCCGGCGTGGGGCGGAAACCCTTGCCGGGATCCTCCGCGTTGATCCGGCACTCGATGGCCACGCCCGTCTGGCGGACGTCCTGTTGCTCGATCCCCAGCGGCTCGCCGGCGGCCACGCGAATCTGGGCCTTGATCAGGTCCAGCCCCGTGACCATCTCGGTGACCGGGTGCTCGACCTGGATTCGGGCGTTCAGTTCGATGAAGTGGAAGTGGCCCCGCTGGTCGACGATGAATTCCACCGTTCCGGCGTTGGCGTAGTTGGCGGCTCGCACCAGCCGGACCGCCGCCTCGCACATGGCGGTGCGCGTGGTTCCGTCGAGCCGGGGAGCGGGACTCTCCTCGATCAGCTTCTGGTGACGCCGCTGCATCGTGCAATCGCGTTCCCAGAGGTGAACCACGTTGCCGTGCAAGTCGGCCAAAATCTGGACTTCCACGTGGCGGGGATGCTCGATGTACTTCTCCAAATAGATGTCGCCGTTGCCGAAGGCCGCCTCGGCTTCGGCCCGGGCCTGTTGCAGCGCCGTCTTCAGCGACAGATCGTTCAGCGCCACCCGCATCCCCCGACCCCCGCCGCCGGCCGACGCCTTGATCAACACCGGGAAGCCGATCTGGTGAGACAGCCTCACTGCCTCCGCCTCGGTCTTCACCAGTCCCTCGCTGCCGGGCACGACCGGAACGTTGGCTTCGGCGGCCAGCCGTCGGGCGGCGTTCTTGTCGCCCACCAAGGCCATCGCCTCATGCGAGGGGCCGATGAACTCGATGTTGCAGCTTCGGCAGACGTCGGCGAAATGGGCGTTCTCCGCCAGAAAACCGTAGCCCGGGTGAATCGCCTGCACGTTGCCGATCTCGGCCGCACTGATCACGCGATCGATCTTCAAGTAGCTGTCGGCCGCCTTGGCCGGTCCGATGCAATAGGCCTCGTCGGCCAGTTCCAAGTAGGCCGCCCCGCGATCGGCCTCGCTGAAAACGGCCACCGTCTCGATGCCCATCTCGCGACAGGCACGAAAGATCCGCAAGGCAATCTCGCCTCGATTGGCAACCAGTATTCGCTTGAACATCGCTGGGAGGATCGCAGTTGAAGAGAGGCTGAAAGGGAGCGGGAAGCTTGCTTACCCCCGGGTATCCACCTTGAACATGGGCTGTCCGAATTCCACCGGCTCGCCGTTTTCGGCCAACACCGACACGATTTTGCCGGAGACCTCCGCCGGAATCTGATTGAAGACTTTCATCGCCTCGATGATGCAGACGGTCGTGTCCGGCCCCACGTGGTCGCCGACCTTCACGAACGCCGGCGAGCCGGGATCGGGAGCCGAATAGTAGGTGCCGACCATCGGGCTCTTGATCACGGCGATGTGTTCCTCCTCGGCGTCCTTTGTTTCTGCGGCCGGCGCGGAAGGCGAGGCCGCCGACGCGGATGCGGGACCACCAACGGGTGAGGCGACGACCGGCTGGATCCCACGGCGGAGTTGCACCTTCGTGTCACCCTGTCGAAGGTCGATCTCGTTCAACTCGTGCGCCTCCATCAGCTCCACCAGTTGGCGAAGCTTCTCCACGTCGAAAATATCCTGGCGAGACGAAGAACCGGCCATGCGGAATCTCCAGTAGTACTCAAACCTGTTCCCAGCGGCACAGGGCCGAAGGGGTCATGCGCAAACCGCCCGTTGTGCTCAACGGACGATCACTTCGTCCAATTGCTTCGGAACCGTGGTGAGGACTTCGTGACCCTTTCGGGTGATCAAAATATCGTCCTCGATCCGTACCCCACCCCAACCGGGAAAATAAATCCCCGGCTCGACGGTAATCACCATCCCGGGGCGCAATACGTCTTTGCTATTTGCCGCCAAACGGGGGGCCTCATGGACCTCCAGCCCCAGTCCATGCCCCAATCCGTGGCCGAAATACCGACCAAACCCGGCGTCGGCAATGAAACCTCGGGCGATCTTGTCGATCTCTTTGGCCGCGACCCCGGGGCGCATAGCCGCAATCGCGCGGGTCTGTGCTTCCAGCACGACTCGGTAGATACGCTCGAATTTGGGCAAGATTTTACCGGTGACCAGAACCCGCGTCAAGTCGCTGATATACAGCCCCCCATTGGCCCCCCAATCGACCAGCAGGAAATCGCTTTCACAGACTCTGCGATCCGTCGGTACGGCATGAGGCAAGGCCGCTCGGGGGCCCACACCGACGATGGATTGAAATCCCCGGACTTTGGCCCCGAAGAGCCGCAGTTGGTGTTCCAGCTCGATAGCCAGTTGTTTTTCGGTCTTCTCCGGCCGCAAAGTTGCCCTAAGTACCCCAAACGCCCTCTCCGCATAATCGATGGACTGGCGAATCTGGGCAATCTCGTCCTTGTCCTTGATTTCCCGCAGCTTCTCGACCAACGCGGAGGTCGGTACGATGTGGAGCTTGGGCAATTCGGTGGCGATCCGGTCCCGAAGGGCGACGGTCATCGAGTCGGCCTCGATTCCCAATCGGGCGATCTTGGCCGCTTTGACCACCTTAGTAACCGCCTGGAGCATCTTGACGCTGTGACGTCGGATGTGCAGATCCAGGCCCGGACACTCCTCGCCCAATTGGGTGGTGTACCGCGCGTCGCTCAGCATCAGGTCACCCTCGGGGCGTACCAGCAGATAGCTGTCATCCCCGGTGAAGCCCGTCAGATAGGTCACGTTGGTGAAGTTGGTGACCAACAGGGCGTCGGCCCCGGCCTTTTTCAGCGTACTGCGGAGCTTATCGCGGCGTATTGCGTGACGGTCCATGATCGGCGTTCCTTGGAAAACTCGGAAGCTCCCATTAGAACGCCGATCGGACCGTCCGGCAAGGCGTGCCGCTTGCGGCTTCGCAAAGGTCCCGCGTGCGAAGCCGCAAGCGGCCTTCATCGATACCCTCCTACTCGAAGGCGGCGCTGGGATTGATCCGCATCCGCTGAAGCTGCTCGAACTCGCGCTGTTGCTGTTGACCGCCGGCGCCGGAGGCACTCAGCCCGAAGTTGCGGTCGAACTCCAGCGAGAAGCCGTACTCGATGATGCGGGCTTTCTCGCGCGTGGCGCCGGCCGGCACGTCGATCTCCCAGCGCAAGATCCCCTTGGGCCGTTCCCGGCGCACGTAAAGCGCGTCGTCGTCCAGCGGGTCTTTCATCTCGTCGAGCGTCACCCGCAGATCCGCCTCGCGGTCGCAATAGGGCAGGCGGTCGTAGATGCGGACCGGGACCGCCTCGTCCTTATAGTTTTCGACGATCAGCCGATACTGGAAGCTCAGCTCGCGATTGCCCCCCCGGATGCTCTCCGATCGGGCGGCCAGTTCGCGTCGGGCCCGTAACTGCGGCTCGGCACCGAACCCGACCACGAACATCTGGCCTCGCGCGACGGTGGGGATTTCCGCCCGCCCGACGAAGCGGCCGTCCAGATAGGCAGAGATCGGACCGGCCAACAGGTCGTCTTCGCTGGTGTTGATCAGTTCGGCCTCTCGATAGACGAAGGCGGTGAGCACGGGCGTGGCGACGTGGTAGAAGCGGCTCTTGAAGCTGGTGCGCAGCACGCGAACCATCTGCTGATCCGATCGGCTGGCCAGGCTGACCGTACCGGGGAGCGCGTAACTGAGGCTGGGCCCTTCGGTCAATTCGGCCTCGCCCGACTGGAGCGTGGTGACCAGGTCTTTGCCGCTTAGCAGTTCCAGGGCCTGGAACTCGTTGGCCGCGGAGTTGACCGCCCAACTCGAGCCGATATTCTCGCCCAGCGTGGCGGCGATGCGGTTCTTGGCGTTGGCCATGTCCTGGCGTCCGCGGATCGCTTTCAACTGGCTGTCAAGGTCCGCGGCGCTGAACTGGCCGTCGGAACCATCCTGGCCCAGCGTCACGGGAAACGGCGCCAAACCGGGTCCCGAGGCGCTCAATGCCGGCGAGGCGGTCGAAAGGGTCAACGTCACGCCGTTCCAGTCTTCGCCGGTCATCTGGTGAATCAGGGCATTGCACTCCACGGCGACTTCCGCCTCGGCGGCCGCGGCGCGAAACGTATAGGCCGGCGACCAGCCGCAACCGCTCACCAGGTAGTTCATCCGGATCGACTGTTTGCCTTCGGCGTGCTTCTCCAGGAACAACACGGCTTCGCGAACCGTCTGCGACGCCTCGCCGGTCAACTCCGCCCGCTTCCGTTGCAGCAGCGCAAGCTCCTTGTTCGCCTCCTTGGCTTGCTTCTCCAGATCGAGTTGCTCTTTGGCAATGGTCTGGCGCTGGTCGAAGGAAAACAGGGTGACCTTCTCCAATGCGGTGGCGTCGAGCACGCCCTGGGAAAGATCGGTCTTGGCGGTCGGTGCGACGAAGCCTTCGAGCTGATCGAGATAGGCCACCCGTTTGGCCAGCACCTCCTGCCCTTTGCGGATGGCTTCGAGCCCTTCGTTGCACTGCTCGATGGCTTCGTCGAGCTGGCGGACCTCGTCGCGCGGGGTCTCGCCCACGGCCCGGGTGCGAAACCGAACGGCCCGGATCTCCGTCCCCTCGCTGCCTTCGGCGAACAGGCTGTCGGAAACGACTTGCTCCGGCAGGTCGCCCACGACGATTTCCAGGCTGCCCTGAGGGGCGTCCACCGGGATCACGCGGGTGACAAGCGCCTGCCCGCGGTAGAGGGTCACCTCGGTGACGCTTCCCGGCACTTCCGCGGCGGAGGCGTCGGGCAGGGGCGACGCGGCCGCCATGATCGCGGCGACGCACAAGAGAGAGACGGTCGATCGAACGGCGGTACTCATGGCAACACTCCTCGATTCATGGAAAAAGGGGGAAGAAACGGCCGGCTATTGGTCGCTCGGGCCCAAGAGAAAGTTCCATCTACCCCGGCCGAGGGGGTGCCGCTCGCGGTTTCGCACTTCTCCTCTCCCCAGCAGCCCGGTTCACGCTATCGAAAGCTTAGATTACCATGGAAGCATGAACGCACAACATCTAGAGAAACTGGCTTCCCGACTGCTCTCCGGCGACTTGTCCCTCGACGGGTTCGTCGCCCAGATGACCAATCACGGGATCGCCGACGTCGGCGAGGCCCAAGTGGACCTGGACCGGCACCGGCGTTGCGGCTTCCCCGAAGTCGTCTTCGCCCAGGGCAAGACCGTCGAGGCGATGGCGAAGATCTTCCGCGCGCTGATCGCTCACGGCGCCAACGTGCTGGCCACGCGGATGACGGCCGAACAGGCCGCCGAGCTGCAGGTGGAGTTCCCCCGCGCCCGATACAATCCGGTCGGCCGGACGTTCCGTATCGCCGTCAAGTCGTGCGAGCCGGGCAAAGACGGCGAATGCCCGGCTTGCGGCAAGGTGGCGATCGTCACTGCCGGCACGAGCGATCTGCCGGTGGCCGAGGAAGCCCGCGAAACGGCCCTCTGGACGGGCGCCCAAGTGAGCCTCGTCCAGGACGTGGGCGTGGCCGGCCCGCATCGTCTGAAGGCCAATCTGCCGCTCTTGGAAGGGGCCGACGCGGTCGTGGTGGTCGCCGGCATGGAAGGCGCACTGCCCAGCGTGGTCGGCGGATACGTCGACTGCCCGGTGATCGCGGTGCCCACCAGCATCGGCTACGGGGCCAGCTTCGGCGGCGTGGCGGCCTTGTTGGGCATGCTCAACAGTTGTGCTTCCAACGTCACCGTGGTCAACATCGACGCCGGCTTCAAAGGCGGCTACGTCGCCGGCCTGATCGCCAGAAATTCGGCCCGGGCGAGGAAGGGAGAGATTGCAAATTGACAATTGCAAATTGACAATTGCAAATTGTAAATTGTAAATTGGAGCAGCCGTTGTCCATCCGCTTCCGTCAATTTACAATTTGCAATTTACAATTACCAATTTGCAATTCTTCTCTTATTGGCCGCCTTCATGACCGACCCAACCACCCCCCCGCTGCCTCGCCTTCCTCGTCGCCCGGCCGACGCGCACAAGGGCTATTTCGGCTTGGCGCTGATCGTGGGCGGATCGCGCGGCATGACCGGAGCGGTGGGGCTGGCCGGCATGGCGGCGCTGAGGGGCGGGGCCGGATTGGTCCGGCTGGCCGTGCCGGATGCGTGCCTGGAGACGGTCGCCGCCTACGAGCCGTCTTACATGACCGTACCCCTGCCCGATGACGATGAGGGGCACATCGCCGCGGACGCCTATGAAAAGATCATCCAAGCGGCCAAGCCGGCCACGGTGATCGCGGTCGGGCCGGGCATGGGACGCTCGGAGGGCCTGGACGAACTGGTCGGCCGGCTCTATCGGGAACCGGCCAAGCCGATGGTCTTCGACGCCGACGCCTTGAACGCCCTGGCCGCCCGGCCGGACGTGTTGTCCCAGGCCGCCGGGCCGCGGATCCTCACGCCGCATCCCGGCGAGTTCGCCCGGCTGATCGGAAAACGGCTCGAAGACGACGCCCGGGAAGAGGCGGCCGTGGAGTTAGCGGCCCGCTGCGGAGTGATCGTGGTGCTCAAGGGTTATCGCACGCTGATCACCGACGGCCGCCGCCGCGCGAAGAACACCACGGGCAATCCCGGCATGGCCACCGGCGGCTCGGGCGACGTGCTGACGGGGCTGATCGCCGCGCTGGCCTGTCAGGACCTCGAACCCTACGACGCGGCCCGACTCGCGGTCCATCTCCACGGCCTGGCCGGCGACCACGCGGCGGCCGAATTGGGCGAAGTCTCGATGATCGCCAGCGACCTGATCGATTTCCTCCCGGACGCGTTCGAGGAATTCACCGAAGCGTAGGTCAGGGCTTGCCCTGACAAGATGCGGCTTGTCCGCAAGAAGCTCTTACGAAAACAGCACGGATCAGCCGGCCCTCCAATCGACGGGGAACGCGGTAGCCGGGGGGAGAGCCGTCGGATGACTTTTTTTTCACGCCGTGACTCATTGCCGCGGTATCGGTATCATGGACCGCATGGTAAATCCCTCCTTACAGACCTTACTGGAGACCGCCAAGAGGTGCCACGATCTTTTTGACGCGGCAGACATTCCCCATGTCGTCATTGGGGGTATTGCCGTCTACCTGCACGGGTACAAGCGAAACTCTCGTGACGTTGACCTACTGGTGCGCCGCGATGAGCGGGATGGAATTCGGCAGGCCCTCGAATCCGCCGGATATTCTTGGGACGCTCGTAGAAAAGCGTACATCAGCCCCACGAACGTGCGAGTAGATTTTCGTTACGCCGGCGAAGATGCAGGGAATGGGAAGGTGCTGTTTCCCGACCCCGCAACCCTTCAAGCCCGCGAAATAATCAACGATCTGCCCGCGCTTGCTTTAACTCACCTCATTGAAGCGAAGCTCGCTTGTGCAATTGCTGAGCAACGTGAGGGAAAAGGGAGAGGAAGACACAAGAAGCACTGTGTAGATGTTGTGCAACTGATTGCCACCAACGGTCTCACTGGTTCATATGCTGAGGGCCTCCATGAGTCAGTTCGCGCCGAGTTTCGTAGGGTCGCTGTGCAAGCCAGCGGCCCATAAACTTGCGCCAGCCAACTATTTACCCGATCCTTCGGCTATTGCGCAAGGCGGTGCACGTTGCGAATCCTTGGCCAAGGCGAATTGGGTTGTTTTTGCTTGTCCATCGGTCGCGGTGCATATGAAGATCTCCCGGCAGACGAGGGCGAGATTATTGCTGCCGAGTGACATGAGGCGGATGGCTTTCCCGGCAACTTTTTGGTACGATAAACGGCCGATCTGATCGAGCGGCCGTTGTCCAGAGTCACCGCCCCAAAAAAGGAGACAGGTTCAATCAGCCACGTGGTATAGTACTGAAGAATGGCACCTCGACGGAGCCGGTCCCCATTTTCGGGCTCCCGTACATGCAGTCCGAACAAAGACTTCCCACGCCAGAAGGAGCATGAAATGAACCACCGTGTCATCATCCCGTTCGTGATTGCCGGTCTTGTCTTGCTGCTGGGTTTCGCCCCAACCGCACCGGCCGCGGCGCCGGCGGCCGACGATTCGGCCGCGAACCTGCTGCCGAATCCGTCTTTCGAGGAAGAGGCCGACGGGAAACCGGCCGGATGGCAAACGCAATCCTGGAGCGGCGAGGGTGAGTTCGGCTATGCCGCCGCCGGACGCACCGGCCGGCGCTGCCTGACGATCAGTTCCGACGGAGGTGCCGACATCGGCTGGTTCGCCATCGTGCCGGTCGAGCCGCACGCCAGCTATCGGCTGTCCGGCTGGATCAAGACCGAAAACGTCGCGCCCGCGCCCGGCGGCCGAGCGGCAAAGGGCGCGCTGCTGAACCTGCACAACATCCAATCCATCCAGACCAAGGCCGTCTCGGGCACCAGCGACTGGACCAAAGTGGAAGTGCTCTTCGAGACCGGCGGGGAGGACGCCGTGCAGGTCAATTGCCTCTTCGGCGGCTGGGGACTGGCCACCGGCAAGGCCTTTTTCGACGATATCCGTCTGGAAAAACTCTCGATCGAGAACTGGCAGCCGAGCATCGCCATCGACGCCCGAAAGACCGGCGAACCGATCTCCAAGTACATCTACGGCCAGTTCATCGAGCACCTCGGCCGCTGCATCTACGGCGGCATCTGGGCCGAAATGCTCGAGGATCGCAAGTTCTACTACGCGCCGGGCGAAAAGGACTCGCCCTGGCAGCCGCTGGACGAAAACTCCGTCGAGATGGTCAAGGAGGATTCGTTCGTCGGCGAGCAGACGCCCAAGATTGCCCCGGGCAAAGGTATCAGGCAAGGCGGGCTGGGGGTGGTCAAGGGAAAAACCTACGCAGGATACGTCTGGCTGAAAGCAAGCGACAAACCGGTTTCAGTCGACATATCGCTGTCCTATGGAGCAACAGGCCGGGAACAAGGGGTTACCCTTCTGAAGGTATCCAACGAGTACACCCGTTACTGCTTCGAGTTTCCCGTCGGCGCCACCACGGACGACGCCACGCTGACGATCAAGGTCGACGGCGGTTCGTGCCATGTAGGCACCGTCTCGCTGATGCCCGCCGACAACGTCGACGGCATGCGGCCCGATACGCTCGAACTCTTGAAGGAACTCGACTCGCCCGTCTACCGTTGGCCGGGCGGAAACTTCGTCTCGGGCTACGATTGGAAGGACGGCATCGGCCCGCGCGACCGGCGGCCCCCCCGCAAAAACCCCGCCTGGACCGGCGTCGAGCACAACGACTTCGGGATCGACGAGTTCATCCACTTCTGCCGCGTGTTGAACACCGAGCCGTACATCGCCGTCAACAGCGGCCTGGGCGGCGTGAAGAATGCGGTCGAAGAACTCCAATACGCCAACGGCGGCCCCGACACGCCCCTGGGCAAGCTCCGCGCCCAGAACGGCCACGCGGAACCTTATGGCGTCAAGTGGTGGGGCATCGGCAACGAAATGTACGGCGGCTGGCAGCTCGGCCATATGCCGCTGGAGCAATACGTGCTCAAGCACAACGAATTCGCCGAGGCCATGCGGGCGGAGGACCCGTCGATCAAGCTGGTCGCCGTGGGCGACGCCGGCCGCTGGAGCGAGATGATGATGCAGCAGTGCGCCGATCACATGGACCTGATCAGCGAACATTTCTACCGCCAAAGCCGCCCGGGGCTCTCTTCGCACGTGCAGCAGATCCCCGACGCGGTCCGCGCCAAGGCCGACGCCCATCGCGACTATCGCCGGCGGCTCGACGCGCTCAACGGCAAGGATATCCGCATCGCCCTGGACGAGTGGAACTTCTGGTACGGCCCGCACGTCTACGGCGAGTTGGGCACGCGGTATTTCCTTCAGGACGCCCTGGGCATCGCGGCGGGCCTGAACGAGTACGCCCGGCAGAGCGACATCATCTTCATGGCCAACTACGCCCAGACGGTCAACGTGATCGGCTGCATCAAGACCAGCAAGACGGCCGCTTCGTTCGCCACGACGGGACTCGCGCTAAAGCTCTACCGGCACCATTTCGGCGTGATTCCCGTCGAGGTGACGGCCGCTCCGCCTCTGGACGCGATGGCCGCCTGGAGCGAAGACCGCAAGACGCTCACCGTGGCGGTGGTCAACGCGACGATGCGGGAGTTGGAGATCGACTTCGCCGTCCAAGGCGCGAAGCTCACCGGCGCCGGCACCCGCTGGCAGATCGCCGGCAACGACCCGATGGCCTACAACGAGCCGGGCAAGGAGCCGAACGTGAAGATCGAGGAAAGTCCCGTCAGCGGTATCAAGGACAAACTCCCGGTCGCCCCGTGCAGCGTGACGTTGTTTGGGTTGGAGGTGGAGTAGGGTGCGTGCTCGCACGCACGCGAACGGGTCGGATAGGGTGCGTGCTCGCACGCTGTGGCGTCTTGCCGACGGGCGCGCGGCGTGTTGACAGGAGGCGCGCCGTGGGGGTGTAACGGTGTGATGAACATTCACACGCGGGTGCGTGCGTGCGAGCACGCACCCTACGGGGGCGATGATGAGTTGGTATCGGCGATGGCGACAGCCCGGTGGAATCTACTTCTTCACGGTGGTGACGTATCGGCGGCTGCCCATCCTGGTTTCCGAGTTCGCCCGGCCGTTGCTCCGTGATGCTCTGATGAGGACCCGTGGAGAGCGACCCTTCGAGATGCTGGCCGTCGTGTTGCTTCCGAATCATCTGCACACATTATGGCAACTGCCTCCGGGCGATGCGGATTACAGCACACGGTGGCGGCTGATCAAGAGCCGGTTTACGCGCCGCATGTTGGAATCCGGATACGAAGAGCCGCCGCGAAACCGTTCGCGCCAAGGGCGGCAGGAGCATGCCATTTGGCAGCGCCGCGGCTGGGAACACGCGATTCGCAACGAAGAGGACTGGAAGGAGCACCCCGACTACATCCACTACAATCCGGTCAAGCACGGTCTTGTCGACGCACCGTGGGACTGGCCTTATTCAACCTTTGCGAAGTATGTCCGCTTGGGGGAATACGAAGAAAACTGGGGCCGCCAGGAACCCCAGATCCTTCGCAATTGGCTGCCGCCGGGAGGTTTCATCGAGTAGGGTGCGTGCTCGCACGCACGCGAACGGGTCTGCGGCGTGTCGGCAAGTGGTGCGCCGTGTGGGCGTAACGGTGCGATGAACATTGACACGCGGGCGCGTGCGTGCGAGCACGCACCCTACAGGGGCGGGGTTGCGTGTGGCGCGGGGGAAGGTATGCTTGGAAAGAGCGTTCGGCAGTCCCTCAAGCATCGAAAGGACCCCATCGTGAAAATGCAGATCAAGTATTGCACGGCTTGAAACTACCAGCCGAAGGCCGCCGGTCTGGCGGCCGAGGTGGGCAAGGCGTTTGGCGTCGAGGCCGAGCTGGTTCCCGGCAAGAACGGCATCTTCGACGTGATCGTCGACGGAGAACTCGTCTTCTCGAAGTACCAGACCGGCCGGTTCCCCGAGCCCGGCGAGGTCGTCGAGAAACTGAAGGCAACCGGTGCATGACAAACGGCGGATTTGTTTTTGACGGCCGCTAACCGAAAGGAGCTACTGATGAAGCGTATCGTGATTCCGGCGATCGTCGCGGCGGTGGGATGTTGCGGCTATTGGGCGGCCCTTGCCCAGCAAGCGGAGCCGGAGCCTCCGGCGGAGCCGCCCGTGGCGGAAAAGACCTACACGCTCACGGAGAGCCAACTGGAGGCGTACGTCGAGAAGCGCATCGCCCAGAATGCCCTGCAGGAGAGCATGAGCCTGCACGAGAGGATTTTGCAGGGCGAGAACTGGCACCGGGCGGTGTTCAACGGCATGGAGTACACGGTCTACACGGGTCCGGGCCAGGTGTTGGCCACCCGACCGGTCGAACCAGCGCCGGAAGGCGAACCGCCGGCAACGACGCCGGAAACGCCCGCGACGACACCGGAAACGCCCGCGACGACGCCGGGCGGTCCTTGAATATCGCCTTGAATATCGAATATCGAACAAGGAATGGGTGAATGAGGAAGGAATCCCCCTCGTTCGCACGCTCTGGGTGGGAACGAGGGGGAAGGTGATCCGGACGATCCAGACGCGATGAATCGGGGCACTACGAGCTTTTGTCAATAATCCGCGTTAAACGTTCTCCGGCACCACGAACGGCTCGCGGTAGGGGCGGGTGAGCAACGCGTCGGCCCGGGGGTCGCCGACGAACTTCTCGGCCTTGGGGTCGAACTCGAGCTTGCGGCCGACGGCGCATTGGACCTGTTCGAGCTTGACGTCGTGCCGCTTGAGGTGCTCTTTCATGCCCTCGAAGGCCGCGACGGCGTCCTTGTCGTCGCCCAACGTCGGGGGAGCCTTGTCGAACGCGGCCAGTTGGCCCATCCGGTAGGAGATGTTGCCCAGGTGGCAGCAGGCGGCGCCCAGGTGGGCCTGTTCGACCGGGGCATTGAGTTCCTCCTGCTTGCGGCTGCGGACGCAGTTGATGAAGTTGCCGAAGTTGCCGCCCGGATAGCAGGTGTACTCCACGTCGACCAGGTCCTGGCCCTTGTCGGATCCCTTGGGATAGAACTTGCCGCCCTTGATGGCGCCCTCTTCCATGTAGAACTCGTTGGTGACCTTGCGGTCGTTGTTGACCAGGCCGTAGTCCTCGAAGAACATCTTCGCCTCGCCGAAATCGTAGATGGTCAACTGGGTGTTGGGCGTTTGGCCCTGGTCCTCGTAGCCGAAGCGTCCGCCCAGGCTGATGACGCTCTTGGGCAACGTGGCGCCGGTGGCGGCCTCGACGGCCCAACGGGCGATGTCCATCTGGTGGACGCCCTGATTGCCGATCTCGCCGCAGCCGAAGTCCCAGAACCAGTGCCAGTTGTAATGGACCAGGTTGCGGTGGTACGGCTGTTTCCGGGCCGGGCCGAGCCAGAGGTCGAAGTCCAGCTCCGCAGGCGGATCTTCCGGCTGGGCGAACCCGATGCTGCCGCGCGGCTTGCTGGCGTAGCCGTAGGAGATCAGCAGCTTGCCGTACTTGCCGCTGGCCACGGCCGCGATCTGCTTCTGCCAGCCGCTATCGCTGCGGCTCTGCGTGCCGTGTTGGACGATGCACTTGTACTTCGCGGCGGCCTCGACCAGCTTGCGGCCCTCGAACACGTTGTGGCTGCACGGCTTCTCCACGTAAACGTCCTTGCCCGCCTGGCACGACCAGATGGCCAGCAGCGCGTGCCAGTGGTTGGTCGAGGCGATCGAGACTGCGTCGAGTTCCTTGTCGTCCAGGGCCTTGCGGATGTCCTGGAAGCACTTCGGCGTGTTGCCGCCGCTGGACTTGATCGAGTCGGCACGGGAAGCGAACAGCCGGCTGTCGGGATCGATCAGGTGAGTGACCTGGACCCCGTTTTTGCCGGAGAACTCGCCCATGTGGCTGCGTCCGCGGCCGTTGATGCCGGCCACGCCCAGGCGGATCGTGTCGTTGGCGCCGAGCACCTGGCCGGAGCTGCTGGTGCCGGCGATGGTGAAGGTCGTCGCCACCCCGGCGGTCGCGGCGGCCCGTTTGAGGAATGTACGACGTGTTTGGCGGGTCATCGTGGCTTCCTTTCTCGTGGAAGTGGGAGGGACTGTGGCAGGTGAGTTTTCTGAACGCGTAACGCGCGGGGGTTCGGGAATCGGCTGCGCAAGTCGATGTCGGTTGCGCGAGTCGGCGTGGAATGGTTGCCAAGGGAAACCCAACGCCCGCCGACTGCGGTCGGCGGGGTTCCCCCCGGAGTGCAATCCGGGGGCGTTTTTTCAGTGGTTCCCCCCGGAGTGCAATCCGGGGGCGTTTCCCACAACCGAGATTCCCGAACTTCCTCGCATCCCTTATTGGAGCAAGTCGGGCGGGAGATGTCCAGATCGTGCCAAGGGGAGACAAGGCCACATCTCGCGGAGCGTCAAAGTAGTCGTCTCGCTCCGCGAGACGTGGCTACATCTCGCGGAGCGAGATGGCTACTGTACGATCCGGCCCTGTTCAGGCGGTGCCTCCGAGGGACACGGGCAACTTGCTCAGGGCGGCCTTGGCCGTTTCGGACCATTCGCCCCGGCGGAAGTAGCTGCAATTGCCGCCGGATTGCAGCGCCGCCTTGAGCGCCTTGTCGGCGTGTTGCAACAGGATCGGCACGTCGTCGTGATCGTTGGCCTCGGCGGCGCCCAGGCTGACGGTGAACTTCAACTCCTTGCCACCTATCGGCAGGGTGCAACGGGCGATGGCCTCGCGCAAGCGTTCCGCCCCCGTGATCGTGTTGGCAAGGTCGATTCCCGGCAACAGCACGGCGAACGTGGCCACGTCGTAACGGGCCAGAAGATCCATTTCCCGCAGCCCCGCGTTGAGGAACTTGGTCGTGGCGTGCCATGCCAAGGTGCCGGCCGGTTCGCCGTGGCGGGAGACGATTTGCGAAAAGTCGTCGATCCGGACCAGAACGACCGACGGCCGCGTGCCGCCGCGGCGCCATTCGGCCAGCCGACGCCCCAGCACCCGCTCGAACTCGGCGCGGTCGGCGAATTCGCTCGGGTGGCTCGGGCCGGGGCGAGAGGGCGTTTTCGCTTTGGCCGGCTCCTGCGCGACAGCGGGCGGCCGTGGAGCTTCTTTTTGCGATCGCTCGGCCTCCGCGTGCAATGGCTCGTCTTTCGGCGGCCGGAGCGGTTTGGGCGGCGGCTCGGCCGGCGGCGGCTCGGCCGGCGGTTGCTCGGCTTGGGCCTCTTCGGTTTGGATTGCTTCGGCAACCGGCGCCGGTTCGTCGATCGGGCGAATCTCTTGGCCGTCGTGCCAATAGACGCGGTTGCGGCCGGATTCTTTCGAGGCGTACAGCGCCGCGTCGGCCCGCTGGATCACCGCTTCGGTTTCTTCGCCGGGCATGAGTTCGGCCACGCCCAGGCTGGCGGTGACGTGCAGGGCGGTTTCGGCGTAATGGACGTGAGAATCTTCGATCGCCCGGCGGATCTGTTCGGCCCGGTTCTTGGCGTCGGTGACCGAGGCGCCGGGGAGGATCAGGGCGAATTCTTCTCCGCCGTAGCGGGCGACCAGGTCCATTTTGCGTGCGCCCGCGTAGAGGACCTTGCCCATGTTGCGCAGCACTTCGTCGCCGGCCTGGTGCCCGTACGAGTCGTTGAAGTCCTTGAAGTGATCCACGTCGACCATCACGATCGAGAAGCTGTTGCCCTGCCGGGCGATCTCGTCGTCGAACGCGCGGCGGTTGGCCAGGCCGGTCAGCGCATCGGTGTGTGCCACGACCGCGTGTTCTTCGACCAGCCGCGTCTGTTCCTGGAGTTTCTCTTCGGCATGGCCGAGCTGCTCCTGCATCGTGTTGTTGGCCTCGATGAGCTTGGCAACGGCCGCGACGACGTCCTCGGTCTCCTGAAACTCGTTGGAGTTCAACTCCTCGTTGATCTCTTCCACGCGGCTGTTGTGCTCGCCCACGTTGGCGGCCACGCTGGCGGCCAACTGGTGCAGTCGGGCGAGGACTTCTCGGGCGTATTCGGTTTCGTCACCCTCGGGCCGTGCCTCGGTTTCGCCGCCACGAGGTTGCACTCCGGCACAGACGGTGCCGCGACCTCGCAGCCAGGCCCCGGCGATCGCACCGGCGGTGGCCATCACGATCGCGAATATCAGGTCAACCCATATGACTGGCATGCTCATAATCCTTAAATTCGATTCATTCGGAAGCAGCGGCAAGCCATGACGCCTCGGCGCGGAATGATCGCAAACCACGTAGTTTATCTACGTTACCCGGTGGGCATGTCAAGCGGTTACCCGGCGGGTATGTCAAGCGCTGGTTGCGGGGTGAAACGCGCAAAGAAAAGCCCACGGGCCGCAACCCGTGGACTCAGGGCGGAAGGGAGAACGAGATGTCCTACTGCACCAATCGGACCTTGGGATTGGTGATGATTTCCTCGAAGATATCGGCGAGCCGTTGTTCGTAGGCGGCCGGGGCCGAAAAACAAAGACGCGAGCGACGAGACGCGCACCGACATGCCGACTTCCTTCTCGAAAGGCGGCCCACTTCGGCGGCCCGGCCGGCTCCGCTTCGGAGCCCCGTGGCTTTGCGTCCCGACCTCGCGATCGGTTTGCCGTTTCGGGTTGGGTTCTTCGTTCCCGGTTCGCAGGGCAGGAAACTTTTTCCCCTATGAACTTCTTAGGTCACGATAGGCAACACGTCAAATTGAAGAATCGAAATGGGAGGACTCCGTTCCTCCCTACCTCGAGGGTCGTTCGAACCAATGCGGCAGGTAGATCACGTTCGGGTCGGGTTCTACAGGTGCGTTCGCATCATCACCAGTTTAGACAGGTCGATCGCAAAGCTGATCACGGCCAGCGCAAAGGTGACCAGCAGCACGAACAAGAAGAATCCGGTTCCCCAGCGGAACTGCCTCCCTACGTCTTCTGCGTCTCTTCTACTCATGGGTGCGTCCCCCCCCGCAAGGAACTCATGTTGCAGACTTGTCCATCATTCCATCGTTCTATTGCACCAACACGGAAGGGGAGACGATATCGCGGCTGGTGCGCACGTCGGAATCCCATGAGGGAATCCCGCCGCGCACCACCACGGTGGCCCGTTGCACGGTCAAACGCTTGTCCTTCTTGTTGCCGCTGAGGTTCACGTCCATGACGCGGATGCCGGCAAACCCCACGATCGTATACCGGGCGTTGTTTCCACTGCCGCTGACCTGGCTGTAGACGGGCACGATTCGCGGCTGGCCGATGACGGCCTCCAGCGCGCTTTCGATTCCCGCGCTGAGGCCCGGATCGCCGCCGAGTTCGAGGGCGCCGCCGGGTTCCAGCGCCAGCTCCCCGCCGTGGTACGACAAGTCTTCGGCGCTCAGCCCGTCGAGGATCTGTCGGCGAAGGTCGGCCGTGCTGTTGTTGTCCGGGCCGATGTCCACGGTACCGCAGTTTCCGGCCGCGCCGGTGTCCTGCGGATAGATGTTCACTTCGGAAAGGCCGTCCGATACGGGGATCACCTGTTGCGTTTCCTCATCCCAGGTCCAGGCGTCCGAGCTGCCCCCGGTTTCCAGAGCCGCCCAGCTCTCCTGGTCGATCGCGATCGGGAGCATGGGAACGCCGTCGCCGGAGGAGGGCGGTTGGAAGCCGATGAAATTCTCGACGAACGCCGCCACGGCTTTCGTCTCCATGGAGAAGGCCCCGACTCCCATCAGCTTGCCGAACACCAGCGGCGACTCGCTGTCCGTCTCGGCCCAGCGCCGGGTGGTTACCCGAACCGCATTGACCGAGAAGACCGTCGGCGTGAAGGTACGTCGGCTGTAGTCCCAGCACCCGAATTCGACGTCGCTGGGATCGAGGGAGATCTGTTTTCCGCCGGCCGTGTGGTAATCGGAGAATTGTCTTGCCGTGGCAATCACTTCATCGGCCGACCTGGTCATGTTGACCGTGCCGGCGGCCATGGCGGCCGAATCGGCGGCCACCTGGAGTTGCGTCCGCATCAACACGACCTGGCCGATGTCGACGGCGAACGCGACCATGGCCGCGACAATGAAGATCAAGAACACGCTCAAGATCAATGTGGCTCCACGTCGCGGCGGCCTTTTCATCTTGGTATGGTTTCTTTTCATGGATAACCCTCCTAGGGACGCATCCAATCCCCAACGGAATGTCCGGGGATCGGAAACAGGCGTGTCGCAAAGTTTACCTTCGGCAACGCCGTTCGGGCAAAGATGGCCGGGAACGGCCCACCGGCTCAGCCGCCGGGCCCAAGAAAGAGCAGACGCGAGTGACGAGACGCGCACCGCCATTACAACCCCTCCCGGAAAAGGCTGCAAACTTCGGCGACCTGGCATGCTCCCGCAGGAGCCCCATGGCTTTGCGTCCCGACCTCGCGATCGGTTTGCCGTTTCGGTTTGTTTTTTGTTTTCGGGCCGAACGACCCGGTAAGATTTGCCTCCATTGAACTAATAGGTCACGAATCGCCTTGTGTCAAACTCCTTGCGGGACGAAATCCTCTCGCGGCCGAGTTCCATTGGCTGCAACGGATTTGCCGGTTGTTTTCGGCGACGGGAAGGTTGTTTTCGGCGATGAAAAGATTGACACGTTCCTCATTCGAGAGCTAGAGTTGTGCGGCTCGATGAAAACCCCCATCTTACATCGATCTGACCTTTGCCTGGCCGCCACCGCTCCCGGCGAACCTCGAGGGTAAGCCGTCGCGTTTAGCGATCGAAGGGGGCGGTGAGCGGCTTTTTCACGCTGCAACCTGCCCCACGACGCCGCCGACACTTCGACGACCGGCCCAGACATAGTAGCCGTCTCGCTCCGCGAGACGAGGCTGCATCTCGCCCCAGCGAGATGGCTACTCTGCAATCGCCCCGCTTATCGCACCAATCGGACCGGCGAATAGATGTAATGGCTCGACTGCGTGGGCATTGGGCCGGGGATGCCGCCTTCGATAATCATCTTGGCGGGCTGAATGATGATCTTCTTATCCTGCAAGGCTCCACCCATCTTCACCTCCACGATGCGGATACCCGCGAAACCCACGATCGTGAACAGGGTGTTGTTGCCGGTTTTGGCAACTTCGCTGAAGAGAGGCACGATTCGTGGTTGCCCTCGGACGGAGTTGACGGCGTCCTTCAGCCCGGCACTGATCCCGGTGTCGCCGGTGAGATACAGCTTGCCGTTCTCGGAGAGTTCCAGCTTGCCGCCGTGGTATGCCATGTCGCGTGAATTCGGGCCTTCGAGGATCTGCCGGACAATGTCGGCCGTACTGTTGTCGGCGTTGCCAATGTCCACGGTCCCGCGATTGCCGGAGTTGTCACCATCGACGCCCTCCGGATAGAGATTCAGTTCGGCAATACCGTCCGGGCCGGGCAGAACTTGGCCCGACTCTCGATCCCAAGTCCACACGTCGGGCCCCATGCCCGCTTGCAGCGATTGCCACGTTTCGACATCGAGCGCGAAGGGCAATAGCGACACGGTCTCCTCGCCCGGCGGTATGCGGAAGCCAACGAAGTCGTCGCGGTAGGCCGCCGTGGCTTCCGCCTTCAGCGCGATCCGATCGACTCCCATCGCCCTGGCGAAGAACAGCGGCAACGGCCCGCCGGCCATCCGGTCGCGGCGCGTGGTCACGCGTACCGCGTTCGGGTTCCACGAAGACCGTGCGAAAGTGCGGGCGTTGAAGTCCCAGACGCCTGGTTCGACGTCGGCCGCCAGCAGGTCGACCTTTTCCGCTCCGGCCGTGTGGTATCCGGCGTACTTTCGGGCAACGTCGACCACGGTGTCGAGCGGCTCGTGTACGTCGGCCGCCGCGGCGGCCATGGCGGCCGAATCCGCCGCGACTTGAAGCTGCGTGCGAACCAGAACAATGTAACCGATGTCGATGGCGAACGCGACGACGACGGTGATCAACAGCAGGCACATTACAGCCACCACCAGCGTGGCGCCCCGGCGGGTCCGCCCCGGACGATGTTCAGACCGCTTCCACGGTTGCCTCACGATTCTGCCCCCCGTCGCGTGATCGTACGATTGTTTTCGTCTGTATTTGCGTGCGTGTCGTGCGGTATTGACGCAAATCTCCCATCAACGTGTAGCCCCCAGTCTCGCGTTCGTCAAACTCGAATCGATGGTCATTCCCGCACGTTCAGTCCGGCCGCATTTCCGCGAACTGTGCCTGGCTTGAGGAATGAGCCAATTGCCGAAACTTGTTCGGTTAAGAATGTTGTCTGTCGTCCAGGCCGCGTTGCCGGCGTGGAAGATCGCGTGGTAGACGGGGCCGGCCGCGGGGGGTGCGTAAAATGCTCGTGAGAAGTCCGGCCTCCCGCTCGAGGTGGGTAGCAACGGATCGCCTGCGGATGGTAGAATAATGTGATCGATCTTCAATGCTGCATCGATCCGGAAACAGGGGAACCTTCGTGATCACGGCTTACGAACTCGGTCCGAAGGCACGACGAGCGCTACGACGACGTAGGAGAAAGCCATGAGCAAAACGCCTTATCCAGCAGGCTGGGACGAGGACCGCGTTCGGCGAGTGCTTGCACACTACGAGACTCAGTCCGACGAGCAAGGCATGGCCGAGGATGAGGCTGCTTATGAGGCGACGACTCACACGACGATGGGGGTGCCGATCGATCTCGTCCCCGTTGTTCGGGAGTTGATCGCCAAACGGGGATCCGAGTAGCGACAGCATGAGACCCGATCAGCCCACCCTTGACAGCTCTGCCTCGCCGGATCGAAACGAGATTCCCCGACGGCTCGTGTTCTGCGACAACGTGCGCTCGTTGGCCGTGATCCTGGTCGTCGTCGTACACGCGGGGCTTGCTTATAGCGGCTTGGGCCTGGAGGCGATGTGGCCCGCTCGGGGGCCGGACGGCGGACCGGCCATGGCGGTGCTGACCTTGGTGCTGGACAGCTTCATCATGCCGCTGCTGTTCTTCCTGGCCGGATATTTCGCCCTGCCGTCGTTGCAGCCGAAGGGGGCCCGGCGTTTCCTCGTCGGCAAGATGCGGCAGTTGGTCGCGCCCGCGGTGTTGGTGGTCCTCTTCCTGAACCCGCTGATCGTCTACGTCTGGGGCCGCACGCACTTTCCCGGGTCGGCGGAGTATCCCCGGAGCCTGGCCGACTGGTGGCTCTTCCAGTTGCGACGGATCGGTTCCTTCCACCTGGACGAATTTGGCTGCCCGGCCTCGTATTTCTTCGCCCACGTCTGGTTCGTGTCGGTATTGATGCTCTTCTTCGTCGTGCTGGCGGTCGGATGTGCGGTGAAGAGAACGCTCCGGCCGACCGCCGCCGAAACCACGCCGCGGCGAGCTTCCAGGTTCACGGTCATCGCGGCGCTTCTGCTGACCGGCGTGCTGACCGGCGCGATCGCCTCGGCCGTGCGGATTCTCCTGCCCGAGGTGGGTTTTTGCTGGGTGGTCATTCTCGGGCTGATCGAGTTCCGCTCGCCGGACGTGGTGTTTCACGTCGGCTATTTCCTGTTGGGCCTGTTCGCCTTTCGCGGCCGGTGGTTTGCTCGCCCTCGTCCGTTCGGTCCCGTTTGGCCGTGGCTGGCGTCTTGCCTTCTTATCACGGCCGCTTATCTGGGAGTGACGCAGCGGATGCTCGAGTTGCACCCGCCGCCGTCGCCGCGCCCGGCGCCGTTTCTGGCCGCGTTCTGGATGCTCCGCGGTCTGGTTTGCGTGACGTTCACCGGGTTGCTGATTGCGGTGGCGGAGAAGTACTGGAATCGGCCCAGCCGGATCGGCGAGCGAATGGCCGCCACGTCCTACCACGTCTACCTGATCCACCTGCCTCTGGTCGTGTCGCTGCAGTTCCTTCTGGCCGGTGCCGTCGAAGCCCCGGCAATCGTCCAATTCGGCCTGGTTGCAGTTGTCTCCATCGGCCTCAGTTTCGCCGTGTGCGAACTGCTGGTCAGGCGATTCCCCCGCACGTCGGCCATTTTCCTGGTCGCGCTGTTTGCGGTGCTGTGTTCGATTCTCCAGTAGGTCAGGGCTTGCCCTGACGGCTCCCGGTTTCGATCTCGCCCTGATAGTCCCCGGTTTCGATCTCGCTTCTGTCAGGGCAAGCCCTGACCTACGGGGGAGCCATTTCATTGCCGTCGCCTCTCGGTCCAAATCAGACGTGCCTTGCCGACGCCGGTTCGAGTGATAGAATGCCGGCTCGGGTCTACAAAGCCCCAAACCTTTCAGGCGTCGAGGACCACGTGTCATGACCGAACGACCGGACGACGCACGGACTCTGAAGCGGGAACTCCGCGCCCATGCCCGCAATCGTCGGAAAAGGCAACCGGACAAAGACGGGTTGAGCCGCCGGATCTGCCGGAGGTTGGCCTCGCTTCCCGAGTATGAACGTGCCGCGATGGTGATGTTCTACGTCGATTTCGCTTCGGAAGTCCGCACGCGGCAGTTTCTGCCCGCGGCGTGGGAAGCGGGGAAGCGGGTGGTGGTCCCGTTCTGCGCCGGCGACGAACTCGAACTGTTCCGCATCGAGAGCATGGAGGAGTTGGCCGAAGGTTCGTACGGGATTCTCGAACCGACCGAGGCAATCCGCAGCCGCCGCGAGCGCCGAGTGGACGCCGCCCAGCTCGACCTGATCGTGGTGCCGGGTCTGGCCTTCGACTGCCACGGGGGACGACTGGGGCAAGGCAAAGGCTACTACGACCGGCTGCTGCGAACGGTTCGCCCCGACGCGACCGTGATCGCCCTGGCCTTCGAGTGCCAGCTCTTTCCCGCCGTGCCCATGCGGCCGAACGACGTCTACGTTCACAAAGTGATTACCGAAGCGGCGGTCTACGATAACCCGACCGCGAAATGACTTGCCGGTCGGCCGCCGGTGTCCAGGGAAAGAACGTCACGCCGGAAATCAATCGCAGATAATACTTCGTGGCGTCATCGTCGGGCATC
The DNA here is from genome assembly GCA_035527455.1 of Thermoguttaceae bacterium. Classification (GTDB taxonomy): domain Bacteria; phylum Planctomycetota; class Planctomycetia; order Pirellulales; family Thermoguttaceae; genus DATLAN01. The sequence continues at coordinate 26,924 of DATLAN010000101.1, forward strand.
GTCCTGGCCAACGTCTCGTAGAGTTGGCGCAATTGGGCCCTTCGGGTGGGGTGGAGTTGCCGGAGACTTTGCACGGGCCGGCTGCGAAGCTCTTCGGCCACCAGGGACATGATCAGCGTGTTCAGCGCGTCGAACCCGATCGGGGAACGGCGGGAAAGCGAATACTTGTCGCCGAGGGTCGCCCGCATGACCGAGTCGTATTCCTGGGTGTGCGACGCGCCGAGGAAATGGCCCAGTTCGTGTACCAGGACCTCCAGCCGCTGTCGGGCGTCGATGTGCTGGGACCACTCGCGGATGAGAATATGCGAATACAGGGCGCCGCGCGTTCCGCCCAAATGGGTGCGCCCCACGGGAATGCTGTACTGGCTGCTGAAACCGATCGCCAGCCGCGCCGCCGCCGGGTCGACCTCCATTTCGAATTCCTTGAGCGACGTGTTGAAGTCGCGGACGCCGTCGTGCGAGTCCCAGGTGCCGACGGCCGCCACCTCGAAGCGGACGCCGCAGTGACGCTCGAAGATGGCGGAAGCCTGCGCGAGCCGCTCGCGGAGCCGCTGCTCCCAAAGGTGCCGCACGGCCTGTTCTTCGTCGTCCACCAGCAGCATCACCGGCACGGTGATCGGCGGCGGATCGCCCGCGGCCACGGGCGTCGCCGGCAGCGGCTGGTTGCCCGGCGGAGAGGCCAGGCCGAGCTTGATCAGATCGAGTTGCCCGTCGCGGACGAAGAAGTAATGGATCGAATTCGTTCCCAGCACGTATTGCCGAGGCTTGCCCCCGGCGTCGAAACCGATCGCCAGCCTACTGGCCACGGGCAGCGAGACCAGTTCGCCCGGTTGGAGGCTCTGGCGGCTCGCTTGGGCATCCGGCAGCGCCATCGCGAAATCGACCGTCTGGGCGGTACGGTTGCGCACCACGACGGTGCCGGCCCGTCCCGATACGGGGTGGAGCCAGCCCATCGCCAGGACAACGGCAGCGGCCCAGCACGGAGCGGATTTTGCACGCGAACTCATGGGAAGCGGGAGTATGGGAATACTTGTGATAGTAACGTTTAGCGGGCGGGCTTGCCCGCCGTTTTGGTTGCGGCTCCGCCGCTCACAATCCAGAAACTCATTATACCCCCGGAGTGTCCGAACGTCACCCGGCATCTTACCGCGGATTCCGGAGAATCGGGTTGGATATCGTAGATTCGGGGGAGACGCCTCCTCAGTCATCCCGCAAGAACGGATTGCTCCCGTCGAGCGTATACGTGGGCAGGTAGTCGCTCCTGAGGTTGTGCGTGTGGACGTGCTCGCCCGGGTGGATTTCGCAGGCGGCCGAGCCGATCGGAGCGCCATACTTGAGGATTTTTTGTCCGGCGGCGATCGGCATCAGGGCCAGTTTGTGGCCGGCGGGAATCCCCTCGGCGGCGATGATCGTCAGCCCGTCGAGGGCGAGCGACTCGCCGGGCTCGATCGTCGCGGTGGCCACGGCGACGTTGTCCTGCGGGGAGATGCGGATGAGCCGGGGAGCGTGGGGTGGGGTGGAGTCGGACGTGTTCATGGGGAGGGAGATCTTGTTGTTGGGATGGAAGTTGCGAAGCCGCGAGCGGCTGGATGGGGGTTGTCAGCCGTAGCCCAGGTCGCCCAGTTCGTCCTCGTCGAGTCCGTGGTGATGGGCCAGTTCGTGCAAGATGGTCACGCGGATTTCTTCTCGCAGCCGGGAAGTGCGGATTCGCCCGCTGCGGTCCCGGGCCGACTCCAAGATGCCTTCGCGATAGATGGTGACCACGTCGGGCAGCGTGCCGGAGTGCTGCACGCTCCGTTGGTCGATCGGGATGCCCGTGTAAAGCCCGCAGAGCTGCCGCCGATCGCTCACGCCCATGTCGGCCATCGTCCGCGCCGAAGGATAGTCCTCCACGTGCAGCGGCACCTGGTCGATCAGTTCGTGCACCAGCGGCGGAAGTTGCTCCAAGACCAACTCCAACTGTTTGTCGAAACGGCGTCGCGAATCGGGATCCAACTCGGTTCCTCGCTCAGGTCGTCAAAGCGGGTGTCCGAATGTAGCCATCTTGCTCCGCAAGATGAAGCCTCGTCTCGCGGAGCGAGACGGCTACTATCAAATCTCGCCCCAATACCATTTTACCGGACCGGCCGCGAAACCCATACGGGGCTATTGCTGCCAGACGCCGCACCCGCCACAATGGTGGTTGCCACAGGTCGGCCGGCGCAGGTCGGAACCAAACTGCCCGCCGTGTCGTCTAAGGCAACGGATCATCTTTCCCACCGAGTTTCCAGGAGAGTTCCCATGAGAGCCGCGAATTGCTTGTGTCTGGCACTATTGCCTCTGCTCCTTTTCTCGTCCGCACCGGTTCTGGCCGATTCGGGCGGCAAAATCACCGAAGGACGCCTCGACGCCATCGGCCCGGAGGGCACGCCCCTGGGATCCTGCCCGCTGAAACACACCGAGGTCACCGCCGACGTGGCCGGGTTCATCGCCCGGGTGACCGTCCGGCAGCAGTTCCACAACCCGTTCAAGGACAAGATCGAGGCCGTTTACGTCTTCCCGCTCTCGCAGGACGCCGCCGTCGACCAGATGACCATGACCGTGGGCGATCGGATCATCGTGGGCGAGATCAAGGAACGCGGCGAGGCCCGGGCGATCTACGAACAGGCCAAGGCCCAGGGACAGGTCGCCAGCCTGCTGGACCAGGAACGGCCCAACATCTTCACCCAGTCGGTCGCCAACATCGAGCCGGGCGAACAGGTCGACATCACGATCTCGTACACCGAGACGCTCGAGTGGAAAGACGGCGAGTATTCGTTCGACTTCCCCATGGTCGTCGGTCCGCGTTACATGCCGGGCAGTCCGACCGGGGCTGCGACCACCGGCTGGGCCCCGCCGACCGACCAGGTGCCCGACGCCAATAAGATCTCACCGCCGGTCACGCCCGAGGGAACCCGCGCCGGACACGACATCTCCGTCACCGTGAATCTCGACGCCGGACTGCCCTTGCGGCGGATCGACTCGAAACAGCACGCCGTGCTGGTCGACTATGTGGATTCCGAGAAGACGCAGGCGGTGATCAAGCTCAAGCAGAGCAAGACGATCCCCAACAAGGACTTCGTGCTGGTCTACGAAACGGCCAGCGACCGGATCGAAGACACCGTGCTCACGCACACCGACGAGCGGGGCAACTTCTTCACCATCGTGCTGCAACCGCCCAAACGCGTGCGGCAGGAACTGATCGTGCCCAAGGAGATCGTCTTCGTGATCGACAAGAGCGGCTCGATGAGCGGGTTCCCCATCGAGACGGCCAAGCGGGCGATGCGGCTTTGCATCGAGGGCCTGCACGGGAATGACACGTTCAACCTGATGACCTTCTCCGGCGGCGTGGGGTTCTGCTTCGACAAGCCGGTGTCCAATACCGACGATAATCGGATCAAGGCGCTGGCCTTCCTGGAAAGCCTCCAGGGCAGCGGCGGCACCGAAATGATGACGGCCATCCACGCCTGCCTGGCCGGACAAGACGATCCCGAGCGCGTGCGGATCGTCTGCTTCATGACCGACGGATACGTGGGCAACGACATGGCGATCATCGACGCGGTGAAGCAGAACGCCGGCACGGCCCGGGTATTCTCCTTCGGGATCGGACGCTCGGTCAACCGTTTCCTCTTGGACGGCATGGCCCGGGCCGGACGCGGCGAGGTGCATTACATCCTCGACGAACAACAGGCCACCGGGGCGGCCGAGCGGTTCTACGAACGGGTGCGCTCGCCCGTGCTGACCGACGTGGCCCTGGACTTCGGCGGCCTGGATGTCGAGGAGCTTTTCCCGATGCAAGTTCCCGACCTGTTCAGTTCCACGCCGGTGGTCGTCAAGGGGCGCTATAAGAAGGGCGGCCAAGGCACGATCACGCTTCGCGGCAAGACGGGCGAGGGCGACTTCGAGCGGAAGATCGACGTGACCTTGCCGGACGAGGAACCCGGCAACGACGTGCTCGCGCCGCTGTGGGCCCGGGCGAAAGTCGATCACCTGATGCACGGCGACCTGACCGGGATCCAACGAAGCAGTCCCGACCCGGCCACGAAGGAAGAGATTCTCGGGCTGGGCCTGCGGTATCGCCTGCTCACGCAGTTCACCAGCTTCGTGGCGGTCGAGAAGGTGAGGATCACCGAAGGCGGCCAGCCGCGAACCATCGCCGTGCCGGTCGAGATGCCCGAGGGCGTCAGCTACGAGGGCGTGTTCGGGGCCGACGCACGCGGCGGCAGAATGAACCTGGCGACGATGGCAAAGCGCAGCAGCGTGGCGAGCTACGGGGGCATGGCTTTGAAGAAATCGATGCCCGTTCCCAGCGCCGGCCGGCCGGCATTGCCCCCGGTTGAAAAGCAGGGTGAAGCGAAGTCCGAGGACAAGGAAGCGGACACTCCCGGCGAGAAGCCCGACGAGACGCAAGCGTTCATCAACAAGCTCGCGCCCGAGCTGCAAGGTCTGGCCGAAAAGGTGGCCAAGGAAGGCACCGATGGCAATCTGGCCGTCGGCAAGCTCCAGGTCAAGGCGGGCCGCGTCGAGATCCAGGTGCAACTCACCGCCCTGTCCGCGGAAGTATTGGCGAAGCTCGAGAAGCTCGGCTTCAAGCAACTCGCCCAGGCCAAGTCGGTCAAGTTGGTGATCGGCACCATCGACGTGAAGCAACTCGAAGCCCTCGCCAAATTGGCCGAGGTCCTCCGGGTAACGCCGTCGGTGTAGAACGTTTCCCCGTCAGGCCAATTGATGTAATTCGAGCCAGCCTGAAAGGCTGGGATATGACAGCCCAGGGCAACGCCCTGGGTGAAGAGGCGCCCCATTCAAGATGCCAGCCCTGAAAGGGCGACATTTTCGGGACTGACGCCGGTCATTTCGCCCCTTCGGGGCTTTCGCGTGCGGGTTGCTGCCCGATCCCCAGGGCGTTGCCCTGGGCTTTCTCATTTTGCCC
>DATLAN010000102.1:0-20201 GCA_035527455.1 Thermoguttaceae bacterium
CGTTGCCACGAAGGGTGGCACGCCATGAGGAACGAAGGGCGTGCAGCGTCGGGAGAACACGCCCTTCGTTCCTCAGGGCGTGCCACCCCATGGAAACCCCATTGAAGGTGCGCCAGCACTGCTGGCACGGCCGGGCAAGAACTGGGGTTTGTGGTTTCGCCGCCGTGGATTACATTCACGCTTGTAGACTTTACAAGGGAATCGGCCCTTACCGGCTTGAATTCGAGAAACCAGAGGTCTGATCGACTGGCACGCGGCTTGCTGGGGGCAGATGACGCCCGGCCGTCCGCGCCGATCAGGCCGATCGCCCCCCTCAGGACAAGGAAGCGAGCCAGAGCATGGAAGCTCGACCAGTTCAGGCCGTATTGTTGGCGGCCGTCCTTTCCGTTTCCATGGGCGCCCGAGTTCGGACGCCCAATTTCATCATCGAGACGCCCGATCCCGAGCTGGCCCAACAGTTCGGTGTCGCGGCGGAGAAATATCGCCGCGACCTGGCCGTCGAGTGGTTGGGCAAGGCGATGCCCAACTGGTCGCAGCCCTGTTTCACCACGATCGAGGTCGGTCCGCGGCTGAGTCCGGGCGGGGCCACCACCTTCGCGTTCGATCGCGGCGAGGTGTTCGGCTGGCGGATGACCATCCAGGGTTCGCAGGAGCGGCTGGTCGACTCGGTGCTGCCGCACGAGATTCTGCACACGGTGCTGGCCAGCCATTTTCGCCGTCCGCTGCCCCGTTGGGCCGACGAAGGGGCGGCCAGCAGCGTCGAACACGTCAGCGAACGGAACAAGCATCGCCACAAACTGTACGAATTCCTCCGCACCGGCCGCGGCATCGCCTTCAACCGGATGTTCGCCATCAAGGAGTATCCGGCCGACATCATGCCGCTTTACGCCCAAGGCCATTCGCTGGCCACGTTCCTGCTTCAGCAGGGCGGCCCGCGGAAATACGTGAATTTCCTCGCGGACGGACTTCAGGGCGGCGACTGGTCGGGCGCGATCGAGCGTCAGTACGGTGTCGGCGGGACCGGGCCGTTGCAGGAGAGTTGGCTGGCCTGGGTCAAGCAGGGCTCGCCGATGCCGGCGCCGCAAAAGACGCCGGCCGCCGCACCTGCTGCGGAAACGCTCGCCGTGGTGGACCGCCGTCCGCGTCCCCAGCCGAACCTGATCTATCGCGTTCCCAAGCCGACCGTGTCGTACGCCCCGGGAAGCGTGATTGCGGCTGAAACTTCAGGGCTGGTGCTTGTCGATCCTCCGTCCGAACCGACGAAGCTTCCCGACTCCGGCTGGCGTCCTGCCGGCAGCCCGGAGTCACCCCCCGCCGTGGCAACCGCTTCCCCGCCGGCGTCGTCTCTGCCGGCGTCATCCTCTCCGGCGTTCTCCTCGCCGGTCCGCAGCCAGCTCACCCGGCCTCAACCGTATCAGTGCCCCTCGCCGACGGTCTCTCCGTGGCCTGGCGGCGGGTGACGGTAGGCAGCCGTCGCGGCGGTCGCCGCGTGATCGGGTTCCTCGCAGAAATGACCTGTACATTTTTTAGCGAGGGTGGCACGCCCTGAGGAACGAAGGGCGTGGAAAACCTGCCGAACCACGCCCTTCGTTCCTCAGGGCGTGCCACCCAATTGGACAAGTGTTTTGCGCTGGCCCGTGGTTTCCCAAAGTCTCCTCTGCGTCATCACGTGCCCGTCAGCCACAGGTAGTACTGGGTGAGGTGGAAGAAGACCGGCGCGGCGAAGCAGAGCGAGTCGATCCGATCGAGCACGCCGCCGTGGCCTTCGACCAGCGTGCCGTAATCTCTCACGCCGCGGTCGCGCTTGATCGCCGACATCGTCATTCCACCGGCGAAGCCCATCACCGCGATCACCGCCGACATGATGGCGGCCAGCCAAAGCGGAAAGGGGGTGGCCCAACACAAGACGACTCCCACCAGCGACACGCTCGCCGCACCGCCCAGCAGTCCTTCCCACGTCTTGGCGGGATTGATCGAGGGAGCGATCACATGCCCGCGGGGCATCTGCCCCCAAACGAATTGCAGGGCGTCGCTGAGTTGGACGATCAGCACGAAAAAGAAGAGCAGCCGGGCATGAGAGCCCCATCCGTCGTCCGGCAGGGGCAAGGTCAACAGCGCCGGGGCGTGGCTGAGACAGTAGACGCAGATCATCAGCCCCACCTGGATCTTGGCGCTTCGCTCGAGGAAACGCTTGGAATCGCCGTCGATGGCGATCCGGGCGGGGATGAACAGAAACGCGTAGACGGGAATGACGATGCTGTAGAGGCGGTATTCTCCCATTCCCACCAGCACGAACTGCAGCGGCGTGCAGAGGAAGAAGACCCAGAACAGCGCGCGGTGGTCGCCGGGCCGCGTGGGCGTCAACGTGATGAATTCCCGCAGGGCCCAAAAGGAAATCAACCCGAACAACACGACCGTCGCGATGGGACTGGGAATCAACAGCGCGGCGGCCACCACCGAGAAGAGCACCCACCAGGCCCGCACCCGCACCCGGAAGGTCTCGATCACGCCCGTGTCCAACCCCGTATCGACGCGACGCCGAACGAAGTGCAGGACCGCTGTAGCAACGCCCAGCAGTACGAGCACCCCGACGACCAGTCCCAGTGTTTTCCAGTCCCACATGTCGTTCGTGTCAAAACGGCGGATTCATTCTTGACGGTTCCTTGGACATCCGCTCAAGCTCCGATTTCCTTCAGTCGGCAGACGGCCTCGCGGGCACGGCGAAGGAACTCGACCTTCGGCTCGCCCGCTTCCAGCCAGATCGGCGGGCCGAAGGTGATGCAAGTCAGCAGAGGCACCGGCAGGACCTCGCCCCGGGGGAGAATGCGGTTCATGTTGTCGATGTGAACCGGGATCGCTTCCAGGTCGGGCCGCTTCTTGCACAGGTGGTACAGGCCGCTCTTGAACTCGCCGATCTCCCGTCCGCTGCTGCGACTGCCCTCGGGAAAGACGATCAACGAGTAGCGATTGCCGATTTCCTGGATCATCAGGTCGATCGGACTGCGGTGCACCTTGATATCGGTGCGGTCGATCAACAGCGCGTTGAACACGCGATTGGCCATGTATCGGCGGATGCGGCCGGCGGTCCAATAGTCCTTGGCAGCGACCGGACGGGTCAACGCGCGAATCCGTTGCGGCAGTGCCGACCAAACGACGATCGCGTCGAGATGGCTCGTGTGATTGGCGAAATAGACCCTTTGGCAGGTATCGGGCTGGGAGTCGATCCAGCGCACGCTGGCACCGCTGAAGAATCGAGCCAACAGCACCAGGAGATTCCTCGTAACACCGGTATCCATGTTCCGCCGTGCTGGATTCGCGTCTTTGGGCCCGATGCCGGCCGGTTACCGCTTCGAAGAGTGCCACGAGACAAACACCGTGATCCAGCACCCAATGCTACCTCGGGATCCGATTTCAGCCAAGCCCCCCCCTGAAACGGGGGCAGCAGCCGGGCTACGCGGAAAACGGCTTTCGGCTACCGGTCGCCGCGGGTTTCCGCGGAGAGGTTCCTCAGATACACGTGCAGGCTGCCGTTCCACGGTTTCGAGCAGATATCCACGTCGCCGTCCCCGTCGACGTCCGCCGCCACGCCTTCGTGGCACCGGGGACCTTCCAGGATCACGTGCTCGTTCCACGACCCCCCGCGGCCGTCGAGGTTTTCCCAAATGAACCACCGCCGTTTTTCCTCGGCCCCGGAACCGCCCAACGGCCCCTCGCCGGAAAAGACGTCCCAATCGCCGTCGCCGTCGAAATCCGCCACGCTGAGCGTGTGCAGGTCGCCCTTCTCCGAGGCAATCGCGTGGCGCACCCACCGCCGGCCGTTTCCCTCCGCGTTCTCGAACCAGTGGGCCCGATGCGACCGACCGCCTTTGTCCGCGTCGGTCATCACCACGTCGCCATCGCCGTCGTTGTCCAGATCGACCACCCAGGACTTGGTCGTGTCCTTGAACTTGCCTTGATGTCCGCCGTCGATATTCTCGTGCCAGTTCCACTTCAGGCCCTTGCCGTCGGCGTTCTCGTACCATCCGGTGGATCGGACGATGTCGTTGTCGCCGTCGCCGTCCAGGTCGCCCACGCCTCGCGGGTCCAGCCCCCCGTGAACGGCCGGACCGACCTGGTGGCCTTCCCAGGGCTTCGTGGGGTCGGCGGGAATCCGGTACCAGAAGACCCCGGCGGAATCCCGCATGACCACGAGATCGAGCCGGCCGTCGCCGTCGACGTCGGCCGCCACGTTGTCGTGGCTGCCGGCGATCGCTCCGTTGGAGAACTTCTCGAATTCCCGGTCGAAGGGAGGGCCCGGGTTTCGATACCACGTGGCTCCCGAGACTTGATCCACCCGGCCGTCTCCGTCGACGTCGAAGGCCGTACCGCCGACTTCGGTACCGGCAACTTCACCGATTTTGTGGCGGACCCACTCGTCGGATGCCCGATATTCGAACCACCAGACGTCTCCCCGGTTGCATCCGGCGATCCAGTCGAGGTCGCCGTCGCCGTCCACGTCGACCAGAGAGGTCTGTCCCATCTTGTCACCGATGCTGTCGACGGCGTGGTATTCGAATTTCGGGAATTCCGCCGCCGGGACCGGCGAGGCGATCAAGAAGAGTGTTGCTGCCAGCAAGGCAGGCCGCGGTGCTCTCGGAAGAAGCCGACTCGCACCGCTGACGAAACGCGGATTGTCGTGCAGACTTTTTCCCATCGTTTTTCCTCCCTATTCTGGATTCAAGTCTTGTTCGGGGAGGTCGCCTCAGGGACCCCCACTCGAACCTCCAGCATAAGGAATCGGGGCGGCGGACGCAAATGACACCTTGCGTTTCGCAGGGACCGGAAATAGATTGGAGAGGTCGATCGTCGGCCACGGAGCGACAGATGGGTGTCAAGGTCAATTCACCGGACTTACCGGACGCACTCCCGCGGAAAGATGCCGCCCCTGCCGCGTCGAGAATGACCAAGTGGTGGCTCGTTCTCTTGACGGCAGCGGTTGCGGTATCGACGATTCTTGTGGTCAGTTCCTATCGGCATGCGCCGTTGGAGGTCGCCGACGACAACCCGGCGAGTGAAGCGGCCCAGAGGCCTCGGCTACTTGCCACGAAGCCGTTCCGGGCGCCTTCGGGACCTTGGGGCGAACTGGAGTGCCTGCCGATCTCGCTTTCGCCTCCGCTGGAACTCATCCCCGAAGCCGCGGAAGGGGGTTCGGGAAAGGTGGCGTGGCATTTTCCCGGCACCGACTCGGCGGGGCTCGCCACCTTGTTCGAGAAGATCGGACTCTCGAAGTCGCTTCGCGGGACCCTGGTCTCGATGGCGAAGGAGAACCGCGAGATCGACGGTTCGAGCATCTATCCTTCTCGCGACTTCGTTTTGCAGCTCGATCCCGAGTCCCGCTCGGCGCTCTACGTGGCGTTGGCCGAACATTGGGAAAACGCCGATCAGCGCAGCGCGTTTCGCTTCGCGGCCGACTCGACGGATGCATGGTTCGCGGCGTCGCGGATCTCGGCCGAAACCAGGGAACTCGTCGCGCCGCTGATCTATCGGTACGGGAACTACCTGTTCTTCGCGGATCTTCCGAGCATCCGCGACGCGTTGCCCTCGGCGGGGGAACGGTTGCGTTTGCTGGCGACGCTGGGGCGGTGTTCGACGCTTCTGGTCTACCTCGAAGTCTCGCGAGACACCGACATCGCGTCACTGGTGGATTATTGGGGCAGGGGAAACAGAGTCCGAGAAGTGCGGCCGATCCTCGAGGCCCAGCGGCGTGCGGGAGGGGGAAAGATCGACGTCACGCACTTGCTGCCCCCGTTCGCCCGGCGTCGCCTCTACACGTATCCGACGCCGCTCGCAGAAGCTGATACTCTCAGCCGCGATTGCCACTGGACCTCGTTGAATTTCTTCCACGAGGTTCCCGACGATCGCCTTGCCGACACGACTTACGCGGTGCAGAAGGTCAAGAGTGAATACGATCGCTTCGAAGGGGATCCCCGTTTGGGCGACGTGATCTTCCTGATGAACTCCCGAGAAGCGGTGATCCATTCGGCCGTATTCATCGCCGGGGGCATCGTCTTCCACAGGACCGGCCGCCTGCCGTCGGAGCCGTGGGTGCTGGTGAAGTTCGCCGACATGCTCGACTACTATCCCCGGCACGAAAAACTCGATGTTCACTACTATCGCCGCAAGGGCGCGTGAACGGATTGCGTATAGTAGCCATCTCGCTCCGCGAGATGCAGCCACGTCTCGCGGAGCGAGACGGCTACTATGACCGTGCAAACATTCGCCGGCCCCGCTTAGGGTCCTTCGGCCTTCTCTTCAAGGTGCTTCTCCACCTCGGCCAGTTGCTTCTCGAGTTCCTCCTCGAATTGCCGCAGCGCCTGCCGAAGTTCGTCGGTCTTCTCGGCACCTTCGGTGGTACGCTGGAGTTGTTTTCCGATCAATTCGAGCTGCCGGGTGGCGGCCTCGATTCGTTGGGCGGGCGTCAGGGCGGCGCGGCCGGGCAGAATCTGGATCGGCTGCCCGAAGGCGGGCTGCATCCCCGGCTGGATCTGGATCCGCCCGCCCGGCGCGATGCCGCCGGCCTGGATGCGGAATTGGATCGCGCCGCCCACGGCGTTGCCCTGGGAGTACTGCCGGTACAGATCGTAGGCCTCCTTGTCCTGCTTCTTCAAGTCCTCCGCGTCTTTGGCCTGGACGGTCTTCGTGACTTGCCGGCCGCCCTTGTTCTCGGTGACCTCGATCTGGATGCCCTGCTGGGGATCGTCCTTGATCGAAATCTTCCGGTCGTTTTCGCTGACCGTGATCTCCTTCACGCCGTTGACGTTCTTCATGCTGACGCTGGTGGTGACCACGGCGATTCCGGCGGGCTGGAGAGCCGGGGCTTCGGCCGGGGGGCGGATCGCCTCCTCCGCCCGCGGAGAAGACGCGGGGTGGTTTGCCCGGGCGATCTTCTCCAGGGCCTCCTCGGCGGCGGCCTTGGTCGGGGCGTCGGGCGACTGGAACAATTCTCGCAAGATCCGCACCGATCGGCCCGATGCCTCGAGACTGTCGCTGGTGGCCGACTCGGTCAGGGCGGCGATGGCGGCCTTGCCGGCGGCGGCCAGTTTTGCGGTGGCCTGCTCTCGGCCGGAGAACGCATCGGCGTCGAGTTCTTCGATCCATCGGGCAATCTGCTCGGCCGACGGGGTGCCGGCGGCTTCGCTCTTCGGACTTTCTTGGGCCCCATCTTCTGCTGCCCGGACGGATACGACCGGCAAGCACAGGGCCACGACGACGAACGGCAGAAATCGTTTCGGGATCGACATGACGAACCTCCGATAGAAGTGGCTTCTCCAACAATGAGTTGCGTCAGTTTCAGTGCATTGTGTTTAGCGGGCGGGCTTGCCCGCCGTTGCCCGGGCGGAAAGCGTTGCTTTCACAACGGCGGGCAAGCCCGGCCGCTAAACTTTCTCCAATCCTGCACTGTAGGATTAGCGTGATTCTAGCAGCGAGCCGCAACGCCCGTCAATAGCCCGCCCGCCGTCACCTGGAAAGACGGGGGGAATCGCTGCCGGTGCACTGCCGGATCGTGTCGATCAGTTTCCCGCGATCGATCGGCTTGGTGGCGAACTCGTCGCAGCCGGCCTCGAGGCACTCGGTCCGGTCGGTGGCCATGGCGTTGGCCGTCAGGGCCACGATCGGGCCCTCGTAACCGTGGCTTCTCAAGACCCGGGTAGCCTGGTAGCCGTCGAGGACGGGCATTTGCATGTCCATCAGGATCACGTCGAAGGGACGGCCTTCGTGGCGTGCGGCCAACGCCTGGTACATGGCGAGCTGCCCGTTCTCGACGACGGTGACTTCCGCGCCGGCCTTTCTGAGGACCAGGGCGATCAGCCGTTGGTTGTCGGGGCCGTCCTCGGCCAGGAGGATCCGGCAATCGAGCTTCCCGCCGTCCGGCGCGGAATCGAGATGGTCCTCGCCGGGCAATCCCTTGAACATGGCGGCCTCGGAAGGTTTGAGCATCTCGGCCCCGTCGATCGGCCCGGTGGCGACCGTGATTCGGAAAGTGCTCCCTTCGCCCGGCCGGCTGTGTACGGTGATGTCGCCGCCGAGCATTTCCGCGAATCGTTTGCTGATGGTCAAACCGAGGCCGGTGCCGCCGAACCGGCGTGCGGTGGCGGCGTTGCCCTGTTGGAACGGTTGGAAGAGACAGGCCATCTGGGCGTCGTCCAAACCGATGCCGGTGTCCGCGACGTCGAATTGCAGGAGCCCGTCGGCGTCCGTCCCATCGGCCAGCCGGACCACCAGCCGCACGCCCCCGGCCATCGTGAACTTGATCGCGTTGCCGACGAGGTTGATGAGGATTTGGCGCAGCCGGGTGGGATCGGTGCGGACGGTCTTAGGGATCGGTCCGGCGTACCCGACCTCGAACGCCAGTTCCTTCGCTCTTGCCCGGACCCGCATCAGCGAGGCCACGTCGGAGATGATTTCGCACGGCGAGCATTCGATGATTTCCACCTCGAGCCGGCCCGCCTCGATCTTGGAGAGGTCGAGAATGTCGTTGATGATTTCCAGCAGGTGATGGCCGTTGCGATTCATCACCAGGAGCTTCTCGACGGTGGCCGGCCGGTCGCCGTGTTCTTCGATCAGCAGGTCGGTGTAGCCCATGATGGCCGTCAAGGGCGTGCGGATTTCGTGGCTCATGTTGGCCAGGAACCGGCTCTTGGCCAGGTTGGCGGCCTCGGCGGCCTTGGAGAGGGCCTCCAACTCGGCCGAGATGCCTTTCTCCCGCTCCAGCGCGTCGGTCAACTGCGTGTTGCTCTCCCAGAGTTGCCGTTCGTGCTGCCTGAGGAACTCTTCCGTCTTCCGCCGGGTGGCGACTTCCTTGTTGAGGAGTTCCCGTTGCGATTCCAGCTCGGCGGTGCGCTCTCGGATCTTGCCTTCCAGGCCGGCGAACACCTGCCGGAGTTCCTGGTCCGACCGTTGGAGTTCGTCGGCCATTGCGTCGATGACGTGCGCCATTTTCCCCAATTCGTCGTCGAAAGGCGAGTCGATGCGGTGCGCCAGGTTGCCGCCGGCGAGCTGTTCGGCCGCGTTTCTCATCCGGCCGAGCCGTTGCGAGAGCACCCGGCCGCTCCACCAGCCTACGGCCAGCGCGGCCAGCCCGCCGCCCAACAGACCGGCCAACAGAAAAGAAGCGGCCCGATCCGGCGACAACCACGAGACGGCCACGAGAATCCCCACGATGACCGCCGTGGATATTCGCCGCACACCGGTAAAGGACAAGAAACGCATCGACGGAATCTCAAGTTGCTTCTCAGGTTGCCAAGCGGGATCGGCGGGAGTCCGCAGAGTCGAAGTGGCCGCCCGGCGCCGCCAAACGCCCGCGTTTCTCGCGAAGCCCCCCCACCGAGGCCGCAACCGAGAAAGACTTGCGACTCAACGCACCGCGCATCCCTACAAGTGTAGGTCGATGGCTGTCCGTTTTCCTGCCCACGTATCCACGAATTTCCGGGCAGTCCTTACCGGCGCCCGCACGAGCCGTACAGCCGATACAGGCGGCGCACTCGGGCGCGTTCATGCTTGACGCAACCCCATGGTAAGAGAACCGTCTAGCTGTCGGCTGCAATTGAACCGTTTAGCGGGCGGGCTTGCCCGCCGTTTCGTCGTGGCCCTTCCCTTTCCCTCCTTCACACTCCTCTGCCGGCTCGACGTGCCACCAGCCGTCGGCGAAGATCAGGTTCCGGCCCGGCGGCACGCGGTACCAGGCGGCGAACTCCCGCTCCGCGGCGCCGGTTCGCAGCGATCGGCCCAACGTCCAGGCAACGACGCCGACCGATACGGGAACCATCGCCGCGAGATACGTGCGGGCGACGAGCAAGCGCCCATCGCCGACGAGCCATTGGACGAGCGCCGCCAGGCCGAGCACGTTCACGATCACGTGCATTTCGCAGGCCTTTCGCGCCACCCATCCCACGAGCTTCAGCGGTCGGCGGGGAATGGAAGGCTGGGGCACGGGCCGTGCGCCTCCGCCGCCGAAAACGTGCAGAAGGCCCCGTACGCGCTTGAGCCGTTGAGTGAACGCCTTGTATCGGGCGTCGTGGTGCAACGTGAGAAGCAGCAACGCAAGTCCCCAAACCAGGCCGCCGGCCGCCCAAAGCGGTTCGGCCGTCCGCGCGAACAGCCCCCAACCGATCCCCAGCGGAACGAGCAGGTGGATCGTGTGGTGCATCAGGTAATCCAACTGGACGCCGTCGAGCGAGGCGGTGCCGCAGAGCCGGGCCAATTGGCCGTCGACGTGGTCCAGGAGATACCAGATCTGCAGCAGTGCGGCCCCGGCGGCGAATCCCCACATCGTTCCCCAGCCGAAGCCCGCCGCCGCCGCGACGCCACACGCCCAGGCGGCCAGCGTGGCCATGTTGGCCGAAATACCCCAAGGGGCAATCAGCCACGTAATCCGCAACGCCGCCGGACGGCTCACCCGTCGAGCCATCCAGTTGCCCACGCGCCGATAGTCCGGCTTCTGGCAGCGGAGTTCGAGTTCGGCCAGCGAAGGGCGTTTCATGGTTGTCGGGTTCCTCTGAATTCCTTGCCCCAGCCGCCTCGATGCCATCCGCAGGCGATAGTCAGGCCCCAAACGGCGAGCACGGCGGCCGCGTTGGCTGCGACCGTCGGCCAATGGGCTTCGGCGGCTGAAGACGAGTGCCCCAGCCATAGAGCCAATCCGACGGTCGGACCCACGGCCAGTGCGAGCATGGCGACGTAGCGCGTGCGTGCCGAACCGTCCAGGTCGCCCCACAAGGAAACGGCCGAGACCAGCAGGAAATAGACGCCGTATGCAGCGGCGGTCGCGGCGGCCACGCCCGAGAGGCCGTAGCCTCCGGAGAGAGCCAAGTGGTTCCCTAAAACCGCCACCGCGGTGGCGATCAGCACGGCGGCCAGTGCCCGACGCTGTCGGCCGACCGCAATCAGGTATTGGCTTCCCGGCAGCGCGAGCACCAGCGCGACGGCCCCGGGCACGAGGTACTTCAGCGGTGCCAGGCCGGTTTCGTAGTCGGGCAGCAGCCGGGCCAAGACGGGCGGAGCGGCAATCAGGGCCAACGCGGCCGGCAGGGCCATCGCCGCCGCCTGCAACTCGCCGGCCCGGGCCGCCAGCCTCGCCACGCAGCGGCGGTCGCCCGTGCGTCCAAAAGTCTCGCCGTAGCGAGGACCCGTCACCATCGAGAGCACGTTGCCCAGACCGAACAGTTGAGCGGTGACCATCAACGCCACCGAGTAGCAGCCGAGTTGGAACTCGCGATCGCTGAGGTAGGCGAGGATCATCAGCTTGTCCAGCGAGCGGAACAGCGACGAGACGGTGCCGGCCAGCAGGATCGGCGCGCCGATGGCGATCAGCCGGCGGATTTCGGCCGTGTCCCAAGCCGGCCGCAGCACGGCGGCGGCACGTCGCCGGATGAACGCCAGCGATGCCAGCAGCACGACCAGCGTGCCGCCGTACAGTCCCGGCAACCCCCAGCGCCAGGTGGCCAGCCCGCAAACACTCAGCGTCAGCAGGCCCTCGAGAATCGACAGTTGCGACGTGGTCGTGAAGTCCTGGTTTGCGCGGAGGATGGTGACGTGGAAAGTCACGTACCGGACCAGCACGGCCACCGCTCCGACGGCCAGCAATCCGACGGCCCACTGGGTGGCCCAGACGCTGTTGCCGGTCAACGCGATCCAGAGTCCCACGCCCACGAGCACGGCGGCGTAGAGCGCGCTGGTGAGCATGTTGACCGTGAACGCCAGATTCAATCCCCGGCGGGCGCGATCCGTTCGGCCGCTGCCCAGCGCCACGTTGAATTCCCGCACGGCCCCCTTGCTGATTCCCAGGTTGGCGTAGTTGCCGTAGCTGAGGAAGAGTTTCAGGGCCTGCCAGATCCCCATCTGGGCCGGGCTGAGCAGCCATCGCAACAGAAGGCTCGTCGCCGCACCCAACACGTGACACACGGCCGTGGCCGAACCGACCACCAGCCAGTCGCCGAATACCCGCCGCCAGCCGTTCAGCGGACGGTCGATCGTGGTCGGTAGCAGTGCTTCAGCGGGCGTGGACATCTTTCACGTGGGTCATGTGATACGGTCATCTCGCCGGGCGAGATGAGGCTTCGTCTCGCGGAGCGAGACGGCTACTATGGACGGCTACTATGGGTGTGGAGGCCGTGGCGAGGATTTCCTCGGCGATCCGGGCGGCCGCCGGGCGATCGTGATTGGCCAGCACGTTCGGATCGGGGCCGGCCGCGGGTCGCCATCCCTCGACGAGCACCCGGGCGAGAAGTCTTTGAAGCCCTTTCTCGTCACGTGCGGTCCCGGTCGTCCCCCAGCTCTCGTGCGGCAGGAACTCGCCGGCACCCGGCGGCACCAGTTGAATCACGGGCACACCCCAAATCGTGGCCTCCACCCCGGCGCTCGATCCGCAACTGAGCACGCAGTCGATCCCGTCGAGGCATTTCTCCAGCGACCCGCGTCGTACCACGCGGCTGCGCAGCCCGGGCAGTTCGGCCCGCAATGACCGAACCGCCGGATCGTCCGCCGTGCGAGGGTGCAACTTGACGATCAACTCGACCCCGTCGATGCCGGCCACGACGCGAAACGCCAGGCGGAGCATCTCGGCGTACGTGCGGCCGGTCAGGTGCAAGGCCACCGCGTCGGGTCGCTCGTCGCGCGGGGGAACCGTCGCCAACAGCAGGATTCGCGGCGGCCGGGACGGTGCGTGGGCGTCGTCTTCTCTTGCGAGCTTCTTTGCGAAAAGATGGTCGTGTTGCGGTGAGCCGGTCATGGAAATCCGTTGCGGCGGCACGCCCCAGTCGATCAGTTGCCGTTGCGAGGAACGGCCCCAGGCCAGGATCCGATCGGCCGCCAACGGGGCAAAACCGAAACGACAGCACGGCACGCCGTGTTGCACCACCAGCGATCGGACGCCGTATCGCCGACCGACCGCCACGGCGGCCCGGGCCAGCGGCGTGGCGTCCTCGTCCAGCACCAACGCGTCGGGACGCACGTTGCGGAAGTGGGCGTCGATCTGCTCGATCATCCGGGTTTGCCTTGGTCCGCGGGTGGCCACGCGCCGGGCCAGCCAGTTCGCGATCGGCGCAGCGAGGTCCACACCACGGAAACGGAAGCCGCCGGCCGGCACGATCGCTGCCGAGGGTGTCCGGAACCCGTTGGCCCGCCCCAGGCCCGCATTGCAGACGAGTTGCCCCACGCCGGCTGCCTGCCAGCGGAACCAGGACTTCACCGCAAATCGGTCGTACAGCCACCAGAGGTTGCAGCGACGCTCGAGCAACTTGCGGCAAATCGGGTCGAGCAGGCGGGGATTTCCGCACAAGACCACGCGCGGGCGCCCGAGGCCGCGATCCGCAACCGGCCGCCAAACCCGGCTGATTCGCTCGACGCAACGCCGCCAGAAGGCGAGCGGAGGGGAATGGTCGTCGCGGGGTGACTTCTGTGTGATCCACCGGACGTGACAACGCGCGCCGGCGGCCAGGCAAAGCTGCGAGATGAGTTGCCCATAGTCGTCGTCTCGTTCGGCGGCGGCCGTCAGCTCCACGCATTCCCCCGGCCGCAACGGCCGCAGTTCGGTGAAGTAGGTCACCACGCGGAGCAGCTTGACGAGGTAGTATCGCAGACCGAGGGCATTGAGATAGGCCGCCGAGATGCCGTCCGGCCGCGATCCGTCGATGCAGCAGGGCGTGTCGGCCTCGGCCGTCGCTTCCGCCCAATCGGCGGCCAATCGGTCGATCCAGTCGAAACGCCCGTCGATCGCGTCGTCCAGTGAGCCATGGACCGGCGAGGTTGCCCCCGAATCCCACGATCCTTCCAAGAGCACGGCCGGTTCCTCGCCCTTCGGCCGGCGTTCGATCAGATCGCGTCTGGCGAAGATCTGGAGTTTCACGCGTGCCCTCCTTGAGGTGCGTGGGGCACGTTTCCAACGTGCCTACAACCGAAAAGGCACGTTGGAAACGTGCCCCACGAAAGTCACAACGTAAAACTCTATCCCGCGGCGGCCAACGGGCGTGGTTCTCCGACCACTTCCAGCAGATCGTCGAAGCGATCGAGGTAAGCGTCGGCCCGGGCGTCGGCGTCGAAATTGAAGGCCACCGTCGGCATTCCCACGGCGGTTGCCCCGGCCAACTCGGCCGTGTCGTGGTCGACGAACGCGACTTGCGCGGGCGGATAATTCATCGACTCCAGTGCCGTGCGGTAACAGATTTCTTCGGGCATGGTCTGTTTCAGGTCGAAGGAGGAGATGACGGTCGTGAAGAGTCTGTCCAGCCCGAATCGACCCAGTTGCTGCTGCAGAACGGAAGCCGGGGATTCCGAGTTGCTGATGGCGCCGAGGACGAACCCCGACTTGTGCAGCCGCCCGAGCGTGGTTTTCACTCCCGGCAAGGGACGTGCGCCCTCTTGCAGAATCCGGCGACGCGCCTGGCAGGCCCCTTCCACCTCGTCGATCTGTGCCCGGGAGAGTCCGGCCGAGGCCAGGAACGCCTCGAATGCCTCGCAGAACTCCCGCTGGCCGCGGTGGACGGCGTCGAGATAATCCCGGTCCCAGATCTTGAAGAAGCTGCGGTAGCTGGTGTGCAGTCCCAGGCGGGTGAGCAACTGCAACACCCATCGCCGCCAGAGCGTGGCGTCGTAGAGCACGTTGCACATGTCCAGCAACACGCCCCGGATCGGACCGCCCAGCCGCGCCGGGTGCCGGCCGTCGCCGCCGGAAATCGGCAGAAAACCCCGAAAAAGAGAGAGCTTCGTGCTCATCGAAGAATCGAATCCTTTCGATCTCTCGCCGGCCGAGCAACACCCGCCGAAACACCCGGCCGTGCGAGCGGGAGTGTAACACGGTCGGCGGAGGGACGTCAAGGCGAACACGGTCCTGCTGGCAGTGCCGGCAGGAGGCGCCCAGACCCCGCCGAACGCAGTCGGCGGGCGTTAGGCCGCGCCCATGCCGAGGGCTTCGTACAATCGGGCGTCGGCCAGGCTGTCGACCACCAGCGAGGCAACACTGAAATCCTGCCCGCGGCTGTGCTCGCCCGGCACGGCCACCGTGAAGGCGCCGGCCGACGCCGCCGCGCGACATCCGTTCTCGCTGTCTTCCAGAACCATCGTCTCGGGGGGACGCAAACCGAGCCGCTTCGCCGCCGCAAGGTAAATCTCCGGGTCGGGCTTGCCTCGGGTGACGTCCTCGGCCGTGAGGATGAACTCGAAACGCGACCCAAGCTCGAACGGCCTCAGGCAGGCCTCGGCCAATTCCCGGCAGCTACTGGTGGCGATCGCCTTCGGGATCTCCGACCGCTCCAACACCACCAGCAGCTCGAACAGCCCGGGCAACGGGGCCAGGTGTTCGTCCAAAAGTCCCGCGAAGATCCGATTCGACTCCCGGGCGAGTTCTTCCCACGACTCGTCCAGCTTGTGCCACCGGATCATGGCCTCGAAGGTGGCCTGCGGACGGAGACCCATGATCTGGTCTTTCAATTCGTCGGAGAACGAGCATCCCCTCCGGCCCAGCAGATCGATACCCACCAGGGTGTAGATCTCCTCGGTGTTGAACATCAGACCGTCCATATCCAGGACAACGGCACGCGGATTGGGCATGGGCTCAGGAAAGGGATTAGGGATTGGGGATTGGGATTAGAGTTTGCTCGTGATAGCAACGTTTAGCGGGCGGGCTTGCCCGCCGTTTGATTGCGGCTCTGCCGCGTTGGGAGAACTGTCAAGGAGTAAATCGGCCATTTTGGCGTTCTTCTTGATGCAAGCCGGCCGGGCAAACGTCCAGGTCGAGGTCCTCGAACAGCCCCGCCCGGAATCGTTCGACGGCGATCGCTCCCATGGCGGCGTTGTCGGTACACAGCTTGATCGGGGCGATGTGCAGTTCGACGCCCTGGCGGTCGGCCTCTTCGCCCAGCCGTTGCCGGAGTCTCGCGTTGGCCGCCACGCCCCCGCCCACGCAGAGGACCCGCAAACCGGTCCGCCGCAGGGCTGCAAACGCCTTGCCGACCAGGCAGTCGACGACCGCCTCTTGAAAGCTGGCCGCCAGATCGGCCACCTGCCGGTCGTCGAGTTCGATTTGCGAAAAATCCTGCCGCCCGGGACCGACGATTTGATAACGCACCGCGGTTTTCAGTCCGCTGAAACTGAAGTCCAGGCGCTGTTCGTCCTTGAGGAACGATCGGGGAAATCGATAGGCTTTCGGATTGCCCCGTTCGGCCGCCCGTTGGATCGACGGTCCGCCGGGATAGGGCAGCGAGAGCATGCCGGCCACCTTGTCGAAGGCCTCGCCGGCCGCGTCGTCGATCGTGGCACCGAGCAGCTCGAACTCCAACGGGCCGGCACAGTGGTAGAGGCTCGTGTGGCCGCCGCTGACGATCAACCCCACGCAGGGAAACACGTCCCGGCCGCTGGCCAGCCGGCAGGCGTAAATATGGGCTTGCAGATGGTTCACGGCGATCAACGGCACGTCCAGCGCCGCGCAGAGCGTTTTGGCGGCCACCAGTCCGACCAGCAGCGAGCCGGCCAGCCCCGGCGTGTTGGCCACGGCCACCGCGTCGAGATCCGCCGGCCGAAGACCGGCCCGACGGAGCGTTTCGTCGATCACCGGCAAGATCCGTTCGACATGCGCTCGGGAAGCGATTTCGGGCACCACGCCGCCGAACCGCCCGTGCAGATCGTCTTGCGAGGCGACGACCGAGGCGATCACCTCGAGCCGGTCGGTCACGATCGCGGCGGCCGTCTCGTCGCAGGTCGTCTCCAGCGTGAGGATTTTCATCCCTGCTTGGCCTCGGCCAACTGCTCGACAAGGTACTCGACGGCCGTCTGCAGTTGCCGGTCGACGAACTCGGCCTTCTCGGGCTCATCGGCGGGCTCATCGGCGGGCTGGTCCTCGGGCTCGTCCTCGGGCTGGTCCTCGGGGCTCGCGATGTTACCGTTGTCCTCGGCCGGCCCGTCGCCGTTGGGCTTCGGATCGTCCTGCGGTGGCGGCGGCTCTTCTGTTTGCCCGTCCGATTCGTCCGGTTCTTTCGGCTGGCCATTCTTGGGCTGAAGGGCATCTCTCTTCCGCCGGTACTCGATCAGTCCGAGCATCTCGTCGTCATCGAGTTTCAGCTCGAATCCGTCGTCGGGAGTCACGCCCCACTCTTCTTTTTCGTCGCCGCCGTGCCGGTCGATGTTCTTTCCGCTGGGGCGGCGGTAGCCGGCGGTGGTCAGTTTCAGGGCGCTGCGGCCGCCCTCCAGTTCGATCACGTTCTGCACGCTGCCCTTGCCGTAGGTCCGCTCGCCCATGACGACGGCCCGTTTGTGATCCTGCAAGCAGGCCGAGACGATCTCGCTGGCACTGGCGCTGTAGCGATTGACCAGCACGACCATGGGAAAGTCCTCGAAGGTGCCGCTCTCGTGGGCGTCCCATTTCCGCTCGGGGCTGTTGCGGCCCTTCGTGCTGACGATCCGGCCCTGGGCCACGAACAGGTCGCTGACCTCGATGGCCGAAGTCAGCAGCCCGCCCGGGTTGAAACGCAGATCGAGGATCAGCCCGCGCAATCCGCCGTCACGCAATCCTTCCAAGGTTTTGCGAATCTCATCGGCCGTGTCGCGGCTGAACGCGGAGACGCGCAAATAGCCGACCTGCTCTTCGCCCTTCAATATGAAATCCCAGGAATCGTCCTCTTTGCGGCGATCGCCCAGCACGGTCTCGACGTGGATGATTTCGCGCCGGACGGTGACCTTTTCTTTCTTGGAGGAACCGACGTGAATGACGCCGATCGTCACTTCGGTGCCTTCTTTCCCCTTCAGCCGGCGGACCGCCTCGTCGAGTGAAAGGCCGTCGGTACTTTCGCCGTCGATCTCCACGATGTTGTCTCCGGCCATCAAGCCGGCCCGATAGGCGGGCGTGCCGACCAGCGGACTGATGATCTTCAGTTGGGGCCCCTGTACGGTGATCTGGATTCCGATCCCGCCGAACTCGCTTTCCACCGTGCTGCGGAACTGGCCGAGTTTCTCGGGATTGATGTAGGTGGAGTAAGGATCGAGCTTGCCCAACACGCCCTGAATGGCCGCTTCCATCAACTCGCGGCGGTCGATCTCCTTGACGTAGTTCCGCTCGACCTGGTCCATGGTGTCGACCAGGAGCTTGTACAGCTCGTAGTAGTCGTCGTTCGGGGGAGCCGCCTCGTTCTGGGCGGCACCCGCGGCGATCGACCCGAACCATAGCAGAAGAAACGCCAGAAGCAGAACCGGGGCGCGTCGCACCATCGAAAAACCTCCTGTTGAGGGGTATCTGCAACAGACCAGGCGGGCTGGTGGTCGGTCTGAGACGAGAAAGGAATTCGCCCCGAAACCACGAGAACGCTCAAGTCAAATATACTGGCCGGCTGCGGCCCGGGCAAGTGAAAAGCCCATATGCATGGGGGGGCTGCGGCCGCGACACTACGGTCGCACGTGATGCACCCAAGCGGGCGGCACGTTGAGCCATACCCAGTCGCGGCGGATTTCGTGGGCGTCCAGCATCGCGCCCATCACCCGGCCGATGCCCCGCAGCCGCTGGCGTTCCTCGCGCCCGCTGATCAGCCTCTTGACCTGACGGATGGCGATGTACTCGAAGAACGAAAGGGTTCCGCCCGGGCTCAACAGTCCGGTCAACGCGGCCAAGATCCGCTCGACCTGGTCGACCGTGAAGTTGTTCAGCGGCAGGCCCGAGATGATCAGGTCGTAAGTCCCGTCCTGGGCCAGCTCTTCGACCGGGCAGTGCAGCACGCGGGCGCGCGGGGCCACGGGACGAAAGACCGGATCGACTTCGAAACGCCGGCGCAGCCCCTCGACGAAACGGTCGTTGAGTTCGACCAGGTCGAGCCGGTCGTCGTCGTCCATCGCGGCGATGATCCGCCGGGTGACGCACCCGGTGCCCGGCCCCACCTCCAGAATCCGCCGCGGCGTCTCGGTCGGCTGGCGAACGTATCGTGCCAGCGCGGAGGCCAGGAACCGCCCACTGGGTAGAATCGCCCCGGTGGTGTGGTAGTTCCGCCAGAACTCCTGGAGGAAGAGTCGATATTCCGAAAACACCCGTCGCATGGCACCCCCGTGGTTGGACCCGCAGTGTACCAAACCATGCGATGCGCTGAAAGCCGCGGAGGTTCGCATGCTATTTGACTTGACTGGTGTGAAACGGCGCGAGCGACCCGTTGTTTGCAGCCGACAATCCGGTGTGATAGAATCGGAACATCCTACCACCAAACGGTTTGTGTTTGAGAGTCTGGCGGGTGTGACGCCAGACTGAATCACGAACCCCCACCCACAGGAGACTTCCCATGACGTCCTGCGGTCGAACTCGATTGTTTTCCCAAATCGCTGCCGTGGTGCTGGCGCTACTCGCCTTGCCTGCCTTTGCCACCGAGATCCCCGATCAACTGCCCGACCCGGACGGCAAGCCGGCCGACGTGACCAAGCCCGTGCAGGTGTACATCCTGTTGGGCCAGTCCAATATGCTGGGTATGGGCAATGTGGCCGGCGACAAGGAGGGTTCGCTGGAGCGCGCGGTGAAGGAGAAGAACAAGTACCCCTACCTTGTGGATGAAGCCGGCAACTGGACCGAACGCCAGGATGTCCGCAATGTGCGCGTCATGTCGAGCGGCACCGGCGACATGAGTGTCTTCAACAACGAATGGCTGACCATCAAGGGCGGGAGGATTGGCCCGGAGATCGGCATCGGGCACCACCTGGGCAACGCGCTTGATGAGCCGGTTCTGATCCTCAAAAGCTGCATCGGTAACCGGAGCCTGGGCTGGGACCTGCTGCCGCCGGGCAGCGAGCGCTACGAGGTCGAAGAGACGGACAATAAGACTGGAGAAACGAAGACCTTCGTCTACGCCGGCTACAAGGATTCGCCGGCCAAATGGGAGAAAGGCACGGAGCCGGAGAAGATCACCTGGTACGCCGGCATGCAATACGACGGCGACGTCGCCAACGCGAAGACGGTGTTGGCCGAACTCGACAAGTATTACCCGGATGCGAAGGGGTACGAGGTCGCGGGGTTCTTCTTCTGGCAAGGCGACAAGGATCGCTACAATGCCGCACATGCCAGCCGATACGAGCAGAATCTTGTCCATTTCATCAAGCAGCTGCGCAAGGACTTCAATGCGCCGAACGCGAAGTTCGTTGTTGCCACGCTCGGCCAGACCGAGAAGGGCGCCACAGGCAACGAAGGTCTCATCCTCGACGCCATGTTC